>NZ_NTFS01000362.1 GCF_002289455.1 Brunnivagina elsteri CCALA 953
GCAATACTATTCTGGTAGGCTTTTCATTTATTACTCTTTTATTTTACACCATATTCTTAAAAGAGTCGCACCCAAATGCTTTTGAAAGCAGTTTTATACCTCGTTTTTCATCACTACTAACTCTAGTTTCATCAAGACGGCTTACAAACCACATTGAAACCATTTGATTGACTTTAGATTTCATCAAATCTAAGTATTGTTGGTCATTACCAGTCTCTTCCAAGTCATCACAAAGACCAGGAGTATCTACAATTGTGATTTTTATACCATTTATTTTGTGTTCGTATGGCTCAACGGACATTGTAGTTGCTTCAAATTTACCAACTTTAGCTACTTCACGACCTAAAAGCTTATTAACAGTACTCGATTTTCCAACTCCTGTACGACCAGCTAAAACAAAAACTATCTTTTTATCAATTGTTCTTTTAACCTTTTCTTTTAATTCATTACTAACATGAGGTAATTTATCGATTTCTTGACAAAGGTTTTCTACAGATTCTTTTTCGCTACGTATTTCATACGTTCGTATCAGCATAAGCTCAATACCCAATTTGGTAAGGTAATCTGCAATAGCTACCGTGAGTCCCAGAACTCCAATACCTCCGAGCATACCAGCTGGTCCACCGAGTAATGCCAAAGCTGATACAATAGCTGCCCCACCCGTCAAACCTGTTGTAGCCATTACAATCAGAAGTATTACACCAGGTAATCCCAAAGCAGCAATTTTTCTAATGACTTCATCCATAAGAAACCTTCTTTACAATCAGCGAGCTTACGTTTGTAATATCTATTATTCCCAAAATACTCAATTACCTAACATCTCAGTAAGGTCTTTTTGGTTCACACAATAGCGAATCCAAAATAACAAGCCTATTTAGATGAGGATAATCGTCCCGAATGGGTCAAAAGTATTAGCGATTTTTTCAACACTAATATTTTTCAATTAGCGATGAGGGGTTGGTTATTTGCGCTTGCGTTAGCGAAGCTTACCGAAGGTATCGCTTTCCAATGGATAATCGAAGTCTGTATGTTGTTAACAGCTTTACTCGGTCCCCTAGCTGTGGGTGGTTCACTACTTCCAGTCGGTTCAAAAGCTATTTTTGCATGGCTAACTGGCTTCTTTTCGGTGGGAATGATAAAGCTTTGTTTCAATATTATTTCTGGTCTAATTTCCACAATGGTTTTGAATTCTGATAATAATGACCCAATGATTTTTGCATTTGCAATTGGGATTCTTGCTCCGATTTTATCTGTAGTTTTAGCAGCAGGGGGAGGGATGGCAGTTTTTAGAAGTTTTTCAAGTATTGCGAGTTTTGGTGTTTCTACTTTCGTTCAAAGAATGGTTAATAAAATTTAACTATGACATCAGAATCGACCAAAAATAAACGGCTGAGATTTTTAAATCGTGCTTCTAAAAAGTTCTCAAATGGAGATACTTTCGCATTATTTGCCGTTGTCACTTTTGGATTACATATTATTACGTTTTTTCTCCTTGTATTAATCTACGGTTCCTACTCACAATTAAATAAAAAACCACCTCCAACTTTAGTGCAATTAGAGACAGGTTCCGCAATAAAAGTTGCACCTTTAGGAAATCGCGATCGTACTCCCGCAGTTATCTCCCGTTTCGTCTCCGACACCATGACTCTGATGATGAATTGGTCGGGAAATTTACCACCTACCACAGTCGAAGAAAACGCAAAACCCAAACCTGATACAGGAATCAATATTGGAGAACGAGGATTGAGGGGAAACAGGGTGGTATCAGGAGCATGGCAAGCATCTCACGCATTATCAGAGGATTTTCGCAAAGAATTTTTAAAAATGTTGGCTTCGATGACACCACCAGGAGTTTTTAAAGGTAAAACCCAAGTTGTTTTGGTTCCACTTTCAATTCAATCACCGATAAAAATTGAAGAGGGGAAATGGAAAGTCAAGATGATTGCGAATCTGACTATTTTTGATAGAGGAAATAATTTAGGAGAAGTAATTTCTTTTAATAAAGAAATATTTGTAAGAGCAGTAGAAGCTCCCGAATCTCCAGCAAATGTGAGTGGTTTAGTAGCAGTAATTTATCAAGTTCGTGCTAGTGGGTTGGAAATTTATGCAATTCGAGATTTACCACAGGAGAATTTGTAATGCAGAATTTGTCAGATGAAAATAACGAGCAAGAGAATAATTGGAATGAAGAAAGTTTTGCAAAACTACTAGGTTTGAACGATGAAAAAAATTCTGATAAGAAAACGCAACTTATCGAATCAGCAGAAGTAGTGCAAGGAGAAATAAATAATCAAGATACAAATCCAATTGCAACTCATGAATTATTTGATGACCCACAACTGGGTAAAACTCAACCAACTTTTTATGGGAACCCCTTTGCCAAATTTGGTGCAGTAGGATTAGTGATGCTTGTGGTTTTTGGTGGTGCTGCGACTGTTTTAAATAGCATTATGTCGGGTAAACCCAGGATTGCACCTACAATCGCAAATCGTGAAGAAAGTAACCCAAAAGTTGAAATTGCCGATAACTCTCAAGCAACAGAAACAGGAAAGTTAAAAGCGGAATTGGCACTCTCTACCCAAGCTGAGAAAATTAAATCAGTGGAGCATTCCCAAAGACCTAAAACCCAGATTGTTAGACGTAATACTCAACCGCAAAATAATAAGTTATCTCCTACTGTAGTGCCAAGAGAAATACCCAGAAATCGAGTGACTTATGTAGCACGTCCGATACCTCAAAGAGTTAGCTATAATCCTCCTCACGCTGCTTATACACCAAGATTACAGCCAGTTGTAAATAAAGTAAATCCACCATCTTTATCAAAACCTTTACCCAAAAAAGAAGAAGTTAACCCTATAGAGGAATGGAGAGAAATTAGCAGCTTAGGGAGTTATGGGAATGTACAATTCGCATCCAATTCTAAATCTGATTCTCTGCCCAATAATACTTTAACTTCTGCGGTAGATGAACAACAAACACCAACTATTCCTCGTGCAACTTTAGTTTCATTCACATCAAACCCAAATCAAATAGTGACAACAAATAATGATTCGGAACTAGAACCACTTCATGATGAAGAAGCTTCAATTATTAACAATCAAGAAATACAACAATTAACAGTAGGTTCATCTAGTTTGGGAAAATTAGTAACACCTTTAATTTGGGCTAATAATCAAGTCAATAATGTGGATAGACAATCTAACAGCAAACAACAATCAGACAAATTTATTATCCAACTTTCTAAATCTCTAAAAACTAAAGATGGTTTTGTCATTCTCCCAAAAAACTCACAAATAATTGTTCAAGTTAAAGATATTCAGAAATCAGGATTTATCGAACTAGAAGCAACGGGAGCGGTAATTGATGGGAATGAATATTTACTTCCAGCAAATGCGATCGCAATTCGGGGTAAATCTGGTCAACCTTTAATTGCATCAAAATGGGGTGATAAAGGTGGAGAAATCGCTTCACGGGATGCAGAGACGTTTGCAGTTGGTTCTCTAGCTAAAGTAGGTAAGGTTCTTAATCAACCGAAAGAAGAACAAACCTCAACTAATAGTGATTTTGGTGGCACGAGTTCCTTCTCATCAATTAGAAGAAATCGTTCCAATATTTTGGGAGCAGTTTTGGAAGGGGGATTTGAACCTTTAACCCAACAAATTCTCCAGCGCAATCAACAAGCATTGCAGGAAATTCAGCAACGCGAAAATGTTTGGTATGTCAAAGCTGGTACTGAGGTTCAAGTATTTGTAAACCAAACTTTTCAGTTTTAGGTGAGGTTGTAATGGGCAGTATTTTATTTAATAACATAACTATTATTTGTTTAATATCTTTCCCATTTGTCAATTTACCAACAGTAAATGCTGCTGAGATTCGACAAGGTGTAAAGCAAATTTCCCAGGATATTGCGACTGGAAATAGTTCCAAGCAAATACCAGAAATTAAATTATCACCTGGATATGGGGTGAATATTTCTTTTATTAAAACTGGCGAAATCGTCGAAAAAGTATGGTTGGATAATCCTGCGATCGCATCTCTCGATGTTGATGGTTGTTTGAGTGGTTTATCACAGCAGTGCGAGCAGTCGGGAGCGACAGTCATACATTTACGACAGATTAATAAATTAAAACTGCCCCAGTTACCGAGTACAGGTACTAGCTTACTCACAGTTGTGACAAAAGGTAACTCCCAGAGGCAAGTTTATTTATTTCAAGTTGTAATGGGAAATAAAAAACCTGATTATCAAACCTTAGAAATTTTACCAAACTTCAATCCCATTCTCGAATCAAAAATTTATTCAAATATTAATAGCACTAATAAATTACAACAAATCAGTCGAGGCTTGAATATTACTAAACAACAAGGTTTAATTTCCGAGCAGTCTCGATTATGGCAACGAATTGAGAAGTTTTTTATCAATGTGCGCTCTGGAAAATCAATTAGTATAGCGGCTCGTGATAGTGGAATTTCTAGGCAATTAATTAATCGGTTAGCCGAATTAGGTAGCGATAGTGATATACAGCAAAAATTTATCAACAATTCTAAATAATTTCCAAGGATAAAATCATGAAAATGAACACAATAACTTTTACGGGATTGGGACTGTCATTATTAGTCGCAGGTGGAATTATCCTCTTTCCACAACAATACAGTATGTCGAATCCTCCAGTGACACAACAGCAAATACCAACGGTAGCTTGGCAAAATACCCGTTTACCCGATTGGAACAAAATCACCTTTTCAAATATGCCAGCAATTAGCGAACCTGGCTCATTTAAAGCACCTCAAAATGTTATCGATAAACTTGGATATAACCCCTCTCGCAGTTGGAATGCTGGACAAAAACCAGATTCATTTACAATGTTGGGCGACTTTCAAGATTCCTTCAAATTGCAACAGTTATCGCTGACCGATATTTCTCAAATTACTAATCTAGATTTAGGAAGAAGTAACTTGGGTAGTTTTGGTGTGATGAAATTACAAACTTTGGATAGCTTAGTCAAAGCTATTCCAGAGTTAAAAGATTTTCCTATTTCTCAAGTCAAACCAATTTTTGATTTATTGTCTCAAAATTTATCGACATCTTTCGATACAAATCAAACCATTGGTAATTTACTCAAGCAATCATCCCATTTAGGGAAATTAAGCTTTGATTCGTTAGATTTAAAATCCTATAATCTTAATTCGATTCCCAATATAACATCAACATCCATTGCAAGTTTTGATAAATGGCAGGGAGTGTACATTTCTGAAATCCCTGGACTCAATAAAGTCCCCTTCTCTCAATTTCCCAATCCCATCAATCCAGTGGGTACGTCCGTGGGAATAGTTGATGTTGCTTTTGCGACTGACGAACAGAAGCGAAATCGAACTGTCTCTGTAAGCAACAAAAAGCAACAAAGAAGGATTTGCCGTACCCTGTGACAAAGATTGCGCTCATACCGAGTTGTCGGGTTCCCCTGTGGTGAATGGAAAAGCTTGGATTAGTGGTAAATATCAGCTAGTCAAAGGTGGAAAAGGGATTTTAGGTTCGGTTAATGGTGGGAAAGAACCAACGGGTAGAAACCTTTTTGGTGATGCATTTAAAGTCGCGGTATGGGATGTATCGGAAGTTGATGGCATGATTTCCCAGTCGTTATTTTTCCGAGTTTGTATGCGGAATAATTTCGTTGATTTGGGATGTACTCCCTATTTTATCGGTCCCGTTCCGTTTATGACTTATAGGGAGAAGGAACCAATATTTTTGGGTAACATTGATGAGAATAAAAATTCAGTTTCGACTTCCACCGGATTGAGAAGTAGTGGTTTTCGCTTTAATAATTCTCCAATTACCACAAGCAAAAGTAATGATAAAATTGTCAATTTAATCCCAGCATCAAAAGATAATTGTAAGAATATTCATGCTTCTGGTACAAATGTTGATGCTCTGAGTTCGGCTTTATCTAACACACAAAATAATTATAACTTTGTCGGTAATTATGTATGTGACTCTTCCGGTAATTGTGGAAGAGAAATTGGAGCAATGCAGTTTATGTCATCAAATCCCGATGTGCGGAGAATTATTAGTAGTAAAGCTGGTGGAGAAGAATTTCTGGCAAAGCTAGATTCTGGAGAAAATATTACTGGTGAGGAAATGACACAATATTTCTCACCATCCGAACAACAAACTTTGATTGAATCCCAAACCAATAATTTACTATCCACAGCATCCCAACAAATTGACCCAACTACAGGTAAAAAATTTACTGGAAATAGATTAATCGAACGTGCTGCTCAAATGCAATTCGCAGGTACAAATATTTCCGTCGATTCCCAAGTTAGTAATGTTAGCGATGGAAATACGGTTAAAGAATACGGAGAAAAAACAAAAACAAAATACTCACAGAATTTACAATCCATGAATTGTTTGTAATATTATTTCTGTATTTATCATGCTGAGAAATATTGGTAAAGCTTCAAGTATTAAACTTGAAAATTATCGTTTAATATTCTTTATTGCAGCCGTAGCATTTATTGCTTCATTTCTGATTACCTATCTATCACCAAATCGCAAACTAACTGGTTGGCAGGATGCAGAAAATATGTATCCGCTCGGTAAATCGGGGTAGAAAAAAAATCAGAATGTAAATTGGTACAGACTGCATTATAGAATATGAGACA
>NZ_NTFS01000363.1 GCF_002289455.1 Brunnivagina elsteri CCALA 953
CTAAAAAGCACCTAAATTATATATTAGGGCAGGCAGGGATGCCCACCCCACAATAATTATAATAATTTGGATTATATGATTTAAATGCGGAACAGCTTACTACCCTTCGGGAAGTCTTTCGTCTAGCTTCGTCAGTATGACAGAGGTTTATTTTTTTAGCCGTTTTGAGTATAGGCTGTATTACTCAGCGCTGGGTTGGTGAATTTCTCCCAACTGTACTTCTTGACTTGCACCTGTCGCGGATGGTAGATTTCCAGGGTTGCCCATTTGTCGCCAATAAGCGAGTACTGCAAATGCGATCGCTTCTTTAAAATCGGCATTTAAACCAACTTCATCGGTGGTTGTTACTGGTACTTTGTCAAGTAATATTTGTAATCTCCTTTTTAAGTATAAATTGCGAGTACCACCACCACATAAAAGTACTCTTTGGGGCATTTGTGGTAAAAATAGGCGATAATTTTCAACTATTGATGCTGCTGTCAGTTCGGTTAGGGTTGCTAAAAAGTCGGCTGGGGTGAGTTGATGTTTTTCAGCATCTTGAAAGCATTGTTGCAGGTAATCAACACCAAATAATTCCCTTCCTGTAGATTTTGGCGGTGGTGTGTGAAAATATTGGTGTTGGAGCCATTGTTTTACTAGGGTTTGGCAAATATTTCCGCTTGCTGCCCAATCGCCATTTTCATCGTATGTTTTAGCACCATTACTTAATTGATGTACGGCTAAATCGAGCAAGCTGTTCCCTGGTCCAGTGTCCCAGCCACGTATCTTTTCTAACCAGTTATCACGTCGAGCAGGTAAGTAAGTAACATTACCAATTCCACCGATATTTTGAATACATCGTGATTCTTCGGGGTGGCTTAGTAATGCAGCATCAATACGTGGGACTAATGGGGCACCTTGACCACCTGCGGCGATATCAGCAGCACGGAAATTACTGATGGTGGTCAGATTAGTTAGCTGTGCAATTAAAGCACCTCTACCGAGTTGGAGGCTATAGGCAAGGGTATTAAGAGTGGGTGGTCGATGGTATACAGTTTGACCATGTGAACCGATGAGAGTTGCAGGTTCGTGACTGGCTTGGATATTTAAGGCAGATGAAGCAAAAGCAAATGCGATCGCATCATCTAATTGGGCTAGTTCCTGCATTGATATCGCTTCATTTGCACATACTGATAAAATTTTTTCTCGCAATTCATCTGGGTAAGGATAGGTTTTAGCGGCAATCAATTCGATTTGAATATCTAAATCTTGACCATAAATTTCTACTAAGGCAGCATCAATACCATCAACGGATGTACCGCTCATTAAACCAATTACGCGAATCATTACAGGTTTTTGGGTTTTAGATTTTAGATTTTGGATTTTGGATTAATTAATAATTATTGGTCATTGGTTATTAGTCAAGTATTTGCAGTTACGAAATAAGGAAAAAATAAATACAAAATTCAATTCTGTAGCTTGCTTACCATAAGATATTCTGATTCTTGATAATTTTTAGTTATTTTGCTTCCGATTAAATTCATTCAAATCTAGGGTGTAATTCAATCTCAAAATATTGACACCGGGTTCACCAAAAATACCCAAAAACCTACCATCAGTAAATCGACTTATTAATGGCATTATTTCCTCTTGTTTGATATTACGGGCACGGGCAACTCTTTCAAGTTGAGTTCTTGCTGATTTGATGGAAATATGAGGGTCTAAACCCGAAGCGGAGGTGTAGATTAAATCTGCTGTAATTTGCAAATTTTCATCACGTAATTGATTCGCTGTTTCTAGCGTACGACTGATTAATTTTGGGTTGCTAGGAGCCAGATTACTAGCTCCAGATATACCTGTTGGTCTTGCTTGCTTGCCTTGGCTGTAGCGGATTGTGCTGGGACGAGGATGAAAGTATTTATCGGATGTGAATAGTTGACCGATTAATGTTGAACCGTATGGTTGATTTTCTAGGTTAGCAACTATGCTACCGTTTGCTTTTTCTCTGAGAAATGGTAATTGTCCAACACTAAATATTAATAATGGGTATATTACGGCTGTTAGTAGCCACAATATTAAACTTAGGCGAATCGCTTTCAGGATATTTTTTAACATAATTTAGGGGAAAGGGGCAATGGGCAGGAAATTAACAATAATTATTAATTTATATTTAGACGACTCTACGATGTTAATATTTTTCTGGTCTGAATATGACATCAAATAAATAAATGATGATTCCCAGGGTGATTATGCTTAAACCTGCGATCGCATAAGTATGACGTGGCTCAAATTTTCCGATATTGGCGTAAACAATGGGTGCAAAAATAATGTTGAGACTAATTCCTAAAAATATGATTAATAGTAACTTTTTTCTGCGCCATTTCTGCCAACCTAATCTTAATTTTTTCATAAATAAAAATATTTTCCAATTCAACATTTATGCACCTAATACCAATTACTTGTGAAGTTGCACATTATTTCGATTCCTCTCAACCTCCCCTTGCTAAGGGGAGGTTGAGAGGCGGTGGGGTTATTTTATGCATCTTCATATTAAAATGGTATAAGTCTATTAAAAAAAGCCAATCGCAGTAATTATAATATCTATAACTTTAATAGCTAGAAATGGCGCAATAATCCCTCCTAAACCGTAAATTAAAATATTGCGTTGCAATAATTGATTGGCTGTTAGTGGTCTGAACTTTACTCCTTTTAATGCTAAAGGAATTAATACAGGAATAATCAAAGCATTGTAAATTAATGCCGATAATACCGCAGTATTTGTACTTGTCAAACGCATAATATTTAAACCTTGCAAATTCGCAGATGTAAATAATACGGGAATAATTGCAAAGTACTTGGCAATGTCATTCGCAATCGAAAAAGTTGTTAAAGCACCACGGGTAATTAATAATTGTTTGCCAATTCCCACAATATCTATTAATTTGGTGGGGTCAGAATCTAAATCCACCATATTTGCTGCTTCTTTTGCTGCCTGTGTGCCCGTATTCATTGCCACACCGACGTTTGCTTGGGCAAGTGCTGGTGCGTCATTTGTACCATCCCCTGTCATTGCCACAAGTTTTCCCTGTGCTTGTTCCTGCTGAATCACATCGATTTTATCTTCTGGTGTGGCTTCGGCAATAAAGTCATCAACCCCAGCTTCACGGGCAATCACTGAAGCGGTAATCCGGTTGTCCCCTGTCAACATTACAGTACGTACACCCATACGTCGTAGTTGGTCAAAACGGTCTCTTATTCCTGGTTTGACGATATCCTTAAGATAAATAACACCGTAAACTTCCCCATCCAAGGCAACAGCAAGGGGTGTTCCTCCCTGTTCGGAGACTCTTTGATATGCGGTATCGAGTTCGGGGGAGTCATAGCCGTTTCGAGAACGTACAAATCCTCTGATTGCTTCCACAGCACCTTTACGCACTTCTCTGCCATCGGGTAAATTTGTGCCGCTCATGCGAGTCCTGGCAGAAAATTGTATACCTTCGACGTTGTTGGTGTCAAAGTCGATGAATGCCCCCAAGCGTTCGGATAGACGGACTATTGATTTACCTTCGGGTGTATCGTCAAATATACTTGCCCAAAGGGAAACTTGCGCCATTTCTTGGATATCGTGACCATTAATTGGTAAAAATTCCTCCGCTAATCGGTTGCCAAGGGTAATTGTTCCGGTTTTATCCAAAATCAGTGTACTAACATCACCGCAAGCTTCTACCGCCCTTCCAGAGGTGGCTATGACGTTAAATTGGGCAACTCTATCCATACCAGCAATGCCAATAGAACTAAGTAAACCACCGATTGTTGTCGGGATTAATGCTACTAATAAGGCAATTAGTACGGAGACGCTAATGGGACTGTTGACGTAATAAGCAAATGCAGGCAACGTCACAATTACAATCATAAATACCAGTGACAGAACCGCTAATAGCACAGTCAAAGCGATTTCATTGGGGGTTTTGCTGCGTTCTGCACCTTCTACTAAAGCAATCATGCGATCGATAAAGCCTTTGCCGGGGTCAGATGTAATGCGGATAATCAATTCATCGGAGATAATGCGTGTACCCCCCGTTACGGAACTGCCGACATCAGAACCAGATTCCTTTAAAACCGGGGCAGATTCACCAGTAATAGCCGATTCATCGACGCTCGCAACTCCCATTGTGACTTCCCCATCCCCAGGGATAATATCACCAGCGCTGACATAGACTGTATCGCCTTGTCGGAGGGTTGTAGAAGATACTTCGCTGATTGAACCATCCGGAGCAAGTTTTTTGGCGATGGTTTCCGATTTTGTTGACCTAAGGGCATCTGCTTGGGCTTTTCCCCGTCCTTCCGCAACAGCTTCGGCAAAGTTGGCGAATAGTACGGTAAAAAATAGGATAGCGGTAATTAATCCGTTGAAAAGTTGCAGGTTTTGACCAGAAACGGGACCAAATAAATAGGGATCGATAGTCACCATTAAGGTAATTATTGTGCCCATCCATACCAGGAACATCACAGGATTGCGGATAGCTGCTTTGGGATTTAGTTTGACAAAGGCATCTTTGATGGCACGAGTGTAAAGTCCTTTAGGAATGGCTTTGGATTGTTTGCGGGATTGACGGCGATCGCTCGGTCGATTGCGTGGACGGCGCGATGGTGGTGTGTTAATTGAGCCAATCATAAAAATAAGAATTAAGAGTTAGGAATTAGGAATTAGGAATTGGGAATTAGGAATTGGGAATTGGGAGAGACGACCCACCGGGTCGTCTGTACGACAATTAGGAATTAGAATATAGGAATTAGGGGATTGGGATTGGGAATGTAGCGATATATCGCGTCTGTTTGTTTATTATTTAATATCCCCCAGCTAGTTTAAAGCCTTCAGCGATTGGTCCTAGTGCTAAAACTGGGAAGAAGGTTAAAACTCCGAGTATGAGAATAACACCTGCGGTCACGGAGATAAATAGGGATGAGTCAGTTCTTAATGTACCGGGGGTTTCGGGAACTGGTTGTTTTTTTGCCATACTATCAGCAAGTAATAAAATAGCAATAATTGGTACATAACGTCCCAGGAGGATGCTCAAGGCTGTGCTGAGGTTCCACCACAGGGTATTATCATTTAAACCCTCAAAACCCGAACCATTGTTAGCGCTGGCTGAAGCATATTCATATACAACTTGTGCGATCGCATGAAATCCTGGGTTACTAATTCCGGCAAGTGTCTTGGGAAAGGCAAGTGTTATGGCACTAGGCAATAATACGGCAATGGGGTGAATTAACAAAATTACACTGGCAAGGACAATTTCACGTTTTTCAATTTTGCGTCCCAAAAATTCTGGTGTCCTTCCCACCATTAATCCAGT
Organism: Brunnivagina elsteri CCALA 953; assembly: GCF_002289455.1. Taxonomy (GTDB): domain Bacteria; phylum Cyanobacteriota; class Cyanobacteriia; order Cyanobacteriales; family Nostocaceae; genus Brunnivagina; species Brunnivagina elsteri. The sequence goes on from NZ_NTFS01000363.1 coordinate 5,337, forward strand.
CAGGAATACGGTCAAAATCAAGAAGATAAATAAATATGCTGTTCCCGTTCCTTGTCCACCCCATACTATTTGTAGGAACATATTTAATAATGTTGTAAATCCACCTGGGGGCATTAATGAGTCATGCATCCCATTCACTGCACCACACATCGTTGCAGTTGTCATCACTGCCCATAAGGTGGTTTGTGCCCAACCAAAGCGAACTTCTTTACCTTCAAGATTAATAGCTTCCTGCCCAATAATATTATTTACCAGGGGATTTCCCTGATATTCACCAATGGCAGCAAAGATTACTAGTACCACAAAAATAGTAAATACCATCCAGAAAAGCAGCCAAGCTTGTTTGATATTACCTGCAAACACCCCATAGGTATAAATCAACCCTGATGGTATCGAAACCATTGCAATGATTTCAATCAAATTCGATAAAGCATTGGGATTTTCATAGGGATGTGCGGAATTCGCACCAAAAAAACCACCGCCATTTTCCCCCAATTGTTTAATCATCTCAAACGATGCAACTGGTCCCCTAGCTATATATTGGGTCGAACCTTCCAGAGTTTTCAGTTCCAATGTCGGTGCAAATGTTTGCGGTACTCCCAGACTTAGAAGTGCGATCGCGCCGACAATGGAAAGTGGCAGTAATATTCGCGTAATTCCACGGGTCAAATCAACATAAAAATTACCCAAAGGTTTACCCGTCAACCCCCGAATAAAGGCAATCCCCACAGCTAAACCCGTTCCCGCAGAAGCAAACATCAAAAATGTTAATGCCGCAGTTTGACTTAGGTAACTTAACGCGGTTTCACCTGAATAATGTTGTTGATCCGTATTAGTCAGAAACGAAATTGTCGTATGTAATGCCGTATCCCATCTTAATGCCCCCAACTTATTCGGGTTCAAAGGTAAAAAACCCTGGCTGATTAAAATTAGATAGGCAAATCCACCCATAAACATGTTGCTGAAAACCACTGCCCCCAGGTACTGCCCCACCGTCATATTCTCACGATGGGCAATACCCCCCACAGCGTAAATGATACGTTCACAAGGGTTAAGAATTGGGTCGAGAATTGTTCTTTGCCCCATGAATACCCGTGCCATATATTTCCCTAAAAAGGGGGTAATGGCAATAACGATCGCGAGTGTTAAAGCTATTTGCAAAAATCCTTGTAGCATTTATTTTAGTTAAAATTACATAGATGGAAATGGATATACTTAAAAGTCGGTGCAGCAAAGAATTATAGCCGCGATCGCACTATTATTTTAATTTCCACAGAAAAATCTTACGGTAATCTCAAATCCTTGGCGACTTCCTCTTACTCT
>NZ_NTFS01000364.1 GCF_002289455.1 Brunnivagina elsteri CCALA 953
ATTTATTAGAGTTCTATCATAAAACTCCTATTTCTATCTCATTTTTTGTCCAAGTGAAGCATAAATCAGATTGACTGTATTAATTTAGCTTGTTTTTACTAATGATAATTAGGTGTTTCTCTTATTGAATTTTATGTATTTTAAATCTGATAAAATTAAGTATTTTCATAAGTCTCAATCCTCAAATGACCCATAAATATGATTTTTCAATTTTTGAAATTAACAAAAAATAATTATTAACTACAAACTAAATGAATTTAGGATTAAGTATTCAACCACAACAATGCATAAAATACAGCTTTAATAAAAGTTATTTAACATCAAGTATTACAGTAGAAGAAATTTATCAAATTGTTACTAGTAAACCTAAACAATCTTTATTTATACTAGTACCGCACGACGGAAATTAACCAACACTTTAAGATAAAAGCCTTTAGGCAAAACTATTGTAGGGGCGGGGTTTTCCTGCCCTTAGCGAATGATATGATTGTTTAGTATATGATTTAGATATTTTACTTTATGGAATTCCTTAGTACAGCATCGCGGAAGTAAATATACTATTACACACCCATAAATGTTACATTTCAGAGAGATATATAGTTTACAAACAATATTTTCAGGGCAGGAAAACCCCTACGACTGCTATTATTAACATTGAATAAACAATAAATTACTTATGAAAATACATATTTTCAACTTAATATTTACTTGAATAATATACTTTTACTTATCGGATTTTGACTCTGGTAAAAATACGTTATCCTGATATTTGTACTTATCAAAACAAGCTTTCATATTAGCCTCTAACTTCTTGCTAATAGCTGATTTTTTCTTCTTCTCTGTCATAAGTTTTATTAATTCTGGCGATGCTATCTTAACTCCAGTTACCGCAAGAATTCCATTTACTAATTCTTCTGCCATTCTGGGAATGATACGCTCCATATTTTTTGGATATGATTTATCCCATAATAAAACTAGCTGTTCCCTTGCATCTTCATTAACATAAATGTCTTGTTCTTTAGTTATCAATAACATTGCAACATCCCCTGTATTTTCCGAAACTACAAATACAAACTCTTCTCCATCTCTCTTTAAACCTTGATACCAGTAATTAATATGCTTTTCTAATTCAAATTCAAAAAGTGCATATTCCATCTTGCCATTCTTCAATAATGCTTGACGTAAAAGCTTTTCTATCTTTGTTTTCATAAATTTAATTGCTCTAATACCCTGATTTTTACTAATCATACCTAATCGCAGTACCGAATATTAGCTCCTATCCGAAAACCTGCTTGAGCAAATTGAAGTTATTAACATGTACTTATTACTTAACTCACATTATAAAAAACAATGCACCTAATTCCACCCTGGGTATTTCCCCCCATCAGCTTACTTATAAACTCCTGTCAATCCCTACTACAATCAGATACTTCTACATCCGTAAATACCCATGCAAGCTCATATATTCCCGTCAAAGAAAATACCCTATCGAACTTAGAACAACAGGTAATTGTGGAAATGAACAAAGCACGAACTAACCCTATTGTCTATGCAGCAATTTTAAAAGCTTACAAACAGCGCTTTGAAGGAAAACGGGTAAAAATTTCACCCCAACTTTACTTACAAACCCAAGAAGGTAAAAAAGCAGTTGATGAAGCAATTAACTACCTCAAAAAAATTAATCCTGTACCAGCTTTAACGGTATCAAAAGGTCTATCATTAGCAGCATGTGAGCATGTAAAAGACCAAGGAAAAAAAGGAATTGTCGGACATGATGGAAGTAATGGTAGCACTCCCTTTACTCGTATGGCACGTTATGGAAGCTGGCAAGAGACAGCTGGAGAAAATATAAGCTACGGTTCCCACACAGCAGAAGATATTGTGATGCAATTAATTATCGATGACGGAGTACCCGACAGAGGACATCGAATTAATATGTTTAATCCCAAATTTCAAGTTGCAGGAGTCGCATTTGGCGTTCACTCAAAATATAGACAAATGTGTGTCATTGATTATGCTGGGGGATTTGTAGATAAAATCCCTTGAAATAGCCATGAAAAACCAGATTAGTTAAATAATTCTCGAAAAAACGCTTTTGATTTAGTAGACTCCATTTTAAAGAAGATAGTTACTAGAGAATAGGCAAATAACAGAAATCCTAATAGAACTAAAATTATTTCTATAGAAATACTTCCACTTACTGTTACTAATTTTGGGAAAATTAATGGAGTAATTGTGGCGAAAACTGCCATCAAGAGCAAAGAGATTAAAGGACTTGACCAAACAATCATAAAACAAATAACCATAACATGAGGTTGCATTTTTAGATGAATACAACATCCATCCATTGCTGACTTTATTTCGCCATTAATAACTGGTAAAAAAGAATTTTTATAATTTATGATTCGACTTATTTTAAACTTATATCCAGTAATTTCTCCTCGATACGGTTTAATCATTGAACCTCGAAGTTTTTTATTTGGGCTAGTTTCAACTACATCAGTCAATTTTTGCATTGCTGATTCTGGAGCTAAATGAGAATAAATTGTTAACCGTTCATAAGGTAAAAATTTCATATATTTTTCTGGGGGTTAAAGGAAACACCAAGAAATAAATCCTTTAAAATTATAAGGGTAGGATAATTCAGCCATTATGAGTGATATCAATGCTCAGTATATGGTTTGGATATTTGGCTCTTCCGTAGATGTTATGCTGAAATTTAAACAAAAATTCGTAATTTGCCTTTAATAGTAAGATTTTTAGGGATTTTTATCCTTGATTTGATTCCAAAGGCTCAAAATCCAAGTTTAAAAGCTATCTTTCTTACCCAGTAAGGAATTTGAGCTATTTTATCAGCGTTTTTAGCATAACAAGTAATGAAGAACCGGATATTTTATTTTCCGAAAGTTCCGAGTGCGATCGCAAGTAGGAAGCTCTACAATATACTACACTCTGAAGTATTTTAATTTTTTATTTTTAGGTTTTTTAAATGGGCAATACTCTTTCAGAGTCGTTCCACGAACGCACAACTAATCTTAAAAACTGTAATCTTAAAACCTACATCCAAGGTCAAGGTTTTCCCGTACTTTGTTTACACGGACATCCCGGTTCTGGTTCAAGTATGTCGGTATTTACCAGCCATTTATCTAACAACTACCAAACCATTGCCCCCGATTTACGAGGATACGGAAAAAGTCGATTTCCAGGCAATTTCAACATGCAGGACCATTTAGAAGACCTAGAAAACCTACTAGAACAATATAAAATCGAAAAATGTCTAGTTTTAGGATGGTCACTAGGTGGAATTTTGGCAATGGAATTGGCGTTACGGCTACCAGAACGTATCACTGGCTTAGTTTTAATTGCTACATCTGCCAAACCAAGAGGCAACCATCCATCAATTAGCTTACAAGATAATATTTATACTGGTATCGCCGGAATTTTAAACATCATAAAACCAGGTTGGCAGTGGAATATTGACACTTTCGCCAAAAAATCTCTTTTCCGCTATCTCATCCAACAACATACCCCTAGCACCTACAAACACATTGCTTCATCTGCTGTTCCTGCCTTCCTACAAACCTCACCTGCCGCAACTCGCGCATTAATGACAGCCATCAGCAATGGTTACAACCGCTTGCCAGATTTATACCAAATTCAATGTCCCAGTATAGTGCTTGCTGCTGCGGAAGACCGTCACATTACAGCCGATTCCAGCTTAGAAACATCTAAGTACCTTAAATCTTGCGATTGGAAATGCTACCCAAATACAGCACATCTTTTTCCCTGGGAAATTCCAGGGGAATTACTAAATGATATCGATACATGGATTGTAGAACACCCAGAAGTCACGCTATTTTAGATTTATGATGAATATTGCAATTACTCTTGTTCAAATAAAAATAAGGATAAGTGAACAGTAAAAATAAACCTTACCAGTAACTTTTATGACACAAATACTACCGCTACAAAAGTTATTTACCTTTGATGAATTTATCGAATGGTTCCCTAACGACGGGAGACGCTACGAATTACATAACGGAATGATAATCGAGATGCCACCACCAACAGGCGACCATGAAGAAATTTTAAGTTTTCTAATCGAAGAAATAACACTAGAGTTTAAACGATGTAAACTTCCTTATTTCATTCCAAAATTAGGACTAGTTAAAACACCATTAGATGAATCGGCTTATATACCTGATTTATTGGTACTAAATCGGAACAATTTAAAAAATGAACTATTGTGGAAAAAAGAATCGACCGTTATTTACCCTGAAACTGCTCCAATAGTTATTGAAGTCGTTTCAACTAATTGGCAGGATGATTATGAGAAAAAGTTTAATAATTATGAAGCTATGGGTATACGAGAATACTGGATTGTCGATTATGCCGCGTTAGGTGGACGTAAATACATTGGAAAACCCAAAATCCCGACTATTTTTGTCTGTGAGTTAATCGATGGAGAGTACCAAATGACCCCGTTTAGAAACAACGATTTGATTGTATCACCTACTTTCCCGCAGTTAAATTTGATAGCACAACAGGTATTTGACTCGGTTATATAATTAAAATCCTCTATCGCACAGCTTCCGTAGTTGAATAATTCTAATGTTACAGGTTACTAGCGATAGTCCAGATCGACTGTAGACTTACTCGAAACTGAGTTATTAAAAACAAACATCAGATTAAAAATCGATATTAGTAGTACAAAATCTTTCTTTCAATTAAATTATGAACAGATTTTTGTATACACCAACGATTTAAAAACTATCTGGGCAAGGGTATCTAAGGATAAAGGATAAAGCATCAAACATATTAATTCAAGACCTAGTTAACATACTTCCAAATATGGACGTGTTTATCGTTACGTCGAGTCTGAACCCTTGAAAATAGCTTATTGACTCGTCGTGATAGGTCTTAGAATCGATGCTAACCAATTTCAGGATAATTTGATACCTTTAACCCTCCTAATTAATTCTAGAAGGGTTAAAACGTTTATATTCAAGAATAAGCTAGCGGGAATTATTGAGGGATTGTTGGGTAGAACCGATAGTCAGCCAAGACGAACAAAACCCGATATCAAACAAATGTGGGTAATCACTCAGTATTCAGATAGAAGAGAACCCTTAGAATGATAAATGCATGTATATTTTGTGTCTAAAGGGATAATAGTATATACGTAAAGCCTTGGAGAAACTTTAGAGAAACTTGCCTAAAGAGCAGTATTGATCCGGAAACGACTGCTTACAAAGTTGAGCTAGATTAGGCTGGCTTGGAAAACACGAATACTTTGATAAATAACATTTATTAGTTCAGACATGTTTAAGAAACTTACGTTGGGTGCTTTACTGGCATTGTCTTTTATACTTCCAGTCAAGGCGGAAAATTGGGTTAATGTTGCGAATGACACTGATGGAAATGCAAATTATGTAGATAGTGATTCTATTTTGGCTCACAAGACTATAGAAGGGCGGTTTGTGTATTGGACAATGCGTGCAAGCCCAAGTGGATATAAAAAAGCAGAAGAGGTAACTAATTGCAGAAACAGAACGGCTGGACTTTTAAAATTAGTAAGCTACACAAAAAGTTGGCATCTAATTGACTCTATGCGAATCGACGATGTACGCATGAATAGTGTAGTTCCTGGTAGTGTAGGTGAAGGTATTCACGATTATGTTTGCCAGTAATGTTCTGTATTCATGAGATAACCGCGTAAACGGTTGTTGAACATAAAAGATAGCCCTATTTTCGAGTAGGGTTATTTTATCCCACATTCCACATATCAGTTTGTAATATACCTAGTAATACAAAAATTTGGGATGGGTTTACATTTAATTTCAATATAAATACTTGATTTTGAAAAAACTAATCCTGCGTAGGTTGGATGGAGGCTTTGCGTAACCCAACACATGAGATGAAGAAAATAGAAATTATTTAAACTACCAAATACCTAAAGTCAACAATTAAAATTAACGTTGCCAAGTGCGATAAGCGAAGCTTAATGCCATAGGCATATCGCAAGATAATCTATTTTTCTAAATTAGTTGATTTTACTTAATGGCGGTGTTTTATTATTTTTCACTTTATTAATATCCTAATCCCAACCGCAAGTAGTATAGTACCAAATAGTAGAAAATAGTACAAAAACTTAAAGACGTTCCACTGGAACGCCTTTAACCAAGGGACACCACCCCAGATTTTGAGTTTGGGGTAATATCAGAAGCCCTTAATTATATTTGACCGCTAAAGACAGGCTTAACTTTGCGGTCGATCCATTCCCCCAGGTCGTCTGCAACCGTTAAAACTGAAGGTTTACAACGTTTGATATCGAAAGATATCCCTTGTGCCCCTTCTTGCTCTAAATCCTCGACGTAACCTTGGATTGCGACTTTGGCATCAGCACTACTGAGAAATGGTCCAAAGTAATATGTACAATTTGGTGTTTGGGTTTTCAACTCCACCCACCACGCTAAACCAAGATTCTGGTATGCATTAGTTAACAATTCTTTGAAGTTATTCCAAACGTTTTTCATGGTTTTCACCAAGTAGATGTTTTGAGCTGTGTGTAAAAGAGTACTTTGAAAAAAAAATGTGATTTTCATTTCTTTATACTCTTTTACTCCAACTTTTTCCAAGAAATTGTTGTTTATTTA
>NZ_NTFS01000365.1 GCF_002289455.1 Brunnivagina elsteri CCALA 953
CATAAGCCAAGGTGTGTTTGTGGATACGCGGCATTTTGCGAAATGACATATCTTGTCCCCAATCCTGGACTGATTTGGTGCCGATATGCAGAACTTGGGTGAGAGTTTTGACGCAAGTTGTCCGAAAGTTAGCATGGGAGACAGTTTGTAATATTTGCTGTTCGCTTAAACCATCGAGGATAATTTTTTCCAGGAAGGTTTGAGCATCAACTTCGGGTGGATTGTACTCACCTTTGAGTATGCTTCTGAGATAACGAGGCATAGTTCCGGCTGCTTCGATGTAAGCAAGAGCAATTTTGCAATAGTTGGGCATCCCTTCAAAATTCAGGTCGCTTCCCCATTTCCTAACCGTTGCTCGTTGAATGTCAAAGATTGCACAGAATATCGTGATGCATTTTTTGCGGTATTGGGAGTCTGTTTCTTCTTCCAATAGTTCTGCGGGGGTTAGTTCAGCGATGCCGAAGCAGTGACGGAGGAATTGTCTGGGTTCTAAACCTTCATTTGGTAAGTGTTTGAGAGCATGGTAGTGATTCATGGCAGAGGCTCCAGATTCGTCAAGGATTGACTAGAGATTTAACTTTTTTTTGCTCAAAGCTGAAATTAATTTTTCTTATCTAAAATTGCAAGTTATTTTAAGCAGATCGTAAATATTTTTTACATGATTACTACTCTAGGGAATATGTAGAGATTCTGTCAAGCATCTTTAATGCTATATTTTCAAATAGAGATTCTTTAAAGCATCATCAGACCATCGCAAAAGAGAATGCATAGGATGTACATTAATGAAGACACAGCGAGAAGAATTATTAGATATGGCAGAGGATAACGTTCGTTTTTCGATTACCCTATCCCCTTATGACTTTCGGAAGTTAAAGCTTTGGGCAAAGCTTCGGGGTCGTCCCCCTGCCGCATTTGCGGCTCAAATCATCGCTGCACGGGTAGAAGCTAATTTTGAAACAATTAATCAGCAACTCGCAGAATATGCCCGGTATAACAATATTTCTGTCGAGGAATTGGAAGCTAGTCTTGATTCTGAATAGTTAGGGCTTGCTGAAAAAGTTTCCAGAGCAAATCGAGATGCCAAACAGCTAAAAAAATGGTGGCTTTAGGCGTTGGTTTCTAAATTCACCCCACAATTTCCCACCAAAATGCAAGGATTTTTAGCTTCTAAATACTATAATCTTGCACCTGATTGGAATAAAAAGGATTGAAACCCTCATTTTGATGTTTGTTCTAGCTTTAATCAGCAAGCCCTAGTTAGACAATTCTTCGTACTGGTAGCTTGCTTATAGGCAAATTTATTGATAGTGATATTTCATGAGAATGAGTTCCAGATAGGTTTTATTCAAAGATAGGTTTTATTCAAAGATAGGTTTTATTCAAAGATTGCTTTTGTCAGATTGCGATACTCCATAGAAATATGGTCTTTGGACGGATGCTGGATATCATTACGTTGATTCCCGCATCTATTATATAATTATACTACATCTATATAGTCACTATATGGCAGCAAATATTAAATGCAATCGAAGGTATTATGAAACATGAAAATTAGAAAAAAACTACCGTGACCAAAAGAGTAAGCGTTTCTATTCCCGATTTGACACATGAAAAATTACAGAGATGGGCTGATATTGAAGGCACAAATCTGGCTGATTTAGCAGCTTATCTGTTGCGTAGAGAGGTTGAAATAGCTGAAAAGGAGGGAAAGCTGAAATACCCAGATGAAAATGTGAATAAAAACCCCCAGTCTTAGTGTGTTTCACTTATATGTCGCTCTCAGCTTTGCGATAAAAGTCTGGCATGGCTTTGGTGTTGCCAAACTCCGTACTGGAAAATCCTGCCATGCTTGAAGGCTTTTCGGGTAAGTTTTTCGACCAAAGGTAGTTTTTCATGTTTGCTCATACATGGCACCTGTAGAAGTTGTTTGCCGATATAAGTATAGTAAAACTGGCAATGAACTATGTCAATAGGTAATGCACTTGAGTGACAAATATTTAGAAGAGAGCAAAAATAATGAACTAGAACCAGTTTTTATATTTTGACGTGCCTACAAAAAAACCTAGAACAACCATTTATCTTGAACCGGAACTGATGGAAGCCCTTGAAGAAAGAGCCAAGCAGGAAAAGCGCACAGTCAGCAATATGTGCAATTTGCTGCTTGAGCAAGCAATGAGTGAATGGCTAAAGCAGAAGGGGAAATAATCGTATAGTACCTATGAACTATTTATGCCGAATGAAAACAAAAAAAAAGCTCGACTGTAAGCTTTCGAGTTTTTTACCTGATTATCTGCAAATCGAGTTTAAAGTCTGATGCGCTAGGGAAGGGACAAATATGAGTGAAAAATCGGGGGAGCTAATAGAGGAATAGGTTACAAGTAAAGCCAGTCAAGCTGTTAAATGAATTTTGTAGTCATCAATTAAGCAAGCAATAAACGGTAAAATCAAAGTCGTAAATTAAACATCTCTATACCTCTAGCAGCATTTTCGAGTTGATTTGGCTAAACTTTGCTTAAGTCATCAGCTTGTGCCTTCACAGGTAAATCAATAACTCAACGAATGCGCGATAATTGCATAATAATACGCAAAAGGAATTACAAAAGTACAATTGAAAATTGGGCACTACGATTATTTTTGCCAAATGCTCTTCTACGATGGAGTGATGTAAGTAGTTGATTTGTTCTGCTAAAATTTTTTAAGATTATAAATTTTGATATATGAATTTAGCACTAAGTTTGAGTAATGTTATTGGTGCAGAGTTAGCCCAAGATAATATCCCAGCCAAATTAAGTAACGCGACTTATGTGGGGATTGATTTTGGCACAAGTACGACAACCATAAGTTATTCGGTAATTGGGAATGGGAATGTACCGATTGAAACATGTGCAATGCCAGTGCAGCAGTTACTTGAAGATGGACGACTATAAGAATCGCACTTAATCCCAACTGCGATCGCATGGCATCGGGAGCAACTATTTATCGGTGTTGGTGCGTCGTTACTTAAGGGTCAACTACAACAAGGAATTAATTTATGGACTTCATTCAAAATGGGATTAGGGGAAGATTTGGGTCCAGTTTACTACAATAGTAGACTAACAGCCCGTAATCCAACGGCGACGATTGAAAAACCCGAAGATGCAGCGCGAGTATTCTTCAACTTTTTAAAGACTCAAATCGAGGACTATGTTCAACAACACAAGTTGCCATCAATTATTCGTTATTCGGTATCCGTACCTGCATCGTTTGAATCGAACCAGCGTACAAGTTTATTATCGGCGTTAACGTCGGCTGGAATCAAACGTGATGGCAAATTATTAATTGACGAACCGAATGCGGCATTTTTGAGTTATTTAGCCGAATCAAATTTAAACGGACTCGGTAGTTTGAATATACCAGAATCATCACCATTACAAATTCTTGTATTCGACTGGGGTGCTGGCACCCTAGATATATCGATACTGGAAATAGCTAGAAGTGATTTAGGCGGACTAACTTGTAAAAACCTGGCAATATCCAAGTTTACAGCATTAGGCGGAGATGACATCGATAAGCGAATCGTCACCGATATTTTACTGCCACAATTGTTTAAGCAGAATAATTGTAACTTTGATGACTTTAGAAGTGCTGACTTAAACAAACGGATTATTCCTTGGTTGCAGAAAACAGCAGAGGAATTGAAGATATTAGCTTGTAAATCGGTATCATCGCAAATGGTATCGAATCGGTTGCCAGAGGGAGCAACTAGCAACTTCATGTTAGAATTGAATCGCTCTCTCGATATAAATTTGCCCAAACAAAAATTAAACTTGGTCAACCCCAGCATGAGTTATTGCGAGTTTAATGAAGTGATGGAGAGTTTTTTTGTTGGTGCTGAAACTGGGGATGTGAGTCTGTTTGCACCCATCGAATCGAGTTTACGTAAAGCCGAATTGTGTCGCGATGACTTGGACTTAATCTTGTTGATTGGTGGAAGCAGCAGTAATCCCTACGTACAAGTTGCCCTCTCTAACTACTTTACCAATACAGAAATCGAAATACCGCGTGATTTGCGATCGCATGTTTCCCAAGGTGCTGCTGTGAACTCCCTATTGTTGAACGGATTGGGTTTAACGTTGGTGCGTCCAATAGTGTCCGAACCGATTTTATTAATTAGTCGTAATGGATTGCAGACGCTAATTGCAGCAGGTACTGAGATATCAAACCTGAATAAAGAATTTGATTTTTGTACGGGAGATAAAGAGCAAGCAAAAATTCAGATTCCCCTGTGCGTAGGGAACGAAAATAAAATTTTGACGGTAATTAATATTGATGCTGATAGTTTTGATGGGAGATTTGCCCCGAATACTTGGGTACGAGTTAATTGTGGATTGAGTGAAGATAAAGTCTTATTTGTCAGCGCAAATATTGGTGGTGATGAAGTTGTTTCAACATTGGTTAACCCATTTGCAAATCGAGAACTAACTACAGAAGAAAGGTTAGTGTTTGAAGCTGAGAAAATGGCTAATTCAATGGCAGCAAATAATGGTGGTAAACCCTCCATTCCCGGATTGTTACATCTAGTTGAAGCTTGTGCAAATGCGTCTGATTATTTACGTGCGGCTGAAACCTTAGAATTGGTGCAGATTTTGGATAAAAACTCGCGGCACGAGACCAATATTTGTTATTACTACGATAGGGCTGATAAGGAAAAACAAGGATTTACTTGGGCTAAAATTGCTTACGAAAAACAAGAAAATGCAATTAATGCCGCTAATTTGGCAATATTTAATCTGCGTAATGGCAATAGCAGTGAATACGAATTATTGATGGAGAAGTCTTTATCATTTAATCCAGATTTTATCTTTACTTTGGTTTCCTATGGTAGCTATTTGATGCGTAAAGAAGATAAACGTAAAACCAAAGGTCGAGATATGGTGCAACGGGCATTTAATTATCTATACAAATTATTTTTAGATGGTGATTTATATTTATCGGATTATGACAAATTGATTAAGGCTGCCGAATCTTTAGGTAAAAATGATGTTAGTGAAATCGTCAAGATGCGAAAACTTGAATTTAGTGCTAAATCTAAACTTTACAACGAAGAAAGTTTGCTGGCATCACCAATGGAGAGTAATAGGAATAGCACAAATAATGTTTTGAACCCAACTAATTTATTCAAATTATTTTAATTGGAGATTGTCAATCACATGTCTTGGTTATTACCATTTGCCAAACTTGATGCCGAACAACGCGATATTATTAATCGCATTCTTTCTAACCCCAAACAGAATTTTTTTATTCAGGGGTTTGCGGGTTCAGGTAAATCCATTTTGTTGTTGTATATCTTAATTTTAGCCAAACAGCAAAATCCTGGATTACGAGTTTGTGTAGTCGGTTATACTAACACCTTAGTAGACATGTTTAATGCAAGTATTCCACCTGAAATGAAGAAAGTTTCTTCATTCAAATCTAGTAGCTTATTCGGTGATATATTCTCCGATAAATCGAACAAAAGAGTAACTACTAATAGTTGTGGTATTGAGGTGAAAACCTATAGTGCATTTGAGAAAAGTCCTTCAGCCTACGACTTAATTTTAGTTGATGAAGTGCAGGATTTATCGGAAAAAGTTTTGTCATTATTGTACAGTCAATGCCATCAGTTAATAGTTGCAGGTGATGGCGCACAATCAATTTATAATATGGGGATGCCTGTAGCCGCGATGGTATCATTAATCAATGCTGTTACGGTTGAATTGAAAATATTACATCGTTTACCTAACAAAATTATTGAGATAGTCAAGTCGATTTTTCCTCATAACCAACTGGAACAAGCATCCCGTTCTAAATTGCGTAATGTCGATGTAGTTTTAGCTTCTTCATTGGATGTGAATGAAGAAATCCGTTATGTATTTGAAACAGCTTCAAGTTATGCTAATTCCCGTGTCAGTACAGCAATATTGTTACCGCAGAAAAAGTACATACTAGGCTTAATGGATACCATACTAAATTTACATAATTTTGATGGATGGCAACTAAAAACAAATAGATTTGGTGGGGATGACTTCGATGATTTGAATAGCTACCTATCTAAGTGTGGGTTAAATATGCAATATTTGGGTGGTGGTTATGGTGATTTAAATGATGCATCTAAAGTACATTTACTCACTTACCATAGTGCCAAAGGATTAGATTTTGAAACAGTATTGTTGCCCAATTTATGTGCAGATGTGACTATTTGGCATAGTGAAGATATTGCCAATAACTTATTTTATGTGGCATTAACAAGAAGCCGACTCAACTTGTATTTATGTTATACAAATAAACCCCATCCTTACATTACCCGTATACCCGATAACTTATTACGAGTAGTTGAATTGCCGATTCAGAAGCAAGTTGCAGTTGAGACTTCGGAGGATTACTTTTTCTAATGAAATATTTGCTACCACTTACCCATAATGAATTTCTATTATGGTATCGTCGTTCTTCATTGAAGATAATGAAGTTTCGGTTGATACCAATTTCCGATGCAGATTTGACGGAGAATACTTCTATGTTAGATAAAGTTGCTGCACGAGTAGTGGAGGCAATGCCCGACGGGAGCATCCCACTTTTTATTTAGCGAGCAAAGATTAATCCATTAAGGTAAGCACAACGGTGAGCAATGACTTGAGG
>NZ_NTFS01000366.1 GCF_002289455.1 Brunnivagina elsteri CCALA 953
CCCTAACCCTCCCCTTATTAAGGGGAGGGAACTGGATTTCTAGTTTGTTTCCCCCCTTTGCAAGGGGGGATTAAGGGGGGTAATTCCGAGATATCAGGGGGAACTGGATTTTTATTTTCCTTCCTTGAAAAGGGGGGTTAGGGGGGATTCAACAGATATTTTGGGTAATCGATCTGATTTCACTTCGACAACAACTTACCGATGGTGCGATTCTCCGGTGTAAACGTAGCTTTTGAAACTCGCTGTACATCCGTAGCTTTTACCATCGCTAATCGATCCAATTTCTTGAATAAATTTCGCCAGGAACCTGTTTTAACCTCATACTCCAATAACTCTTGTGCCATCCCCATATTAGAGTCGAGTTGTTGCACCAATTCCGCACGAGCTTGTGTCTTCACTCGATCTAATTCCGCAGATGTTACAGCTTCCGTTTTCAATCGCTCAATTTCCTTCCGCAACGCTACTGCCACTTGGTCAACCGATCGCCCTGGAGCCGTAAGTGCATAAAACAACATCAAATTAGGGTATTTATCACCAGGGAAACCGCTAAAACCTTGTGCTGCCAATGCTAATTGTTGTGTCTCAACCAAAGATTTATACAACCTTGAAGTTCGTCCATTACTGAGCAACCTGCCAATAATGTCATAAACAGCTTCATCGGGATGGGTGATTGCTGGACGGTGATATCCTTCTAAATACCAAGGTTGGGAAGCTAATTGTAAGGTGACTTCTCTTGTTTGAGTTTGTTTCGGCTCGATAGGAATATTTGATTTAGCTTTTGGTCTGGATTTATACCGACCAAAGTATGTTTGCGCCAATCGTTTGACTTCCTTCGGGTTCACATCACCAACTATAGCTACTGTGATATTACTAGGTACGTAGTATGTTGCAAAAAAGTTTTTGATATCGGCAGGTGTAAGATTGCGAATATCTTCATCGTAACCAATAACTGGACGACGGTAAGGATGGGTTTTGTATGCAGCGTCAGTAAATTTTTCGATCATCAAACCGATGGGAGAATTTTCTACCCGCAAGCGACGTTCTTCGAGAATTACATCTTTTTCTTTGAAAAATTCGCGACTAAGTACAGGCTCCAAAAATCTTTCCGACTCCAGCGACATCCACAACTCTAATTTATTTGAGGGGAAGCTATACAAATAACGGGTTGCTTCAGTGGAGGTATTTGCATTTAAACCAACTCCTCCAGCTTGTTCGACTATTTGCCCCAGTTCATTTTGTTTAACCAGTTTCGTCGCTTGCTTTTCAAGTTGTTGAAACTGAGCTTGTAATTTTGCCACTTCTTCGGTTTTTTTAGCAGCTTTAGCAGCAGTAATTTGTGTATTTAGCTGTTCCAATGCATCAAGAAGTGGTTTTTCTGCTTTGTAATCGGTTGTCCCGATGCGAGGTGTGCCTTTAAATGCCAAGTGTTCGAGAAAATGTGCTACACCCGTTTTACCATCAGGTTCATCCACACCACCGACATCAGCATAGGTCAAAAATGACACTACAGGTGCTTGGTGACGTTCCAAGACGATGAATTTCATCCCATTCGCAAGCTTAAACTCAGTTAAATTTTTAATGACTCGATCGAGATATGGTTGAATTGAAGATTGATTTCCAGGCTTATTTGTAGATTGACTAGAAGCGATATCTGAAGCTGGAACAGTCGGTAGTGCTGGGGTTTGAGCAAGTGCGACTTCCGGTAAAAAGCCCCATCCCAGAAAAACAACCGTTAGAAAAATTAACATTAATTGACGCATTGACTCTAATAATTGGTTTATCCTGGCGATTATTAAGTCTAGTAGTCGAGTGTATGTCAAACCCATATTTGTATTCATAAGCAAACAATAACCATTAATTTTACTTTGTAGCTGCCCATTTCACTTAGTTCCGTCAGCAAGTCGGTGAGAATTTCGATCCAACCTTGGGTTGCAACTTCAACCAAAATTGCTTTTTTATTGGGAAAATGACGAAATAAAGTACCTTCCGCTACGCTTGCTGTCTGGGCTAAATCGCGGGTAGTAGTGCCGTCAAATCCTTGTGCGGCAAACAAACGCTGTGCCGCTTCTAAGATGCGATCGCGGGCTTTTCCAACGAAACGATCGCATCTCCCGATGCCTCACCACAAGAACTTCAAGCAATGGCAGAAGGATTAGCTGATATCTTCCTCAATGGAGTATTGATAAAGAATTAGGGAATTGGGAATTGGGAATTGGGAATTGGGAATTGGGTAAAAACATTAACCACTAACCACTAACCATTTTCGCTTGCTGAGTCCACTGCTGGACAACCTCAACAGCAGGACATAAATCCCGTCGTTGCATAGTCGCTACCTGTAACCGTAAAACTTGCCTGTGCAAACGATGTGTGGGGGTTTGGGCTAATTGCATCACCGAACCAACTCCAGCATGAAGCAGTAACCCGCAATATTGAGTTCCCACACTGGGTACTCTGGCTAAATCTGCCAGCGCAATCCATTTATTTACATATTTCAGATTAATTTGTAATTGATTTGCTAATTCAATTCTCAATTGCGGTGTTTTCCCCTGGATAATCAGTTGATTTGTTGTGGAAATTCCGCAATTTTGCAGTTGTAATTTTTCCTCTTCGTTTAAACCGGGTAACTCTTTTATCGACCAATCACAGGATGAAATACGGTTTACCCTGGCTTGTTTTTGGGAATACATTATAAAAAACTCGAATATAGGCTCTTTTTACTATTGTGGCAAGTAAATAGCAAATTGCGATTTGGTAATTTTTATAATAAGAGTAAGCCTAAGTAAATATCACATCACGAATCATGCAAACTGAATTTAACTTTTTTCAACACTGGTATCCAGTTACGCCAATTGAAGACTTATATCCCAAAAAACCTACTCCTGTCACCATTTTGGGTATCCGACTTGTAATTTGGAAGCCCAAATCATCCGATACATACCAAGTATTTTTAGACCAATGCCCGCATCGTTTAGCACCATTAAGTGAAGGCAGAGTAGACGAAAAAACAGGTAATTTAATGTGCAGCTATCACGGGTGGCAATTTGATTTCCAAGGTACTTGCACCCATATGCCCCAAGCGGAAAACCCGGAAATTGTTAGTAAAAATAAAGACAATTTTTGCGTTGTCAGCTTACCCATTAGACAAGCCAATGATTTACTTTGGGTATGGCTTGATACTAATTCTAGGGAGCTTGCAGAGAATACCCCATTACCCTTATCGCCCAATATTGACGCTGGCAAAGGCTTTGTTTGGTCTTCAATGGTGCGCGATTTGGAATATGACTGGCAAACACTTGTAGAAAATGTTGCCGACCCCAGCCACGTACCCTTTGCCCATCACGGAGTACAAGGAAATCGCGATAAAGCCATACCTGTTCCCATCAGAATTTCCCAATCTACACCAAATTTAATTGAAGCGACAATTGAAAGATATTTGAAAAGTACAATCACCTTTGAACCACCTTGTCGTTTAGAATATGCAATTCAGTTTGGTAATTCCGGTAAACAACTGGGATTAGTCACCTACTGTATTCCCATCAGTCCAGGTAAATCGCGGATTGTTGCCCAGTTCCCGCGCAACTTCGCCAAAACCCTACACCGTTTCACTCCTCGTTGGTGGAGCCACATCACAGAACGTAATTTAGTTCTTGATGGGGATATGGTGCTTCTCCAACAGCAAGAATATTTGTTACAACAACGACAAGCTTTTGGCAGTTGGAAAACAGCTTATAAAATGCCGACGGGTGCAGACCGCTTAGTGATTGAATTTCGCCAATGGTTTGATAAATATTCTCAAGGGAAATTACCTTGGCATGAAGTTGGAATTAATGCTTTAGGTTACGCAAAAATTAATGAAGACCGCAAACAGGTTTTAAATCGTTATGAGCAGCATACTCAACATTGCAGCAGTTGTCGCGGTGCATTAAAAAATATTCAAATCTGGCAACTATTCCTTTTGGCATATTTTGCAGTCACGGTTGCAATTGTTGCAGTGCTACCGGATACATTCAGAATCAAAGTCGGCATCCCATTAGTTATTTCGGCGCTTTTAGGCTTAGGAATTTACGCAATTTTAAAGCTATGGTTAGAGCCAAAATTTTACTTTATTGATTACAATCACGCAGAAAAATAAGACTTTTTAGGGTTACTTACTTAAATTTTTAACTGTCACCTTTTCTATAAATGCTTCTACCCTAGAAAGGTGTTATTAACCCTTAGTAGAGAAAAGTAGAGAAAATCAATGTTGCAAAGAAACTTGAAGATTTCCCTATTAACAAGCAAACTGCTGGCAACTTTAGCATTTGCCAGCGTTTCGATAATTCTCGCAAGCTGCACTTCCACACCAGAAGTTCCGAAAACAGAGACTCAACAACAAGCACAACCCAACAGCTACAAAAGTCAATCGGAACAAAAACCAGTTCAAACAAACAACGATAAAGATGATAGAAATGACGACGACAAAGACAATGATAAAGATAGCGATCGCACCAAAGACAAAGATGATAAAAATTAATTAAATCATCACATTTAAACCCATTATTGTAGAGACGTTCCGGTGGAACGTCTTCTTTCTTAATTTCCCACATATCCAACAAATCGCACCTAACATATAAATAAAACCTATAATATTCTGATTTGCCCATGCCATTATCCCTAATCGAAAACCTCCGTCAACGTCGCCAAAAACTCTCAACCCTAATCGACTTCCCCGCAATTCTCTGGGCAGGAAACACCAATCCCCGCAACTTTCCCGCAAATGTATTTCCTTACCGTGCCAGCAGTCATTTCCTTTACTTTGCCGGATTACCCCTAGCAAATGCCGCTATCCATCTCCAAGCAGGTAAACTCCAACTCTTCATCGATGAACCCACAGCAAACAGCGCATTATGGCATGGAGAAACTGCCAAACGGGACGAAATAGCCGCACAAATCGGTGCAGATGCAGCTTACCCAATGGCAGAATTAGCCTCAAAAATCCCAGATGCTGCCACAATTGCTGTCCAAGATGCTGCCACATGGACACAACAAACCCAGCTATTCAACCGGATGATTTTACCGCAAATTCCACCCCAAGGTATAGATTTGGAATTAGCCAGGGCAATAGTAAAATTACGGTTAATTCATGATGAAGGTGCATTAATAGAATTGCGAAAAGCCTCTGCTGTCAGCGTCGCAGCCCATAAAGCCGGAATGGCAGCAGTCAGCAAATGCAAAACCGAAGCTGAAGTTCGGGCAGCAATGGAAAGCGTTATTATTGCCCATGACATGAAGACTTCCTACAACAGCATTGTCACCGTTCATGGTGAAATTTTGCACAACGAACATTACCATCATCCCATTCAACCCGGAGATTTACTGCTTGCTGATGTTGGTGCCGAAACTCCCACAGGTTGGGCAGGTGATATTACTCGCACATTTCCAACTTCCGGAAAATTTTCATCTACCCAAAGAGATATTTATGATGTGGTTTTAGCTGCACATGATGCATGTATTGCAGCGATGCATCCCGGAGTTGAGTATGCTGATATTCACCTTTTAGCTTGTCAAGTAATTGCAGAGGGATTGGTAGATTTAGGAATTTTGCAGGGTAAACCGGAAGAATTAGTTGAAAAAGACGTTCATGCGGTATTTTTTCCCCACGGAATCGGGCATTTACTTGGTTTAGACGTGCATGATATGGAAGATTTGGGGGATTTAGCGGGATATGAAGAAGGAAGAGACAGAAGTCAAAGATTTGGTTTGGGTTACTTACGATTAAATCGGACTTTGCGTGCGGGAATGTTAGTTACCATTGAACCAGGATTTTATCAAGTACCAGCAATTTTAAATTCAGCGCGATCGCATTATCAATATTTAATCAACTGGGAGCGTTTGCAACAGTTTGCCGATGTTCGAGGAATCCGCATCGAAGATGATGTATTGGTGACAGACACAGATGCAGATATTTTAACAAAAGAATTACCCACCGCAGCAAACGCGATCGAAGAATTAATTGCTCGCTAAATATATCCGACCTCTTTAAGTTAAAATAAGTAATCTCATGTAGGTTGGGGAGTCACTGCGTTGCGAGGGTTTCCCTCGTTATAGCAAGTGACGTTGAAGGCTTTGCGTAACCCAACACATGATATCGGGAAAATAGAAATTATTTAAGCCACAAAAATATCTAAACTCAACGATTAAGAGACGCTTCAAATAATTTATAAAATGTTGGGTTATGACGCAAATATAGATTTATTATATCGCTACAAATATCTGTTGTGCGTCTCCACTCAACCTACAATATTTACTTTTCTTCAAAATAAGCACCACGTTGCTTTAATTCCAATTGCATTACTACCGAAATTCCTTGATTCCATCCAAACCGAGTATTCTGCACATTTGCATGATTGAATTTGACATTAGTTAAATCAAACCCTCTCAAATCAGCACCTTCAATATTAGCATCTGTAAAATCTGCTGCCGTCAAATCTTTACCTTGAAATTTACCATTTATAATTTGCCAAACAACAAGCCATTTATAATCAATTGGGAGCATCCCACTTTTTATTTAGCGAGCAAAGATTAATCCATTAAGGTAAGCACAACGGTGAGCAATGACTT
>NZ_NTFS01000367.1 GCF_002289455.1 Brunnivagina elsteri CCALA 953
ATATTTTATTTAATTATCAATTCCTGAGGTAAGTCATAAGGAAGACATTATTGAAGCGACTAAAATGACTATCCTAGTACTCGAAATCAAAGAGGGAAGGGAAAATCTTCATCTAAGACAAATCACCGAGTTGTCTCTACCATCCTTCTACTCTCGACTTCTTTGCTTGTAGGAATAATTTAGATATGGCTGTTAACTTCAAAAAATCCCTGGTAAGAATTGCGATCGCAAAGCGACTCTTTTGGAGTATCGCTATTTTTTTCGCTACTTTGGTGATTCCAAATAGTGCGATCGCTGTTCCTCTAAAGTTAAGTACTAACCCAACAGCAATAATTGCAATTTCCCAGGAAAACCACACCACATTCACAGAAGAAAAAATAACTCCCCAGGAACATCAAGAACTCCAAGCAGTAAGGCAACGACGCAACCACGAATTAATTCAAATCCTCAACAAATCCCAACGTCGTCAACTCAAACATTTGCTTCGTTCTGGGCAAAGTCTCGAAAACTCAATCGAAGCTTTGGATTTACAACGGGAACAGTGGGATACAATTCAAGCGGTTCTAGAATTGAGTGAATTAAAAATCAAAGGTATTTTATATCGCCATTCCCTACCAATGGAACCCGCTTAGGAACGCAAATTTAATAACATGCAATTTTGATTGAACTTGGAATGGTGCGTTACGCTCCGCTAACACACCCTACCTTTGCACTTTATTTAATGCATGTTCCTTAAAATATGATGATTGGGAATTAGTAGGGGCAAACGGCTGTTTGCCCTGACCATATTTCCATATTTTATTCCCCTGACCATGTGGTTTATCCATAATAATTTGTGTAGCGAACTAATAGTCCCTATTCCCCATTCCCTGGTAATTTATTTTTATGTAACCTTATCGTGGGAATCTGAGAGTATGATTAGTTACTTAGCAAAGCGCCTATTCTTAGTAGTATTGATTGTTACAACCATGTTTATCTCGCCCAGTTTTGTCAATGCACTACCAGCCCAATTGCCAACAAGCGTAACAATTAACATAAATCTTGACAAAAACAACACCAAGATAATCGAGCTAACTCCACGTCAACGTCAAATGATACAAGCGGTAAATCAAGGACGTAATCGCGAAATTGGCAAAGTCTTAGATGAGTCGCAACACCGGAAACTCATGAAACTTGTACTTGGGGGAAATAGTTTAAATCAAGCTATTGATAAACTGAAATTGACAGAGGAAACAAGCGATTTAGTGAAAACAATTGTTGAATTATACGATTTGAAAATGGAAGCTCTCACATCACGCTTATAATTCAAGAGTATTGATGCCCATAGTTCTTAGTTTTTCAGCCATGCGATCGCGCAGCAAGCGTTCTTCCTCTAGTTGCTGTAATGCTTGCTCTTTTTCTTGTTTTTCTTGTTCGGCTTGTTGTTGAGCAAGTTCGGCTTTTTGGGCAATTTCGGTGTAACTCAAAAATCGTTCATCATCGGGACGATATAATTCTAATCCTGTTGATAACAAGTCAAATTTAATACCTAATTTTGGACTTGTCCAACCTAAAATTGGGTCAATTGTTTCCAAATACCCTTCTTGCCGCAGCCAACCACTGAGTTCATTTTTTTCTGGGTCGTACAAATAATACTCTTCGACACCGTGGCGATCGTAAAAGAGTAATTTTTTATCCATCTCGACTTTAGAATTACTCGGTGAAAGAATCTCAAATACGATTTGTGGGGGAATATTATCTTCTTTCCATTGTAGGTATGAACCCCTGTCCCCTTTTGGTCTGTCGAAAGCTACCATCACATCTGGTGCTGTGACTATGTTTGGCTTACCTTTAATAGGATACCACAGCAAGTCACCCGCAACAAATATATTGGGATTATTAATAAACAATAAGTCTAAGTTTTTTTTAATCAGGACAATCAACTCAAACTGCTTGGTATTGTCAGCCATCGGTTTACCATCACTTTCGGGGTAGATAACCTCTGGCTGATTTTGAGTTTCTAGAGGTGCAACCATAGTTAAAAACCTTAATATCAAAAATTAAGGGTGCAATAATATATTACACCCTAAACATTGTATTAGCATGAAAAGATAGGGTTTTTATCCACGTCGCCAAACTTTCACATTACCCTCTGCACTTGCACTTGCAAGGGTATTTCCATCAGGACTAAATGTGAGATATTTAACGCTTGATATGTGTCCAGTTAGGGTAGCAATTTCTTCCCCGGTTTGAGAGTTCCAGAGTCTAACTGTTTTGTCGGCACTACCACTAGCAATAATTGTACCTTCACGATTCACTGCGACAGAATTCACTTCGTCTGTATGACCAACTATTACCCCCATAAATTCTGCGGTTTGCCAATTCCACAGTTTTATTTTACCGTCAGCACAACCACAAATAAATAGTTTCTCGTCTGGGCTAAATGCCACAGAAAACACCGGAGAATGGGCATTAATGGTGGCAATTTGAGACTTTGTGTGCAGGTTCCAAAGTTTAATGGTTTCGTCGTAGCTACCACTAGCTACAATTGCACCATTTGGACTGATAGCCAAACTATTTACCCAGTCGTGATGCTGGACAAAAGTTGCAGTCGCGTGCGTATCATCAGCATTCCAAAATTGAACTGTTTTACCGCGATCGCAACTGACAAAGTTTTTACCATCTTTCCCAAAAGCCAAGGCATTAACTGCGTATGCATGGGTAATAAATTCGCTAATTAGCTTACCAGTAAATACATTCCACAGTTCGATTCGCTGACTCAAACCACTACTAATCAGTGTTTTGCCATCTGGACTAAAGGCAAGTGTTTTCAAAATACCAGAATCGCGTTTGAGAGTACGAATTAGTAACCCTGTTTCTAAATCAAAAAGTTTAATAAATGTACTACCAGTCGCAAGCATTTTTCCATCTGGACTAAATGCTACTGCTTGCGAATTTCTAGTCAGAGTATGGACACATTCCCAAATTTCTGGGTTGGCAAATTCAGTCTTTTTAATTGGCGAGCTAACGGGAATATTAACTAATTTCAGAGCAGATGCATAGTCAAAATACTGCTGTACAGATGGGTTCAACAATGCATTCTTACCGGACATTTCCGTTAGGGAAACCCGATAATCACCAGTAACTTTTGCAACGCTTGCAGGTGAAGCGGAAGTTAAATTTGATATACGTGATGGTAAAAACATAGTCCCTTAGAAATACATCAGATTACAATTTTTTAAACAGTCAGTCACAAATCACTGCCCCCGAAGGAACAGGGAGTGCCAAAACACCTATTCCTATAGACAGACGCAGAGAATAATTATGTAATGAGCGGAGTTTAATGCCGAAAGCGCATTACATTCTACTCTGGCTGAATAGCCTCAGTAGAAACTTGTAATACCTTAGTATAGAAATTTAATAAGAGGATTTACTCATTTAAAGCTTTTGTATTCTCGACTTCCTAACTTTTTCAAGTCAGGCGGCAGTCACAAAAGTTAAAAATTTAGAACGAAAATTGTTTTCCTTAACCTTTATCTCACAGCCATCTAACTTTATTGTCAAGTTTCAGGCGGAAAAATAAAGATAAATTAATAAAATGTTAATGATTAAAATCCATTCTTGTTAACTATTGGCAATTACTAGTCACCAGTTAAGTGTTAGTAAAAATACCAAAAAGTCAAAATTAACCACCAACACCAAGGAACTAACAATCAACAGCCTCCCTTTACTAACTTTTCATACTTCCTGACCCTATACTGTCAGCCTTGATACGGTTTTCCAATCAAAAATGCTATACTACATCAAGTAATTAGTACTATTAATACTCATTACATTTCAGTAATTATCTTTATTTTGAGAGATGGTTCTAGCCTAACCTAAATATTTTCCAGGAAAAAGCATGAACAAAAGAAACACTTACGCACTCATTTCCCCTAATTTCTAGCTTGCAAAACGTAATGCTGTCACTAGTAGTTATACGGAAGAAAATTAATTAGATATATTGCCGATTGTAAAGGATTTTAAAGTAATAATGTAGCCCCTAACAGGGTTATTTTTAATAATTGAAAGCTGGTACACCAAAAAGTAGTAGTCAAAATTTGCCAGAATACTGTTTTTTAGAAAAGGGAAAGGGGCACAAAAAAGACAAGGTATACAACCTACACAATATTTCTCACGTAAAGCCAACCCATTTTCTCCCTCCTATTCCTAACTCCCCATCCCCCACTTCCCTCTATAATTAATTTTTGCCCTAACGAAAGTTCATTAAAACCATGTCGGACGATATCCGTGCCACGAGGCTAGAGAAAGCAGAACAATTTAGACAATTAGGGATAAATCCCTACGCTTACCACTGGGAATCTACCCATCACACCGCACAATTACAGGAAAAGTTTGTAGACTTAGGTAGTGGTGAGGAAGTTGATTTTCCTGTTGCTGTTGCTGGACGAGTGATGGCAAGAAGGTTTATGGGTAAACTGGCATTTTGTACCTTGGAAGACGAAACTGGCAAAATTCAGCTTTATATCGAAAAACAAGCTATAGAAGAAGGCATGTTGGGTACACTAGAAAATGCCTTTAAAACAATTGAAAAACTCGTTGATGTCGGCGACATTATCGGTGTAAAAGGTACTATTAAACGAACTCAAAAGGGCGAATTATCTGTTTTTGTCAAACAATTTTCTATTCTTACCAAATCTCTTTTACCATTGCCTGATAAGTGGCATGGTTTGACTGATGTAGCAAAACGCTATCGTCAGAGGTACTTAGATTTAATTGTTAATCCGGAGGTCAGGCAAACGTTTCGCCGTCGTGCCCAAATTACGGCAGGTATTCGGCGTTACTTAGAGGAACGTGATTTTCTGGAGATTGAAACACCTGTATTGCAGTCGGAAGCTGGTGGTGCTGATGCGCGTCCATTTATCACTTATCACAATACGTTAGATATTCAATTGTATTTGCGTATTGCGACAGAATTACACTTGAAGCGGCTGATTGTGGGTGGGTTTGAGAAGGTATTTGAAATGGGGCGAATTTTCCGGAATGAGGGGATTTCGACTCGCCACAATCCTGAGTTTACATCGATTGAGGTTTATCAAGCATATGCTGATTACCATGACATGATGGATTTAACGGAGGGAATTATTACCACCGTTGCCAATGATGTTATTGGTACATTGCAAATTACTTACCAAGGTGAAGAGGTAAATTTAACACCACCTTGGCGAAGGGTGACAATGCATGATTTAGTTAAGGAAGCTACTGGCTTAGATTTTGCTGCATTTAGTTCTGTGGATGAGGCTAAATCTGCCTGTAAAAATGTGGGTATTCCTGGTATTGATGAATGTACAAATATTGGGAAATTGTTGGTTTTGGCTTTTGAAGAGAAAGTGGAAACAACTTTGATTCAACCGACATTTGTAATTGATTACCCTGTGGAAAATTCACCTTTGGCAAAACCCCATCGTGATAAACCGGGATTGGTGGAACGTTTTGAGTTGTTTATGGTTGGCAGGGAGACAGCTAATAGTTTCTCTGAGTTAACCGATCCAATTGACCAACGTCAGCGTCTGGAAGCGCAAGCTGAACGCAAAGCTGCGGGTGATTTGGAAGCCCAAGGAGTCGATGAGGATTTCTTAACTGCTTTAGAATATGGGATGCCACCAACAGGTGGATTGGGTATTGGGATTGACAGATTGGTCATGTTACTGTGCGATTGTGCCAGTATTCGTGATGCGATCGCATTCCCACTACTCAAACCCGAAAAATCTGACGAAAAAGCTGAACAGGAAGCATAAACAAGAAAGCAGAAGTTAGGAGGCAGAATAAATCCTGACTTCTGACAACTGACTCTTAAACCCCGTTTCCAGATAAAATCCTCAAGAGAAGCAACTTCCCTGAGGAAAATTAATTTTGCAGGCACAAGAAATAAAACAAAGGCTTCAGTCTCTTGTTGAGGAAGCATCTATCATTGAACCAAAGTTAGCGAGAAGACTGGAGGAAATCAATCGTTGGGTAAAAAATGTCAAACCAGGTTCCCTAACTGCAAAGCCTTTACTAAGTTTATTTTTATTACAAATAATTTTAGATGCAGATGCTTGGCTCAAATTTCAAGCTTTAGCGTCAAAAGACGAACAACAAGATGCAATTAATGCATTAAACCCAACTGTTAGATATTGGTACAGTGATTTATTTCCCAAATGGTTAAGCGAATATGACCCCAAATTTTACATTTGGAAACAAAAACTTATGGCTGGAGAATTCTGTCATCAAGATAACAATTTAATCAAATCTATTGCTAACAGTATTAACAGGCAAAATGGTAGTATTGTTCAACGCTATATCGCAGACCTATCGATGGCAACTGATATAATTGTTTGCAACAGACAAGAGAAACCTCTATGTGTTCAATTTACTAGCCTTGCGGATGAATATTCTCAGCAAAAGTTAGATGATTGGCAGGCTAGTTTACGGTTTTGGGGGGTGGAACGAGGATTATTCTTAAGTTACAATCCAAATGTGGATGATTTTGTGAATCGGATAGTCAATATTTCACTTCATAATAGCGATAATCTTCACGTCGGTATTTATTTAAAGTTCAATGTTTAAATT
>NZ_NTFS01000368.1 GCF_002289455.1 Brunnivagina elsteri CCALA 953
ATATTAGAATATACTTTCTGAATAGAAACCCAGGCTTGTGATAACTGGGTTTCTATAATTTGATATT
Source organism: Brunnivagina elsteri CCALA 953 (assembly GCF_002289455.1). Classification (GTDB taxonomy): domain Bacteria; phylum Cyanobacteriota; class Cyanobacteriia; order Cyanobacteriales; family Nostocaceae; genus Brunnivagina; species Brunnivagina elsteri. The sequence goes on from NZ_NTFS01000368.1 coordinate 68, forward strand.
TAATGTAATTACGATCGCGTACTTATTCACTTTGCTTTGGTTACCAGACTTTAAATATTTGATGATTTACCTTGCTTGACTATCTCCCACTTCTCATTTCCCCAAATTAGATAAAATTTACTTGCGTAAAAAGTATACATAAATGGGGAAGACGAGTAAGGTAATTTGGGAAACGAAAATTAAGCATTTGGTTTAATAATGTGGCGGGTGAAATTGCTGAGAATAGGAATTTACGTAACTTGTATAAGCTTGATAATAATAGGCATGATGCCTGATTTAATTAAGATATACAATCAAAACTTAACCCATTTGTGCTTCCACGTGACCATTGCGAATTGACCATGCTATTTCCAAAAGTTGAGTCCAACGTTTTTGGAGTTGTTTAGGGGTACATTTCACAGTTTTAGCAATAACTTGGTCGCTTTGTTGTGTTGATTTGAGAAGTAAAATTTGACGTTCCTGTTCGTTGAGTTGATTAACAAAGGTTTCCCACTGCTGGGAGGATAATCCTAATTTTTGCTCCAAACCTGCACCTAACCATTGATGTACCAATTGCCAGTTGTGGGTACGGGCAAACTTTTCTACGTGGTACTTAAAGCGTTGTTGGAGATAATCGCGCTGACGGGTAGTTAAACCCAGGATTTGGTCGATTTCCGGTGCGGGCAAATCTTGGAGCTTGAGGGTAAGGTAGCTAACGCAATCGTGCTGTCCTTGGGCTTCTAGGTACTCAATCAATTCAGCAACAACTCGATCGCGCTCCGAATCTTCAGCTACATCGCAGCTTGCTTGTGCGACCATTTGCGATCGCAATTGTTGTACTGTGGAATTGCGTTGGTAAGCTTCCCCATCTTCACCACGGGCAGATTCTAAAGCTGCTTCAAAATCAACGGTGGTTTCTTGAGGTTGGCGGCGACTGTAGCTTTGGGCACGTAGAATAATTAATTGTTGGTTACAACCACCAGGTAAATTAATCCGCCGTTTTGCGTATTGTTCTGTAAATGACATGTATTCCGCTAACTGTAACTGAGTACGTGGTGAATAATCTTCCGGTAATTCAGTTTCGCGGCGGAAAGCTTTAATAGCCTCAATATAAAACGCTTGGAGGAAATCTTCAATTAGACTATAGCGTCCGTCAAAACCTAATTGAGTATTGGGAGCGGTAATATGGCGGTATACCATAGCACCCAAAGCACTATGCAATTCAACACGTCCTCGACGAGAACCTAGTTGGTAATAACGAAGACACTTTTGAATACGATGGCGTGCCAGTGTTAACAACCAAGAATTGATTTCTCCAGAAGTTTGAATGCGCGAGCTTTTATCACAAATGCGTTCAACTTCTTTGGCAATGCGATCGGCAATAGCTTTAATGCAGTTCGGGGAAGCTTTGACTTGTGGCTGTAATTCCTGGTAAAGCAAATCGCCTAAAGCGTTGCTGCTGGGAGATAAATTATGTGTAGCAGGATTATTTACAGGATTATTTACAAAACTATTTGTAGAAGAATTATTTTGATTGGAGATTGTATTGGAGAATTCTGGAGTAGAAGCGTAGCAGTTGGTTGCAGCAGAGAGATTAGCTTTCATGATTTTTTTTTCCTGGGGGAGATCGCACCGAAACATGGAGTGCAAGCGTACTGGGGGAAGTATCGGAGAATCTTAGTTTGTTCTTCGCGACTCGTCTCAAGCACCGCTTATATTTATGACTGTAGGGAATCTAAAAAAGTTACGGGTATCTCTCTGTGTCGCTTTTTCGACACGCACCAGATTACGACTGGCACAATGATGTCAGTTATTACCTCTAATTGGCTCAAAGCTTTATAAATCAAGCCTTCGGACACTTTTGGTTAGTGTCTATTTGTAGGCATGTGAGTATGACACTTTTAAAAGTGGTGCGATGTTCCAAGGGAACCGCTACGCGATCGCATTTTTTGCTTTTGTAGCTAAAACAACAATCACCATAGGGATTTTGGGTATTAGATTTGAAATGTGGGGTTTTGGCTTTTGTTGTGACAGTCTGAGGATTTCGGATATTGAAAAGCGTGTTTTTCTGACGTACATAATCTAAAATCTAAAATCTCCAATACCTTGACGAACAACAACAGTCTCATCCCCAGTCAAATCAAGGATGGTGGATACTTTATTAGTTGGCTCCTCGCCAGTATCAACAATTACATCGACCAAATCATCCAATCGGTCGAATAATTCAGCTTGTGTAATTCCTGCTTCGTATTCAGCATCCACTTCCCGATCTTCATCGGGTGGTAAATGGGCTGAAGTTGAGATAATTGGATTTCCCAATGCTTCCAACAAAGCCAAACATAGTTTATGGTTTGGCACTCTAATTCCAGTGGTTTTGCGTTTGGGACTTTGCACCAGTTTCGGAACTAATTTAGTAGCAGGCAGCAAAAACGTATATGCTCCCGGAATTAGACGCTTCATTGTCCGGTAAGCATTATCGCTAACATAGGCATAAGTTGCAATATCCGAAAGTGAGGAGCATAAAAATGTGAGTGGTTTGTCATTGGCTAGCTGCTTAATTTTTCGCACTCGTTCAATCGCCGATTTGGCATTAAGGTCACAACCGATCGCATAAACTGTATCGGTAGGGTAAAGCATAACTGCACCTCGACGCAGTTCTGTTTGTATTTCTTCTATTCTGCGAATTTGAGGATTTTCAGGATGGATCGAAAATATCTTTGCCATAACTTTATAAAAATAGTGAAGGTTAATGGCTAATCGTTAAGGTGAATGCTTCCCATACAAAGGGATTTACACCAACCACTAACCACCAATCACTAACAATTAACCATTAACTACTACCAATTGACAAATAACATGAGTAAAATCATTTATCTCCAATGTCCAACGGGTATTTCTGGCGATATGTGTCTGGGTGCTTTGGTAAGTCTCGGTGTTCCGATTGAGTATTTAACAACTAAACTCAATGCTTTAGGTATTGAGAATGAATACCGCTTACGAATGGAATTGGTACATCGTAATGGTCAAGAAGCGACAAAGTTACATGTGGATTTGATTGAACACCATCACCATGATGATGATACACATAAAAAACATAAACACCATCAAGAACACCATCATAGGCGACATTTGCCAGAAATTGAAGCGATGATATTGGGGGCAAAATTGCCAGGAAGGGCAGAGAAATGGAGTTTGGCTGTATTCCGACAATTAGCAGTTGCAGAGGGTGCGGTTCACGGTATAGCGCCGGAAAAGGTACATTTTCATGAAGTTGGTGCGGTAGATGCCATTGTCGATATTGTCGGTACCTGTTTGTGCTTAGATTGGTTGGATATTAGTAGCAATGAACAAGATTTGCCCTTGCTATACTGTTCGCCATTACCAACAGGTGGAGGAACAGTACGTGCTGCACATGGTTTAATGGCTGTTCCGGTTCCTGCTGTATTGAAATTGTGGGAAATGCGTGGTTGTCCGGTTTACAGTAATGGCATCGATAAAGAATTAGTGACACCAACAGGAGCTGCGATCGCAACTACCCTTGTTCAGCAATTTATTTCTCCACCAGCGATGACTATTAAACAAATTGGGTTAGGTGCGGGGAATTTAAATTTAACTATTCCCAATATTTTACAAGCTTGGTTGGGTTTGACTTCAGACTCAAATCAATCAAATCAAACTAAAACTAGTCCCTACATCGAAAAAATCTCTGTACTGGAAACTCAAATTGACGATTTAAATCCCCAAGCAATTGGTTTTTTATATGATGCACTTTTTGAGGTTGGTGCATTGGATGTATTTACTCAAGCGATTGGCATGAAAAAATCCCGTCCAGCAATTTTGCTCACAGTGATTTGCAATTTAGATAAGTGCGATCGTATTCAAGAAGTTTTATTCCGCGAAACCACAACTTTAGGAATTCGCACATCAATTCAGGAACGAACGACTCTAAAACGTGAAATGCAAACAATACAAACTGAATTTGGTTCAGTAAAGGTTAAAATTGCGTGGCAAGGTGAAGATATGAATAAAACAATTACTAATATTCAACCCGAATATGAAGACTGTGCCGAATTAGCTAGAAAGCAGAATATTCCTTGGCGAGAAGTTCATAGAATAGCCTTACAAACCTGGCATCAAAAACATAACCAATAAATCAATAAATAATCAATAAAATTAATGTAGGGGCGTAGCTTGCTTCTCCGCTTCGGAGTACGGTTGTTCGCCCTTATTTTATTTATTTATTCGCCCTTATTTTATTTAATTATCCTTATTTTATTAATTAAACGGTAATAAAAGTCAGGGCAAACGCTTGTTTGCCCCTACAGGATTCTCGATTGCAAACTGTATTTAAATTAACAGAAAACCACTATAAAATACTTACTTAGCATCTCTCAAAGTGCGCTTCACAGAATCCATAGCATTATTAGCACCTTCCTTAATCCCTTCCAGTGGATTTCCCACAGTGCGATCGCCTATTTCACCTACATAATCACCAGCATCTTTAGCATTATTCTTGATATTTCTTAAACCCTGCTTAGTACTATCAGCAAAATTCTCAGTTTCTTCTCCCAATTTGTCTTTTACAGACTCAGCCCGATTCTGAATTTTTTTACCGAACTTATCGCTATCATTAGCAACACGACGAACATTTTCGACAATATTACCTGATTGGTTTTTGACATTCTTTTCAGCTTGACGCTTGAGTACTTTTGCTTTGGCTTTGGCTTCATTTTCAGCTTTGCTTGCACGAGCATCGACATCGCTAAAGTTATTCATTCCACCTTCATAGGAGTTAAGAGCGTCTCCATCCTTAGAAACATAATATTCAGATTTTTCGCCAGAATTTGCTTTTGTTGTTGCAGCGATCGCATCAAATGCTTGCGAAAACATTAAAGACAAACTTAAAAAGACAACAGCTAAAACTTGCAAAGGGCGAATTTTTTTGACAAAAGACGTTATTCGATTCATTTTCTTGCTCCTCTGGATTTACTTCCAGATATTTAGTTGTGGAATAATTTCCAATATTAGACAAACTAAACGAGTATTTTCCTCTAGCAAAAGTCACATTAATCTGAGTCAGCAAAAATAAATTTTATCTAACTGAAGATGGATATAACACCTTTAAATCATAATTACTGTAGGCAAGCTGCGCTAATATAAAGACCAATATCCCCTAGCTCTTGAAGTCTGGGATATGAATAACTGCCATATAAGCTATTGTAATATTAGTGAAATATACTTGAACTTGAATCGAAGATGCTATTTTACAGGAAGTCTAAAAATCAGCTTAAAAATCAGTCTCAAAATGACAATTAGAACACTAATAAACTAAATTTTTAACATGAGTATGAATAAAAATACTGAATTTAGTACATTTTGATAGATATAAAACCTTAACATAGGTTTAGAGTCACAATTTCAACCCAGAAAATTAACATATACAAATATCATTATGTTGAAGCGGATACTACGCTGGCTAATTTTAGGAGGAACGCTATTTTTTCTCATAAAAACCTTAAAAGATAACTGGGTAGAAGTGACAGCTATCCGCATTGATGGTGCAGGATGGGCTATTCTTGCGATCGCAACTGGTGTAACCTTATTAGCTCATACCTGGGCAGGTTGGGTATGGACTTGGATTTTGAGGGAATTAAATCAATCAGTAGCTACAAACCATTTCATCCAAGTTTATCTCAAAACTAATGTTGGCAAATACTTACCAGGAAATGTTTGGCATCATTATGGACGCATTATGGCAGCAAAAGAAGCAAAGATTCCCACAATGACTGCAACCCTCAGCATTGTACTTGAACCAATGTTAATGGCAGCTGCGGCTTTAATTATTATTGTTTTACTTGGTAGTCAATTTACGACTTTAAAAAATGATATTAATGTGCGAATTCTCCAAGTAATTGCATTAATTGCAGTACTTTGTGTTTTCCATCCTCGCTTTCTTAATCCAATATTAAAATTTGTCCAAAAATTAAAGTTTAAAAAAACTGAAAATCAAGATAATTCCTCAACTAATCCTTTAAGTTTAGAACGTTACCCCCTAACACCATTATTAGGAGAACTTGCTTTTTTAATGTTGCGGGGTACAGGTTTTATTCTCACCTTATTTGCCCTTGTTCCATTACAATTAGAACAAATTCCCTTGCTGCTGGGAGCTTTCAGTTTTGCTTGGTTACTGGGTTTTGTAATTCCAGGAGCTCCTGGTGGTTTGGGAGTATTTGAAGCAACTGCGATCGCACTATTACAAAGTCACTTTCCCTCGGCATTAGTTATTAGCACAACAGTACTATATCGCTTAGTTAGCATCCTCGCGGAAACATCTGGTGCGGGATTTGCTTGGCTTGATGAACATTTTTAATTAGAAACTAAAAACTAATTAGAAACTAAACTTCTTTACTTGTCTTTAACTGAGAAAAAACCCGATAATCATCCAAATCATAATTATCTAAATTGTAATCAACATGCAAATCCATATTATCTTCTTTCATCTTAATTAAGTTATATTCAACAT
>NZ_NTFS01000369.1 GCF_002289455.1 Brunnivagina elsteri CCALA 953
TTTTTTAACCCATATAATAGTCCCATAAAACAACCCACTTTATTTAATTCACCGGAAAAATTTTACAAAAAAATACAATAACATTGAATTCAACTAACTTTCTATTGAATTAAAATGGTGTTTTTACAATTAGTTTAAGTATTTCGCCAGAGATTGGATGTTTAAAAATTAACTCTTTTGCGTGTAAGTGTAAACGACTTACATCTTCGTTACATCCATATAATTTATCACCCAAAATAGGCATGTTCAAACCCATTTCATCTGCTGAATGTACTCTTAGTTGATGGGTTCTTCCAGTGATTGGTTTAAACTCAATACGAGTATGATTTTTTTGGATTTCTAATTTTTGTCTTTCCAAAACTTGAAAATACGTGATACTAGGTTTTCCATGTATAAAATTTACTTCTTGGGATGGACGATTTTCTGGATTTCCCCATAATGGTAATTCAATGACATCTTGCTGAGTTTCTAGCAAACCAGAAAGTATAGCTTCGTAAATTTTTTGAACCTGTCTTTGTTGAAATTGCTGACTAATTTGACGATAAATATCGAGATTATGAGCTAATAGCAAAATACCGGAAGTTTCTCGATCTAATCGATGTATTGCCATTAAATTTATCCCATCTGGGATTAAATTTCGTAAACGACTAAGAACGCTATCTTGAGTATCACGATATCTACCAGGAACAGAAAGCAATCCTGGGGGTTTATTAATAGCAATTAAATATTCATCTTGGTAAATTATCGGAAGTTGATAATTGACATTACGTATTGGGTATTGGATATTTTTTCCTTTGTTTACTTGTCTTTTATTTACTTCTTTATCTCCTTCAATTCCTGATAATAAAAATCCCATAATTGGTTGACAGCGTTCTCCACATGCACCATAAAAATGTCCAGATATTTTATCCCGATTTACAGAGGAATCCCCCCACCAAAATTCAGCCATTGCTAAAGGTTTAAAACCATTTTTCGCAGCATAATGTAATAATTTTGGGGCACAGCAATCACCTGTTCCTGTTGGTAAGCCAAGGGGCATTAATTGACGTAATGTTAGTGAAGTTCCTAAAAAGTTTGTCAGGGAATATGTCGCGTGCATTTGTGCTTGAAGTTGTCGAGAAAGCTCTTTTCGGGATTGTTTTAATTCTAAAATATTCTTGTCTATAACTTCTATTATTTGTTTGATTGGGTGTAATTGTCGATTAATTTCCTGCTTTAGTAATTTGTATTCAATTCCATCTTGACGACTTTCTGCATTGAGTTGTTCGAGCGCTAATCCAAGTGTTTCTTCTGTTAGGGTTGTAGTAAGTATTTGTCGTTGTTGGTGTCGTTGTTGTTTGCGATGTTGGTGAAGTTGCTTGAGGTTCTGCGATCGCACTTCCAATTCTAGCGCTATAGTTTGATATTGTTCCCGTTCTGGTATTTGTTGGAGAGCAATTATTTCCTGTTTGATTTCCTCTAATTTGAGTAAGGTAGAATGTTCATTTAACTTTACTTTATCTCGTCCAGAAATAGATGGAACCCAACCATCAACATGACTGTTGCCATTTAGTAAACCCGAAAATGCTTTGAGTATTCTTTGCTCACCATCTGGTAATTCAACTATTAATATTCCATACATTTTATCTTCATGAGCATATTGTTCATTACTAGCTAGATATTCCATGAGTCCATGTGCAATATTTTCTGCAAGGTTAGTACGTGGAAGTTGCAGAAGCTCACCAGTTAGAGGACAGTATCCTTGATAGTAATAATTGGGCTTGGTATTTACTTTAGATTGATTAATGGCATAATTGTGATCGAGAAAATCTGAAAGTTCGTGTAAAAGTTTCATCTTCACAAAAAAAGTTGGACAAATAAAATGGACAAAATTAAAGAGGCAATCAAAATCTATGCTGCTAACTTCACTTTATTTATCTTAATCGTTCTCTCTGTGAGGTTCCCAGTAAATATACTGACTGAAATTATAGTTTCTAACTTACCTAAATCAACAGATGTACTCATACAAACAGCAAATGAAATTAGAGCTAATAACTTACTTAGTGCAATTTTTGACCCGATTTATGTAAGTGCAATTGTTTATTGTGTATGGCAAATTAAACGAGGTGGAGCTTTTAACTATAATAATGCCATGTCTGTTGGTATTCAAAATTGGGGAAAGTTGTTTACAGTAAATTTGGTAGCTGGAATATTTATTATCTTGGGTTTCATCGCTTTTATAATACCTGGAATTCTATTAGCTATGCGGTATTCTTTGAGTACATCTATTGTAATTGTTGAAGGAAGTGGAAACAGTTCGGTAGTTTTAAAACGCAGTGCTGAATTAACCGAAGGAAGACGAGGAGAAATCGCTTGGGTTACTTTTTTACTGACTATTCTCTTATTCGTACTCGCATTTATAATCGCCATCCCTTTTACTTTTTCAGACAGTATTATAAGTAATGTAATATCCGCATCTATAATTGATTTGATTCTCCCTATATTTCCGATCACACTGTTTTTGTTCTATTGGCAAGCACAACAAAAACAAGATACCCTCTAACCACTCTGTACTTTTACCTCCATACAAAATCTCAAATAAAGACTCTGCGTAACTACCCTTCGGGTAGTTTCACTTCGCTCTTATATCCGCTAACCTCCCATAGTTTTACAGAATACCGCAAACAACTCTCCGCGTTTCTCTGCATTTCAAAGTCAATTTCTAGGCTGTTTTTAGTATAAGACCTCAGATATACTAAAAAGGGCTTGGAGTTTGCCTTTTAAACGCAGAGGTTCGCAGAGAGTAGTTTGCGGGAGATTATTCTTCCGCAAAACTACGGAAGTAAAGCGCAAAGTTTCGCAGAGAATATTTGTAATTTTGAGCTTATGAAAATATCGAAGAAGAAAAGAAGAGTATATTTTGCGGATGATGTGACTGAAAAACTATTACAATACTATCCTGAGCGAGAATAAGGCTAATTATAATTTTATGACTTCTGCTACCACTGTAAAAACTGAGTACGAGGCAATTATTGGGCTAGAAACCCACTGTCAACTCAGTACCAAGACAAAAATTTTCTCAGATAGTTCTACCGCATTTGGTGCTGACCCTAATACTAACATTGACCCTGTTTGTATGGGAATGCCTGGGGTTTTACCCGTTCTCAACCAAAAGGTTTTGGAATATGCAGTAAAAACTGGGTTAGCGTTGAACTGTGAAATCGCCAAATATAGTAAATTCGATCGCAAGCAATATTTTTATCCCGACTTACCCAAAAATTATCAAATTTCCCAATACGATTTACCAATTGCTGAACATGGTTGGTTAGAAATTGAACTGATTGATAAAGATGGTAATCCGATTCGCAAAAGGATCGGTATTACCCGTTTGCATATGGAAGAAGATGCGGGAAAATTAGTCCATGCGGGGAGCGATCGCATTTCTGGTTCTACTTATTCTCTGGTAGACTATAACCGTGCTGGTATTCCTTTGGTGGAAATTGTCTCTGAACCTGATTTACGTTCTGGGCAAGAAGCTGCGGAATATGCTCAAGAAATACGGCGAATTGTTCGTTACTTGGGTGTGAGTGATGGTAACATGCAAGAAGGTTCCCTACGGTGCGACGTAAATATTTCTGTACGTCCTGTAGGAAGAGAGAAATTTGGGACAAAAGTCGAAATTAAAAACATGAACTCGTTCAATGCGATCCAAAGAGCGATTGAATACGAGATTGAGCGTCAAATTGCTGCTGTGGAAGCAGGGGACGAAATTTTCCAAGAGACAAGACTCTGGGAAGAAGGTTCGCAACGTACTATTAGTATGCGGAAAAAAGAAGGTTCTAGCGATTATCGCTACTTCCCCGAACCCGATTTGGGTCCAATTGAAGTTACCCAAGAACAACTTACCACCTGGAAGAGCCATTTACCTGAACTCCCCGCAAAGAAACGTCATCACTATGAGGCAGAACTAGGGCTTTCTCCCTATGATGCCAGAATTTTAACCGAAGAACGTGCTACCGCAGAATATTTTGAAACCGCGATCGCATGTGGAGCAAATCCGAAAGCTGCAACAAATTGGATTACTCAAGATATTGCTGCTTACCTCAACAAACAAAAGCTTAACATTACCGAGATTGGTTTAACTCCCCAAAATCTTGCCGAGCTAATTACCAGGATCGAAAGTGGGAAAATTGGGAATGCGATCGCGAAAGAAAAGTTACCCGATTTACTCAATGGTGTAACTCCTGAAAAAGCTTTCGCTGGTAAGGAACTTATTTCCGATCCTACCATCCTTGAATCCATCATTGATGAAGTCATCGCCGCAAACCAAAAAGAATACGAAAAATATAAAGCTGGTAATATCAACCTCAAAGGCTTTTTTGTTGGACAAGTTCTCAAAAAAACCAACAAACTCGCTGAACCTCGTCTGACTAACGAACTGGTTGAGAAAAAACTCAATTCTTAGTACAAAAAGTCAGAAGGCAGAAGTCAGAAGGCAGAAGGCAGAAGTCAGAAGGCAGGATAAAGCTGATTTAGCGAGCTTTTCAGGTGCTTTAAAAGCAAATACTAGCATTTACTGATACTAAGTAAAGCCTTTAAAGCATCTTCACAAAATCTTTACTAAAAAAGATTTACTTAGGGGTAGCGCCCCTCACCCCTATAGTGGTATCTTATGTTAAGTAGATGCACCCTGATGATTCGGAGAGTTACGTAAGTAGCTCTCTTTTTATTTGCAATTATTTTGTCTGTGAATATTATTCGAGACTATTTACTAGCAAACCACAAAATTACCCACAAGTGGAATTACCGAATTACAATCCCGATAAAAAGCTTCTTTATAAATTCTTTACGAGAAATTGTATTGAGGGGTATTGCACCTCATCCCCAAAATGCTATTATCCGTTAAGTAGATGCACCCTGATGATCCGGAGAGTTACGTAAGTGACTCTCTTTTTTTATGCTTATTTTTCTTTTGTATATGAAAAAACAATTTAATAAAATCTTTTGCTAATGTTTTAGGGGGTAATGCACCACATCCCTAAAATCATGTATTATGTTAGTAGATGCACCCTGATGATCTGGAGAGCTACCCAAGTGGCTCTCTCTTTTTTTTTGAGTATTTGTTAATAAAAAAATACGCAAGAAAAAATAAACAACAAAAGACATTAACAAGATACCACTAAGTGGTTACATGAAATTGGTATAATCGCCAGTCAAGTCATAAATGCGGGAGAGTCATGGCAGACTGGCGGGAAATAACTGGTGGAATTACAGCACCGAGAGGTTACAAAGCAGCAGGAATCAAGGCTGGACTAAAACCTTCGGGATTACCGGATTTAGCTTTAATAGTTTCCGATGTCGATGCGATCGCGGCAGGGGTATTTACAACAAGTTACGTAAAAGCCGCTTGTGTGGATTATTGTAAAGAAAGATTGCAGTTAAAACAAAGTTGTCGAGCGATTCTGTGTAATGCTGGACAAGCGAATGCCGCAACCGGAGAACAGGGAATGGCAGATGCCCTCGAAAGTGCGGAATTATTAGCAAAAGAATTAAATATTTCACCAGAATTAATCCTCATAGCATCCACAGGAGTAATTGGACAGAGGATTAAAATGGATGGAATGCGAAGCGGAATCCCGAAAGTTGTCAAAGCACTTACAGAAACTGGTTCAGAAGCAGCAGCAGGGGCAATTATTACCACCGATTTAGTCACAAAAGCGATCGCATTAGAAACAAATATCGGGGATAGAACTGTCAGGATTGGGGGAATTGCTAAAGGTTCGGGGATGATTCATCCGAATATGGCAACAATGCTAGGTTTTGTTACTTGCGACGCTGCCGTTTCGCCACATCTATGGCAGCAAATGCTCTCCCGTGCAGCCGATAGAAGCTTTAACTCGATTACCGTCGATGGTGATACTAGTACCAACGATAGCTTAATTGCCCTGGCAAATGGGGAATCTCGCACCCCAGCGATTACCGAAATGGGAGCAGAAGCGGAGAAACTAGAGGCAATGTTGACGGCTGTTTGTCAGCATTTAGCAAAGTCGATTGCCCGTGATGGAGAAGGAGCAACTTGTTTAATCGAAGTTCAAGTGACAGGAGCAGTTGACGAACACGCAGCCCGTCAAGTAGCAAAAACTATTGTCGGTTCATCCCTAGTTAAATCTGCTATATTCGGTCATGACCCTAATTGGGGAAGGATTGCGGCGGCGGCTGGACGTGCAGGAGTTGGGTTTGAGCAAGAGAATTTACGTATACAGCTTGGTGATTTTTTATTAATGGAAAATGGTCAACCGTTGCAATTCGATCGCGCTGGGGCAAGTGGGTATTTAAAGCAAATTGCGGCAAATTCTTCATTACCAGGGAATCTTACTGCCAGCAACATGAGTAATGATTTAGATATTGATAGAAATACAGTACCCCAGCAGCGAGTTGATAACCCCGTAATCATTCGAGTGAATTTAGGAAACGGACATGGTTCTGGGCAAGCTTGGGGTTGTGATTTGAGCTACGATTACGTGAAAATTAACGCTGAATATACTACTTAGAAAAGGTTGATTGTTAATAAAATAAAATTACCC
>NZ_NTFS01000037.1 GCF_002289455.1 Brunnivagina elsteri CCALA 953
GCGATCGCAGTTTCTTTGCTTCCTATTTTTTGATTATCATTTTTTTTAATAGGGCAATTTATTTCTTGGTAGTCCCTAATCCTCGTCAACAAATTTGGTCAGAACATTTTGTTTGGTCAGCAGATGGAAGGCAAATTATAGGAGTTACCCCTATTGGCAGAGCAACTTGTAAACGTCTCGACATGAACGACGAACGTTACCCAAACAATGATTCAATAAGAAGTGCGCGGGGTTTTTGGGTTCAGGCTAATTTACATCCTCCAAGTGAAGACCCTCAATTACTTAATTAATAATACTTGATAACCAGTAATCCAAGACATTCTCTAATACTCAAAAAAATATAATCAACCCGATCGCTTTGCTAATTCTGGTGTTTTCCCTAATAATCCAATCATTAACTTTAAAGAAAGTACCTTGACTAACGGTATATATTTCATCGCTAATAAACCGAAACGACGCACAATCACAATTGGCAGAAAACTATTAGAAAAAACCCGATCTAATATATCAGTAAAACCCAAAATAATGATATTCTCAAACTTGCGCCAACGTTCGTATTTCTTCAATACTTTAATATTACCAATATCCTTACCCGCTTGATGTGCTTCTTGAATCACTTGCGCTAATGCCGCAACATCACGAATACCTAAATTTAAACCTTGCCCCCCAACAGGATGACAATTATGTGCCGCATCACCAACCAATGCAAGTCGATTTAAAACATACTTATCGCTTTGCATTAATTGCACTGGAAAAACAAATCTTTCCCCCAACAATTCAAGTTTACCCATTTGTGAACCATAACGATTGCTTAACTCCTGCAAAAAACCCTCATCATCCAATTCGCATAAAGCTTTTGCTTCCTCATGGGGTGCAGTCCAAACTATCCGACAACGGTTTTCAGGTAATGGTAAAATCGCAAAAGGACCACTTGCTTGAAACTTCTCATAAGCAGTTTGCTGGTGTGACTTCTCTGGCTTGACAAAAGCGACAATACATGATTGCCAATATTTCCAACCACTGGTACTAATACCTGCTGCTTCACGAATGCGCGATCGCGAACCATCTGCTGCCACTAATAATTTACTGCGAATCGTTTTAATCTCTCCGGCAACTTTGATTGTGGTGACAGCAGCATCGCTCTGATACTGGGTTTCTACGACTTCCGCAGGGCGAAGCAAGGTCACATTAGCGCAATTTTTGACAAATTCCTCTAGCGGATACAAAAGCGCTTGGTGTTCGGCAACATAACCCAAATCATCCTTACCAATATCCTCAGTGCTAAATTCCACCACATTCGGATAATCACCATCAGACAAGTTGACTCGTCGATATGTCTCAATATTGGGCAAAATCTTGTCCCAAATTCCAATTCCTTTGTAAATCAACGCAGACAGCATATGTACCGCATAAGCTTGTCCTTTCATTACTGCTGCTGATTCTAACCGAGCTTCGATTAGCAAAATATTTAACCCTGAATCCTTCAAAGCACTTGCGAGGGTTAAACCGACAATTCCACCACCAACAATGACTAAATCATAATCGTAACCGTTATGATTCGTCGTAATTTGGGTAGTGTTAAGAGTTTGGGGTAATGTTACTTGCGCCATTGTTAAGACAAATTACAACGTTTTCTTTTATTTTGACGCAAACTAGGGTTTTTAGGCAATGAGAAGGAATAGTAGAAGATTTACCTGTTATTTTTTTGAAAAGTTATATAGTTGTGTAATACCTACATGGTAAGCTTTGCGATCGCATTTGATATTCTCGACGATGGAATAACTAGTTGCGATCGCACTTCTGGACTGTTGTGTTCTATAGTGCATCCACCACCAAAGCGATGCTTTTTAAAACTGCGAACCAGGGAGAATGGTATAAATCCAGAACCGATACCAATTATAGTAACTTTGTTCGTCTTGTTTAAGTTTCGTCAAATGCGATCGCATAGCTTCCGCAGGAATCGCACAACCTTACAACCCTGAATTACGCAAAGTATCAAGATTCTGACTCAGCAAACACTTTTGTGACTGTGATTAAATTTTCCATAAAAGTCCCATATCCATTGGGACAGTTAGTCTTGACAATTTCTAAATCAATCTCAAAAGCAAGTTTCCAGCGAATTTTTAGAGGACGTTGATTGCTACTATCTGAAGATAGGTACGTCGAACATCCGATCGCATTTTCTAAGATATCTTTTCCACCATCCAAATTTTCTAAATTTTCCAGATTTTTTATCTCTATACCCAAAACCTTAGAAATTGTTTTTGTATCTGCTAACAACCAGGTTTCAAAATTTCTAATTGCTAACCCTCCCGTGCTGCGATCGCGAATTGGTTTATCGTTAATATCGAGGTGATTATCACGGATTTTATGTAAAGCACGTTCTAAGTCAATTTTCCTTTGTTCGAGTTTATCATCTGCATCAACAACTAATAGAATCATATCGACTTCTTCCGGTTTCCACGCAATAATTACCTGCGATAAATATTTTGGGTCTAAAATTGAATGTCCAACACGTCGCTTCAAAACTCGACTTTCTTTAATAGATGGATGTCTTTGGACAAAATCACAATTAGCTAATCCTAAATTTACCAATTCTCGTCTAATTAATGTATGAAGCGCACCTTCTTTGTCTCTTGCAATAATTTTTCCTCCATCTTCAGGATTAATATAGGGAATACTTGCTCCGAGTTCTGCTTCTCCCTCAGCAATTAACCCAATACGAATCGATCGATTCATACAGGATTACCTCCAAATATGTTGGAAAACCAGAGTTCACCTAATGCTCCATCATAAGCTTCTAAAGCTTTTTGAAAGCGTTCGGAATCCACTGGTAAAGCATGAATTTGGGTTTTACCTTCATTGTCTAACTCAACTGCACGAACTTGATGAGGTTCGACATAATTTAGTAATAAGGGAGAATGGGTTGTGATTAAAACTTGAACGGGTTTACCTGTAATTCCGTCTGTGGATATTATTTTCAACAATTCCATCATTTTGTGTAAAAGCCAAGGGTGAACCCCATTTTCTATTTCTTCAAAACAAATAATACTTGGAGTATTGTCTTGATATAGTGCAGTTAGAAAAGCTAAAATTCTCAAAGTCCCATCTGATATATCAGAAGCAGGAATATGATGCTCAGAATATCTATCGATTAATTCCATTACAAATGTTCGATCTTCCCGACGATGCAATGAAATTCTCTGGATATTAGGAACAAGTCTGGTTAACCGTTCCTCTAGTTCATCAAAGCTTTTACGATTATTCAACAAAATGTCAGCGAGAGCATCAACAATTCCCTGTCCGGTTTTATCCATACCGTGGCTGGATGGGATATTACTAGATAGACTAATTGGTGCAAAGTCATAAATACTAACTTTCTTTAAAGCATTAGCAAGGGGTGAATCTGAGTATTGATTAGAAACTAAAATGTTTCTACTTTTGTCTGTAAGTTGGGATGTAAAAGTATGAGAAGCAACTTTATCACTTTTTATAGAGTATATAGGAAGAAACTCAAATATTTGCTGAGGATAATCGAGACGTAATAAGATGTCTGAGATAAAGTTTGTGTTATCAGTTGTTGGTAAAGTGCTGACCTCAAATAAAAGATAATCCTGTTTTCCTTGCCAAAATTTAGATTTAATTTCCTGCTGATTATTATTAGCTTTTATTAAAGACTGTGTGAACAAATGTATTGCATTTTGGGGAATTGTATTTTTTATTAATTTTTCCAAAAAATCAGATAATACAAATAAAGCCTCACAAATATTTGATTTTCCAGAACCATTAGGTCCAATAAATACAGTTAATGGTTCCAAATCTACCTCTGTATCAAAGAGGCTTTTATAGTGCTGAACTCGCAATTTAGATAGCATCGTACCTCAGCTTTATATTTATCTACTTTTCAAACATTATTCTATAATCTATGCACTGAAAATTTCGACAGATATTATAGATATTCTTATTGGTTCTAGAACAAAGGCGAAACTAGCGCGACTTCTGTCGTGCTAGTTTCCCATTACCTCATAAATTATAAATTAAGAATTTTCAAGAATATACTGTTCTATCTTTAAAATTGCTTGTTCAATTGCATTGATAATTCCATCAATAATATTTTTCTGTTGTTCTAATGGTGCAAGCTGTTGAGCTAAAGCACGACGATCTGCATCACGATTAATCGTTTGAACAGTTCGTATTAGCTGACCTAAACCGCCACCACCTCTGATTTTAGAACCTCTTTGACGTACATTCTCAGTATATTCTGCGCGAATTACTTTTTGCTGTTGAGATATTTCTCTTTTCACAAGAGCATACTCTTTCTTCTTCAATTTTAACTCTTTGATTGCTATTTTCGCTTCTTGCACAGACTCAACTGATATGTGAAACTTACCGTCATTGTCTATAGAGACAAAATTACCTTGATAAAACATATACCTTAAGTATTAAATATCTTGTTTTAGTATAACTAATGCACGGTATGTGTGGTAGAATTGAGCAAGCCTCTGCGAACCTTTGCGCGTACTTCGCGTTCCTTTGCGTTTAAACTCAATTTTATCCTCCATTACTAAAAATGCATCATGCCTTACAGAATGTCCCGTCGTGCCTACGTAGAAACATTTGGTCCCACCGTTGGAGATAAAATCAGACTCGCAGATACCGAACTCTTCATCGAAGTCGATCGCGATTTCACGACTTACGGTGATGAGGTAAAATTCGGTGGAGGAAAAGTTATCCGTGATGGCATGGGACAATCCCCCATATCCAACGCTGATGGTGCTGTCGATACCGTAATTACCAACGCTGTAATTCTCGATTGGTGGGGTGTTGTCAAAGCCGATATCGGTATCAAAGACGGGAAAATATTCAAAATAGGTAAAGCTGGAAATCCTTACATCCAGGACAATGTAGACATCATTATTGGTCCAGGAACCGAAGCGATCGCAGGGGAAGGGATGATTCTCACTGCTGGGGGTATCGATAGTCACATCCATTTTATCTGTCCCCAACAAATTGAAGTTGCGATCGCATCGGGAATCACGACTATGATTGGTGGGGGTACGGGACCTGCTACGGGTACAAATGCCACAACTTGTACGCCGGGACCTTGGCATATACACCGAATGCTACAAGCGGCTGATGCTTTCCCGGTGAATTTGGGATTTTTAGGGAAAGGCAATACTAGTCAACCTCAGGGACTAATTGAACAAGTTAATGCCGGAGCAATGGGGTTAAAACTACATGAAGATTGGGGAACGACTCCAGCGACAATTGATACTTGTTTGACTGTTGCTGATGAATTTGATGTCCAAGTTGCCATACATACGGATACCCTCAACGAATCAGGTTTTGTCGAAGATACTATTGCCGCATTCAAAAATCGCGTTATCCACACTTACCACACGGAAGGAGCAGGGGGAGGACATGCACCAGATATTATCAAAGTCTGCGGGGAGCTAAATGTGCTACCATCATCCACTAATCCCACCCGTCCATATACGGTAAATACCCTTGACGAACACCTAGATATGTTGATGGTATGTCACCATCTTGATGCAGATATTCCCGAAGATGTAGCTTTTGCAGAGTCGCGCATCCGTCGGGAAACCATCGCTGCTGAGGATATTTTGCATGATTTGGGTGCATTTAGTATGATTTCCTCCGATTCCCAAGCAATGGGACGGGTAGGAGAGGTAATAATTCGGACTTGGCAAACCGCGCATAAAATGAAAGTCCAACGGGGAACCCTTTATAGTAAAGGGATTGGGGAGAGGTCAGATAATTTTCGGGCACAGCGATATGTCGCTAAGTACACAATTAACCCTGCGATCGCACATGGGATTTCTGAGTATGTGGGTTCAGTGGAAGCAGGTAAACTAGCAGATTTATGTTTGTGGAAACCTGGTTTTTTTGGTGTGAAACCGGAGATAGTAATCAAAGGAGGTGCGATCGCATGGGCACAAATGGGTGATGCCAATGCAAGTATCCCCACACCCCAACCCGTACATATGCAAGCGATGTTTGGTAGTTTTGCAGGTGCGAGACATGCAACTTCCTTGACTTTTGTTTCTAAAGCTGCATTAAAACGGGAAATTCCTGAAAAATTGGGTTTGCAAAAGCAAGCTGTGGCTGTGTCGGGAATCCGCAAGTTAAGCAAGCTAGATATGAAGTTAAATGATGCTATGCCAAATATAGAAGTTGATGCGGAGACTTACGAAGTACGTGCAGATGGGGAATTATTGACCTGTGAACCTGCGACAATTTTACCAATGGCACAAAGGTACTTTTTGTTTTGAGGATATGTATATCTGTCTACTTAATCAGAGATTTCCAAATAAAAAATCTCCGCTTAAAATAAAGTCGATCGCGATTTCAAAACCTACGGCGATGAGGTAAAATTCATTCTTAGGAAAAGTTATCCGCGATCGCATGGGACAGCCACACATATCCAACGGTGTTCCCTGATGTAAAATAGAGACTACGACCAACCATAATTCAGGCAGGTTTCCCTATGTTAGCCAATTCAGCAACATATCAAATCACCTGGGAAAAGTTACCAGACGATTTTGTTTTAGATGACGAACCAGTGGATAATATTAACCAACCTCCCCTTGCAGCTGCCTTAACTGAAAGTCTAGAACTTGCTGGAAAATTACCAGTTAATAGTTTAACCACAACTAATTACGGCATTTGCGCCACTTTAAATAATAAAATAGTCATCAAAGCACCTGATTGGGGATATGTGGCATCAATTAGGGTTCCACGAGATGAGGTTATCCGTAGTTATACCCCGCAATTACAAGGTGAAATTCCCATCATTGTCATGGAATTTATTTCTGATACTGAAGGTACAGAATATTCCAGCAAACCAACTTATCCACCAGGAAAATGGTTTTTTTATGAACAAGTTTTGAAGGTTCCCAACTACGCCATTTTTGAACCCAGTCATGGAACATTAGAAGTTTATAAATTAGATAATTTAGGTAACTACGAACTGCAAACCCCCGATGCAAATAACCGCTATTCAATAACCCAGATGAACCTATTTTTGGGTATATGGGAAGGTATACGAGAAAATCGCGATGGTTTTTGGTTACGTTGGTGGGATGAAACTGGAGAATTATTGCTTTGGGGTTCAGAAGCAGCAACGCAGGAACGTCAACGTGCTGAAACTGAGAAACAACGCGCTGATAGATTAGCACAACAATTAAGAGATGCTGGTATTGAACCTGCCTGAAATTTAAATTAGATTAAATTAGATCAAAGTAAATTTGTTACAGCAGTGGAGAATTTTTCGTAGGTAGCGACTCCAACAATGGTTTCCATCAAATTGCCATCTTTGTAAATCATCACTGCTGGAATACTACGAATACCCAACTTTTTAGCAAGGGTTTTACTTTGGTCAAGGTCTATTTTAGCGACTTTGGCACGACCAACATATTCTTGAGCTAATTTATCCATTAAAGGAGCAATAATCTTACAAGGACCACACCAACTTGCTGTAAAGTCAAATACGAGCAGTCCACTGTCAGGTGTCAAAAGTGAGTCAAATTCTTCTTCTTGAATATATTCAACTGTTGGCATAGATATTCCCTGTATTTTTTTATTGATTTTGGTTCTTGTTGCTAATTCAGAACAAAATTTGGTACAAAGCTTCTTCTTGATAGGTTTTATTATGAAATCAGACGTTGCTGAATTTATACGTGAATCTAAAGTGAAGACGTTAAATGTAAATATTCCACCAAAACAACATTTCTAAGTGATTTTATCATTTATTGAGTAGTAAGTGGTTACGCAAAATTAAAAAATTAAATATATATGTTCCCGAAATCCTTGACGCACCAAAACTACAATCCATTTTATCTATTGGTAAGTCACCAGGGGAAGATACTCGTCCAACTGCCATCTCAGGTACTTCCACAGTTCCAAATTACTTGTAAGTGATTATCCTTAAGTAAAGACTAAAGCAAATTGTATATATAGTAACTTAATTGATGTATCCGATCCAATAATCACTCTCTAGTAGGAGGCAAAATTGCGGAGTTCTACCAGAATAATGATATAAATAAAACTTATTTATATTCATTCACTTTTAAACCCATACTTCTAACTAAATGATTCCCTCTCCATCCCAGTCAGATAAAATCCTAGTTGTCGATGATTCTCCAGATAATGTGTTTCTCATCAGAACCATTTTGGAAGAAGAAGGTTACATAGTTAGTACAGCCGAAAATGGTGCGATCGCTTTAGCAAAAATTGAAGCATCCAACTTTGATTTAGTACTACTGGATTTAATGATGCCGGGAATGGATGGATACGAAGTTACTCGTCGTGTCCGTGAAAACAAGGACTTGCGGTTTATGCCAATTTTGCTAATAACTGCCCATGATTCTCCAAATGTCGCGCAGGGATTGGATTTGGGAGCAGATGATTTTATTCGCAAACCTGTTACAGTCGATGAATTGATGGCGCGGGTGCGTTCTTTGCTACGTCTCAAACACAGTATTGATGAGCGCGATGAAATTGCTAAACAACGGGAAGATTTTGTCTCTCGTCTAACCCACGACTTACGCACACCATTAGTTGCTGCCGAAAGAATGCTGGAATTATTGCAGCAGGGAGCTTTGGGTGAACTTTCAACCCAAATGATGGAAGTTATTACCATTATGGGACGCAGTAATACAAATTTACTAGCGATGGTAAATACTTTACTTGAAGTTTACCGCTTTGAAGCTGGACGGAAAAATCTGGCATTTCAACCTGTAAACCTCTATCAGCTATCGCAAGAAGTTATAGGTGAATTAACAGCTTTAGCACAACCAAAGGGATTAGCGGTAATTGTAGATGCTGTAGAGGAGACAAATGCCTGTGTGGTAAATTGCGATCGCTTGGAAGTTCACCGTCTTTTGACTAATTTGGTGGGTAATGCGATTAAGTTTACCGATAAAGGTGCAGTCACTATTCATATCACTCCCGCAAGTGGTAGTAATGAATTTGTCAGGGTAGAGATTGAAGATACGGGTACGGGAATTCCCCTGGAAGAACAAGCTAATTTATTTGAAAGGTTTCGTCAAGGAAATCACAAACGTCAAGGAAGTGGTTTGGGCTTATATCTTTCCCGTCGGATTGTTGAGGCACATAAAGGTACAATTCAAGTGCGATCGCAATTTGGTCAAGGTAGTACATTTATTATCGAACTACCAGTTAAGCAATAATTGATTGGCTGAATTCTGAGTGCTATTTTTTATTTAAAGTTTAAATCTCAGCTTTTAATCTAACTTCCCACTATTTATTGTCATATCATGTAAATATAACCAGGATTGCAAGATAAGGACTGATATCATGTCATCTCAAATATTAATTAGCGATGTTCTCAGTAAGCAACGCCAATATTTTCGTACTGGTACAACTAAAAACGTTGATTTTCGTATTACCCAACTGCAAAGTCTAAAAAAAATAGTAGTTGATAATGAAAGTGCAATTATTGCAGCATTAAAAGCAGATTTAAACAAACCACTATTTGAAGCTTATACTTCCGAATTTTCCTCTGTCATTCAGGAAATTGATTATGCACTAAAAAACATTAAAAATTGGGTGGAAGCGAAAAAAACAGCAATTCCTTTTTCCATGTTACCAGCCTCAGCGAAAATAATTCCCGAACCACTAGGAATTGCTTTAATTATTGGACCTTGGAATTACCCTTTTACACTGAATTTGATGCCATTAATTGGTGCGATCGCAGCAGGAAATTGTACAGTTGTTAAACCTTCTGAATTTGCACCACATACCTCAAAATTAATTGCAGAAATAATTTCTAAAAATTTCCCTCAAGAATATATAAAAGTATTTGAAGGAGATGTTGAAGTTAGTAAGCAGTTACTTCAAGAAAAATTCGATCACATCTTTTTTACAGGTGGCACAGCTACAGGTAAAATAATCATGGCAGCAGCAGCAAAACACTTAACACCTGTAACTTTAGAACTAGGTGGAAAAAGTCCTTGTATTGTTGATAAAGATATTGATTTAGAAGTAGCAGCACGTCGAATTGCTTGGGGAAAATTTTATAATGCTGGACAAACTTGCATTGCTCCAGATTATGTTTTAATTCACCAGGATATTAAAGCAGAATTTGTAGGAGCTATAGAAAAGTGTATTCAAGAATTTTATGGAGAGAATCCCAAAAATAGCCCCGATTATGCTCGGATAATTAATCAAAAGCAATTTTCTAGAGCCGCTAATCTAATACAAGGTGATATTCGCATTGGTGGTGAAACAAATGCTGACGAGTTCTACATATCTCCGACAGTAATTGATAATGTCAGTTGGGAAGATACAATTATGCAGGACGAAATTTTTGCTCCGATTCTTCCTATAATTGAATATACCAACATTAACGATATCATAGATAAAATTAATTTGCGTCCTAAACCATTAGCGTTATATCTATTCTCGAAAAACAAAAATTTACAGAAAAAAGTACTTTGTGAAACTTCATCTGGAGGAGTATGTATTAATGATGTGATAAAACAGGTTTCTGGCTCAACTTTGCCCTTTGGTGGTGTTGGTGATAGTGGAATTGGTAGCTATCATGGCAAAGCAAGCTTTGACACTTTTTCCCATTATAAATCTGTAGTCACTAGACCATTTTTCTTGGATGCAAAAATATTATATGCTCCCTATGAAGGAAAGCTCAGTTTGTTGAAAAAACTCTTGGGTTGATAAATTGCATTCATCGAACTTACAGATAAACAGTGTAGAGACATAGTATTTCTACGTCTCTACCTTCCCAATAAAAATCATCTTAGAATTAGGTATTTTAACTAAAAAAATATTTTCCACTAAAGGAATACGGATTAAATAAAGTATAAATTTAATATGGAACCTATCCCCTTTTATTTCCCTCTCCCGTTCGCTTTTAGCGTTCCCGTAGGGTAGTTTGCTCAACGGGGGGAACCCCCGCACGCAACTTCTCTCCGTTAACAGAGAGGGGATGCGTAGCAGGGATGAGGTTCTGTATTTTATTAAATCCATATTCTTAAGAACTATAACGTTCTTCAGCCCAAGGTTCACCACGTTTATGATAGCCATTACGTTCCCAAAAGCCTAATTCTTCACTTCCCAAAAACTCCAAACCATTAATCCATTTAGCACTCTTCCAAGCATAAAGATGGGGTACAACCAAACGCATTGGACCACCATGTTCTGCTGATAATGGTTCACCAAATAAATTAAAAGCAAAAAAGTTTTCTTCCCGCAATAAATCATCAATTGAAATATTAGTTGTATAACCACCATAGCAATGTTCCATAACATGCTTTACTAGGCGTTCAACTTCAATTGCTTTAATAAAGTCAGTAACTTTAATACCAGTCCACTTAACATCCAATTTCGACCAGCGCGTCACACAGTGAAAATCGGCAGTAAATTCACTGTGAGGTAACTTCATAAAATCATCCCAAGTGAAAACCTTAGGAATAACTGAACCCCAAACGCGAAATTCCCAGGTATTGGTATCGACTTGCGGAGTTTCACCATAGGTTAAAACAGGAAAACCGCTAGCCAAATGTTGACCTGGAGGAACGCGCATTGCATCTTCCCCTGTAGGCTTTTGAAAAAATTTCCCTAGCATTGCATCAAAATATAGTGATGAGTTAGGAGTTAGGAGTGATGAGTTAATAATAAATTTGAGGTTAGAAATACTTTTAAATTATTAATTATTTAATACTTAATTCCTAACTCCTAATTTTCAACTCCTAACTCCTGATAACTCCTATATTTTACTATTCTTCGCCTTCTTCCTCTTCATCTGTTGGGTAGACGAAATTTGAACGTCCACTCAGAATTGATTTACCAAGAGAGATAGCTTTTAATGCTTCCACATCAGCTTTACGTCTCCAGGTTGCGCGACGCGAGTCACGCTTTGATTTTGAGGTTTTCTTCTTTGGACAAGCCATACTAGCGGATACCGCAATTTTTGACAACCTTCCTATTCTATGTCATTTGTGGGGAATTGGGGATTGTGTATTAAATTCCCCGCCTTCTATCCTCTACTTCGGCGTGCTTGCGGTTGCGGCTTCCGTATTCCCTTGTTTTTGGTCAAATAACAATAGCGATCGCGCTGATTTAAAATATGTTGCCCATACTTGGGGATCGGGACGATTACGCCATTGCTGACGGTTGACTCGCAAGTCTAAAATTGGCGCGATCGCACCGTAATTTTGTCCAGAAATTATCACAGAAACCTCTGTTATCAATATATCCTGGTCAAAACTGCGTTGTGCGCCAGCACGGGCGGCTGCTTCTGCCCGACGCAACATAGTTTCATAGGTTTCCTCTGGTAATCTGTCAATCACAATATCGGCTCTTGCGGTATATGCTCGCACAATTTGTGGGCTAATCCCCTCCGTAATCCCCCATACAGGCACGGCTGTACCTAACAGTAATGTGGCATAGACTATCCGGATTTTCGCTTCTTTGGCTGTCATAGAGGGAGTAAACGACTTTAAAATTTTCTTTATTGAAAGGGTATTTATGCTTATTAGCTTTTGAGTACGATTTTGCATATGTTTTAGCTCAAGAAAGTGATGACCTGGAAATTGCATTGAAAGCGAGTAATAAAAAGAACCTTTATTTTTTAGCTTTGATGACAATTACTTAGAGTAATAGACATAGGTTAGCCTTGTTTTTTAACATCGGCAAACCCTCAGCTTCAACCCAATTATTCAATTTTGTAAACCAAATGTGATCGAGCGCGATGGCAAAAAACTGGGCGATCGCTATAGGCATAAATGAATATCAGTTCCTCCAACCCCTAGCTTGTGCCCAGGCTGATGCTGAGGCTGTGCGAGGTTTACTAGTTGCTGATGGTGGCTTCAAACAACAGCAATCGTTGCTGATGAGTGACACCTCTCCACCCATCGGAGACAGAGCAACTTCTCCAACAAAAGACAATATTTTGCTACTTCTTGAGGACTTAGCAGCCGCTTGTTGGCGACCTCAAGATCGTGTATGGTTTTTTTTCAGTGGTTACGGCATCCAGCACAACGGGAAGGATTATTTGATGCCTGTTGATGGAAACCCCGGACAAGTTGAAGAGACTGGCATCGAAGTTGCCACAATTATGCATACTTTGCATAGTGTAAATGTCAATGCATTAATGTTGCTTGATATTAACCGTGCGTTCGCAACTCAAGGACTGGATACATTTGTTGGGCAAGAAATCATTGAACTGGCACAGGAATTAGAAGTTCCTTTGATTCTCTCTTGTCAACCCGAACAATTTTCATATGAAAGCACCGAACTCGGACATGGCTTTTTTACAGCAGCGCTATTGGAAGCGCTGAGTTCGGATAATGGTAAAACTTTGGGCGAGTTAGAAGCCTATCTTAGCGTTAGGACACCAGAATTATGTCAGTACTACTGGCGACCAACGCAAAACCCTGTAACTGTTATTATTTCAAGCAAGCAGGTAATTTTGGGAAACTCTGAATTTGAAAACGATATGGATGCTGCTGCAATAGTAGTTTCCGAAGAAATCTTTGCGAGAGCGAACGCCTTCGGCGGGGCTTCGCCAAACCCATCTCCTTCTGTTGAAGAAAATGTTCCTAGTAATAATTACTCACATCTCAACTCGAATAGTTACCCACAAACAAATTCTAGTAATTATTCGCAGTTAATTAACAATCCTGCCGCGACTAGTTTCGGACGACAAGGTTATGTTAATCCAGATGTTGATCCAGGTATTAATCCGGGGATCAATTCGGGGATCAAACAACCAAGCCAACGTTCGTTACCCCCTTCACTTCCCCCCGCAAAAGCAAAGGTAGAAATTTCCCAACCCATTTCCGGCATTCCAAAAATAAATACTACAAGCCAGGAAACAAATACTGGGCTTCCTTTTTGGATGCAGGTACTACTCTGGGGTGGTAGCATGACCTTGCTTTTAGGGATGATAGTTATTTTGATTTTTCGCCATAATGCTGATTCCAGGGTCGAAGAAACATACTCAGTGCCGCAAAACCCCGACGAATCATCATTTGTGCAAACTATTCCCAGTACTCCTCCAAATACGGTTGCACCAAAGATACCAGCGACTCAGCCACCAATTCAACAGGTGAAACCAACTCCCAGTAATTCACCTTCAGTTAATCCAACTCCAGTTAATCCAACTCCAGTTAGTCCAACTCCAGTTAATCCACCTGCTGATTCATCTGTTGTCAATCAAACCACACCAACACCAACAACAACGGCAACAGCCTCAGTTTTGGACAGTTCCGACACCCAAAGCCGAAAACAAGCATTATCTAAGTTAGACAAATTATCCCTGAGTCCAAATCAAGCCAGCGACTTAAAATTTGCGATCGCATCTGCACGAAAAGTTAAGCCCAGTGAGGAGCGTTATGGGGAGGCACAGGTAAATATCCAAGTTTGGAACAGCATGATTTATGAATTGGCAAATCAACGCGCCAAAAAACGTCAATATTCTTCAGCCATAGCCGCAGCTCAGTTAATTAACGAGTCGGAACCACTCCATCCCAAAGCAAAAACAGCCATCACCCAATGGCGACAGCAAGCAAAACAGTATTTAAGTAACAAAACACTTGTGGAAGCAGCCACAGGTTTAATCCAACCCGGACAAGCATCAACTTACAACCGTGCGATCGAAGTCGCCAAAAAAGTTTCTAAAGGTGAACCGGGCTTTGATATTGCTCAAAAATCCATCGATAAATGGAGCAAAGAAATACTTAATATCGCCAAAAAGCGCGCCGCTAATGGGGAAAAGAAAGCAGCTATTGGTACAGCTACCCTAGTTCCCGAAGGAACCCCCGCTTACGATGCAGCCCAAAAAACGATTCAAAGGTGGAAGAAAAGTTAGTAGTTATATCAAATAATGTGAGGCTACACATTATCCCCTCTCCCCATACCTCCCCTTGGTAAGGGGAGGTGCCACAGGCGGTGGGGTTATTTTATTGGTATTAGGGGTTATTTTATTGGTATTAGTAGTCGATTTTTCACTACCAACAACTACCCATAAACAATTAACAATATTGTGATATATCCTCGCCGCAATCATCAGCAAGGTAGCACAAAGCCCGAAACCGCAAACCAACAACCTCGTCATACAACGGGTTCAGCTTGCACATTGGCGGAATGTGGAACAGGGTTTTGCCGAATAAATTAACGTCACGTTCAAACGGACATTGTGCGGGGATCGATTTACAAAGCTGATGGGCAAAAGTGCGATCGCGAATTTGAATATTGTCTATCCAGTTCCGCAACGGCTTCAGGACATCACGTCTGGCTCTATTGAAAGTCTGATTCTGTTGAGCAAAGCTTTTATCGTTGGCTTCGTCATTGACTTCTGCGCGATCGAGAGATACCCAGCTTGCGAAAAAAATCTTTTTACCAGTATTTCTAAATACCTTCATGGTTCACTCCACTCTCTTCTTGAGGGTTTTGAACTGGTTGTTATTGTTTGTCGATGATATGTATCTACGACTTAATTAATGCTTAACTATCTCTCCCGGAAGAAACTGGCTAGGAGCCATGATGCAATAAGCAGCGTACAGCGTAAAGCCTAAAACGGTAGCGACCCGAATTAAAGTCCACTTACTATCTACTCCAGTTAATCGCAAATTCCTGGCGATCGGTAGTCAGGTGCTAATATCTTGTCGATAACTTGACCTATTTAAGATTCTAATAAAGACATCTGCCTTTGGACAGATATTTACCCAACATTTACAATTTTTTCTATAGAGAATATCTGGGGTTAGCATAGAGTAATACCTATATTAAGTATTAATGCTCAATTAATTATCTAAGAATTCTCCATTCACAAAAGAAGGTAATACTCTTAGATAGGTTCCCGGATGTGACAAAATAGGTGAACTAAGCGGATATTATCGGAATTCTAGGTGGCAAAAAGTGAGTTGTGCTACTGATTTCGAGAAATAAAAGTGATAAATATTACATTGGTAAATAGTGATTTTCCTCAAATTTGCAACCTATCGCATATTAGGATTAACGTATCTGGGGTTAGGCATTGGCTAGACTGTTCACTTTCAGCCTTTTTAGAGGGTAAAAATATCCCCAAAATATTCTGATTGGTTGGTTTTCCGGTATTGGCTATCTTGATTTTCTCAAAGCTTTGCTACCAATTGCTGTAGCGGGCATGGCAATTAAAATTATTTTACTGTGGCTATTGTATCCAGAAGTGCGTTCAACCCAAAAGTGCGAAAAGCTCAATATCATGTTGTGGAAGCAGCAGTAGCAGATTTAGGATATCGATTGACATTTTGGGAACATTTGCGATTTGGATTACCTGTGACAGGGATAACGTTACTGTTGGTTTATTTTTGGGTTGCTTCCAGCGATCGCAATTCTTCGTTAAAGCGGGAAAAAGGTTAACTTTATTCTTTAATTTGGCAACATCGTCTTTTACCCATACAATCGAAGAACAGGCTTTTGTTGTTTAAAACACAAGCTTTAATTTTACTTATTTGTCAACAACTTAGGGTAGAAGGGCTATAACTAAAACCCCAATGATGGTAGACAGGATTAACGATATTTTCTGGCAAGCTCAACAAGGCAGTGTTGCAGCAATCATTCAGGTGCTTAATGAAAGACTGGCAGATTCTGGTGTCAGAACTAGGGCAGTATTTGATAATAGTGTGTTGCAGTTGCTTTGCGAGGCTAACACCGAAGAGCAGCTTGAGAGAACGATTTTAGTAGAAAAAATACATCAAATTCTTAAATCAATCGCACCGCGAAACATTCACAGAGTCAATATAAACTGTCGTATTGTTCGCGAGCAACAATTACTTTGGCTAGAGGAAATTTACCGCGATTCTGAGAATCAATTACTTTGGTCAGAGGAAATTGTTTTAGAAAAACTTAGTTTTTTGCAACAATTTATTAAAGATTTACAAGACAGAAGAATAGAGTCAGCAAGAAGCCATTCACCGAAGGTAAGTCCTTCACATCCGATAGTAATTACTAATAGAAATAATCCAAAAAGTTCTGTCTGGGGATGGATATTGCTTGCTGCTAGTATATGCATTCTTTTTGGAATGATGGGTACAGCTCTATATGTTTTAGTAGGCGATCGCTTTAAAAATGCTCCATCACTTGTGCCATTAACCAAGTCTTTAGAAACCCAAGGTACGAATCAGTTACAGCCAGAAAAGTCATCAGTAGATACAAATCAAAGTAGTACTACGGGAAACCAGGACTATTTTGTTAATGCGGTGAGAATTGCCAATGAAGCGTCGGGAATTGGTCAAAAAGCAAAAACTTCGACTCAGTGGTTAGAATTAGCTGCTAACTGGCAAAGAGCTTCGGATTTAATGGGTAAGGTTCCACCTAGTCATAGTCGTTATCAAGAAGCGCAGATTAGAACTAAGTTATATCGGCAATATAGTCAAGCAGCACAAAAGAAAGCTGAGGAAAGTAAATCTTAGTAATTGTATTGTAGCGACTGTCTTAGTCGTCAAGCGATCGCAAAAAAAGATTTTGAGCAAGTTGCCGCGACCAGGAACGGGCATGAGGATTTGTCGAGTGGCAGTATAAAAAGTGTAGCCCGTCCCTGGCACTCCGCTTCGCCACCGAATTTCCCCCAGTCTCTCTGTTTACTCGTGGAGGCAAAACAAATAATCAAAAAAACACGACAAATAAACCCAGCATTCATGAGGGTCAAAATTGAGTTGAAAATAAAGCTTGCGAATGAAAGGCTTTGCGAAACCCAACATATGATATGGGGAAAATCGCGAAATGGTAGATGTTTTTGAAATCTGTCGATTATCTTTCCATCTCTAAGTTAATCGTTTTCAAATCGATTTAGGTAAAACTGCAAGCTAAATAAGAATATGGCAGTAGGAAGTATATTTTTGGATATTTAGTAGCTATTTTAGATAGATTCAGTATCCTTTTGGGAAATATAAATATGAATATGCATGAATCTACTACAAATAGAAGGAAGATATTATGTTACAGGTTGGAGTGGGACATAGCAATGACCCCGATTCCCGTTGTGCTGTTGCTGAGGTAATTACCCAATGTCGCACTTCCCTGGGTGAAAATTTACCGAAAGCAGGTATTTTGTTTGCTGCGATCGATTTTGAGCATGTTTTAATTCTCGATGAAATTCAAGGTGCTTTTCCGGGAATAGCTTTAATTGGGGGGACAACCGATGGTGAGATGTCATCGATATTGGAATATCAACAAGATTCTCTGACGTTGATGGTGTTTTGCAGCGATGAGATTGAAATCACGACAGGTATAGGTAGGGGAGTTTCCAAAAATCCAAATTTAGTTACCAATGCAGCTGTAGAGCAAGCAAGGTTGAATATTACCAAGGAACCAAAGCTTTGTTTGACAACCCCCGAAAGTTTAACAACAAGTGGGTTAGGAATTTTAAATGGTTTAAAGCAAGCTTTGGGAACAAATTTTCCCATCTTTGGTGGGTTGACGGGAGATAGATTCAATTTCAAACAAACCTATCAATTTTTCAATCGTGAAGTCACCAGTGATAGCGTTCCAATTTTATTATTTGCTGGCGATTTAATATTTTCTCATGGAGTTTGTAGCGGTTGGAAACCAGTTAGTAAAGCTGCCAAGGTAACAAAATCCCAAGGGAATATTGTTTATGAAATTGACGGTAAAACCGCAGTTGATTTTTATCAAAATTACTTGAGGGGAATGCTTCCTTGTTGTGATTATCCCTTGGCTGTATTTGAATCAGGAAAAGATGATTTTTATATTCGAGAAATGAATGGAACTTGTAATTTAGAAGTTGGTAGTATTAGCTTCTTTGCAGATGTTCCTGAAAATGCTGTGGTACAAATAGCAGAAGCTACCAGAGATGAAATTTTCGTAGCGGTTGAAAGTGCTATTTCCCAAGCTTTAGAAATGTATTCTGGAGAAAAAGCAACGGCAGCATTATTGTTTTCCTGTACTGCGAGAAGAAATTTTTTAGGAACGCAGACAAAAACAGAATATTTAAAATTAAAATCCCATTTATCAGATATTTCTTGTTGTGGCTTCTATACCTACGGGGAAATCGCACCAATGCAGAAAAATTCAGAATCCCTATATCACAATGAA
Source organism: Brunnivagina elsteri CCALA 953 (assembly GCF_002289455.1). Lineage (GTDB taxonomy): Bacteria > Cyanobacteriota > Cyanobacteriia > Cyanobacteriales > Nostocaceae > Brunnivagina > Brunnivagina elsteri. The sequence continues at coordinate 19,099 of NZ_NTFS01000037.1, forward strand.
ACTTTTGTAGTGTTACTAATTGGCACAAGGTAAGCAAAATGTCCGACTTAGAACAAGTTTATTGCATTACAGCACTGAAAAAGGAAAATCGCATTCTCCGCAAAAAAATTGAGAGTGTCGAGCGCGAACAATTTCAATTAGAAGAAGTAAATCAAAAAAAAGAGGCATTACTCAGAAAGGTAATTCAAGAATCACAATTATCTCAATTATTACTGGAACAGAAAACTGAGGAATTGGAAAGTGTCCTATTCAAAATTGAACGTCGAGAAGAAGCTTTACGATTAATTGTCGAAGGTACGGCATCGGCAACAGGAGAGAATTTTTTTCGCAGTTGTACTCGTAGTTTAGCTCAGGTTTTAAAAGTGAAATATGGATTTATTACCGAAGTCGATGAAACCGGAAATAAAACCAAAATAATTGCTTTATGGCAAGGAAATGGATTTGCTGAAAATAGTGAATTTGAATTATTGGGAACTCCCTGTGGTGAGGTATTAAAAAGTGGTTTTAATCTATTTCCCGATTCCTTAGCAAAGAAATTTCCCCATGCTTCTACTGTAGCAATTTTGGAAGTAGAGAGTTATATGGGCATTGCTATTAAGGACAAATGGGGAAATAATTTGGGAACTATGGGGATTATGGATACCAAACCATTGTCAGAATTTTCTCAAGTAGAAGAGTCAATTTTGCGTATATTTGCTGCTAGAGTTTCTGGGGAAATCGAACGCGATCGCACTCAATCTGCTTTAAAAAAATCTGCATCGGAACTCGAATTAACTCTGAAGGAATTACAAAATACCCAAACCCAGCTACTTCACAGTGAAAAAATGTCATCTTTGGGACAACTAGTTGCAGGTATTGCCCATGAAATCAATAATCCTGTGGGTTTTATCCATAGTAATTTAGCCCCCGCAAGGGACTATATTTTAGATTTACTGGAGTTAATTAGGCTTTACCAAGAATATTTTCCCCAACCACCTCAAGCAGTTGAGGAACATATCAAAATTATCGATTTAAATTTTGTCCTTGAGGATTTACCCAAATTAATAAATTCGATGCAAGTGGGAACAGAAAGGATTCGGGAAATTGTTTTATCTTTACGCAATTTTTCCCGTCTCGATGAAGCCGAAATTAAAGCTGTAGATATTCATGAAGGAATTGACAGTACTTTGATGATTTTAAATCATCGTATCAAAGGAACAGCAATTTCCCCTCCAATTAGGGTAATTAAAAGTTACGGAAACCTACCAACAATCGAATGTTATTCCGGTCAATTAAATCAAGTTTTTATGAATATATTAGCCAATGCAATCGACGAGTTGGAGAAAAATATCCACAATCACCCAGAACCAATTATTAATATCAAAACTACAGTCATTAATAATCAAGAAAATCAACAAAATGAATACGTGCAAATTTCCATATCTGATAATGGTTCGGGAATGACAGAGGAAATTCGATCGCGCATTTTCGATCCTTTCTTTACTACCAAACCCGTAGGTAAAGGTACGGGAATGGGTATGTCGATTTGCGATCGCATTATTCGGGAAACCCATCAGGGAAAACTTTACTGCAATTCCCAATTGGGAAAAGGAACGGAATTTATGATTGAAATTCCCATCAAAATCGCAATCGATTAACAAGAAGGTTGCTTAATGGACATTATTACCAAAAAAAGCTGAAGGTTAGGTGTTTGTTCCATAGGATGTTATACAGAAAATGCTGTTTAATACTCTAAGAGAACTCCACAGAAAGAAATGCCCAATGTCATTCTGAGGAACGTACGCGCTTCGCGTTGCCGCAGGCTAGAATCTCGCGTAGATGCTTCGTTCCTCAGCATGACAACACAGGATCATTCATTTTGTGGCTTACTCTAAGTAGGGATGTTATACGGAAAAGTTCTGTTTAATATCCTAAAATTAACTGTAAATCCTAAATCATACTACTGTTGTGCTACCACACACTTTAAAATGTCGGTTATCGCGGCGTTATGTGATTTTAGCACGAAGATTCTTAAAGTCTATTTTTATACTTTTTTATGAGTTTATGTACTTAATTTATTTGCTTGTGAGGTCATAATAAATGGATATAACAAGAGTTAAGCTTTCAGCACTGTGGACGGTTGTTATGTTTAACATCGCTTTTGCCGACATAGTTGGTTTTATACACCCTGGTACTTTAGAGAAGATTATTGATGGTTCCTTCGGTTTCCCAGTCACACCAGGGTTACTTCTTGTCTTCTCAATCTTCATTGAGATTCCTCTAGTGATGATATTTCTTTGCCTCGTCTTATCTGATAGAAGCAGTCGCTTGCTTAATACCCTTGCATTAATTTTGACCACCCTTTTTGTTGTGGGAGGTGGCAGTGCAACCTACTCTTACTTCTTTTTTGCAACGATTGAGATTGTATGCATGTTAGCCATCATGTGGTTTGTATGGAAAAGGCTGGGCAAACTCAATGCATGATATGGTAAAAATATCAATTATTTCGATTTCCAAGTTCAACTCAACCCTCAAGCGATCGCAAAATATCAATCAGAATAGTGGTATCGACAAGCAATAATCGTCAAATACCCATCATCCACCGCATAAACTAACCGATTCATATCATCAATTCGCCGCGACCAAAAGCCAGCCAGATTCTCCCTGAGTGCTTCCGGTTTCCCGATCCCCTCAAGCGGTAGTCGCATAGTTGCCTCAATCAGCTTATTAATTCGTTTTAAGGTTTTCTTGTCCTGCCCTTGCCAATATAAGTAATCTTGCCAAGCCTCATCAGTCCATGCTAACTTCCTAGTCATCTAACAAATTTCGCTCCACCACCTTCCCTTGCTTGAACTGAGCAATCGAACGCTCTAAATGGGCAGCATTGGCGGGAGATTTGAGTAAATGTACCGTCTCCAGCAAACTATTAAATAGCTCCAGGGACATCACCACAGAATCCTCTGCATCTCGTCTGGTGATGATGGTATAGTCGGCATCTTCCACCACTCGGTCTAAAACAGCCTTGAGGTTATTTCTTGCTTCGCTAAAAGACACCACTTTCATCTGTTTCATACTTGTACAGTTTATTGTACAAGTATAGCAGTCCCAAATATATTAAACAATTCCGATGCCATTTGCGATCGCATGAAGTAACCTCATTGGAATGTCAATTATTGCGATACACATTCCATATAATCCTCTCGTGAAGGGTGGTTATAGGGAAAAGTTCTGTTTAATATCCTAAATATGAGTGTTATGCAGAAAATTTCTTTATATCGTGACATGAGTTGCCCATAATGCTTAATATATCGTCATTGAGAAAAAGATTATACAGAAAGTTTCCGTACAATAAATAGTTAGCTGGCTTTGTTCCTGAGCTAGGACGGTAGCGTCAGATTGTCGTTTGGTGTCTAGAATTTTAGATGATTAGCATTGCTTGTTATCATTCATCCTCAATTGGGAATAATTTCAATAAAGGCAATCCATAATCTTTTAGAGCAGGAATTATCTAATGACTGAAGACTTCAATTTTGAGAATGTGGTTAAAAATGCTTTACGTGAAGCGTTAAGAGAACGTGGTCATGTCAATATCTTGATTACTGGTCGTACAGGCGTTGGTAAAAGTACGCTTATTAACTCAGTATTTCAGGGTAATTTTGCAACTACTGGTCAAGGTCGTCCAGTTACTGAAAATACAAGAGAATATAAAAAAGAGGGTGTCCCTCTTTCCATCTTTGATACTCGTGGGCTTGAGATGGCAGCTTTTCATGAAACGGTAAGTAAACTGCGATCAATAGTTAGTGAACGTGCTAGCAACCCTGACCAGAAACAACATATCCATGTTGCTTGGATTTGCATAGCTGAAGACTTTCGCCGTGTTGAGCCAGCAGAAGAAGAACTTGTCAAAATGCTGGCAGAATATATGCCCGTTATTGCTGTTGTTACCAAAGCAAGGTCTGACAAAGGTTTTCGCTCTGCGGTTCAGCAAATACTTTCGTCAGTAACGAATGTAGTCCGAGTTCGAGCGATTGAGGAAGAGCTAGATGAAGGACCCGTTCTTCCAGTAATGGGGCTTCAAGACCTTGTGAAGTTGACGATGGAAACTGTCCCAGAAGGACTAAAAAGAGCTTTTGTGGCTGCTCAAAAAGTAGATATTGAACTAAAAAAAACACAATCTCATGCAATCGTAGCAGCAGCAGCACTTAGTGCTGGAGGAATTGCGGCTGCACCAATTCCGTTCTCTGACGCTATTGCTATTGTCCCGATTCAAGTTACAATGCTTGCCGGTATATCAGCAACCTTTGGTTTATCGATTGATAAAAGTTTTCTCAGCACTGTAGTAGGTGGTCTTATTGCTGGAGCGGGTGGAACGCTTGTAGGACGGATAATTGTGTCAAATTTTCTCAAGTTTATTCCTGGTATTGGGTCTATAGCTGGAGGTTTTATCGCAGCAGGTACAGCAGCCGCTCTCACTACAGCATTTGGTAAAGCATACATTGCCACATTGGAGATGTTGTTTGTTCACAACAATGGTGAGCCACCCACTCCTGAAGAGGTTGCAGATGCGTTCAAAAACAAGTATTTGTCCGGAGATAATGTGCGATCGCCCAACCCATGAGCGGGAACGTTAAACAGTAAAATCTTAATGAGGAATGCGATCGTACAGCTTCATACCAAATACGATCGCACAGCTTCATCCCAAATACGATCGCACTATTTAATTATCTCAAACCAGGTTCATCAACAATTGGTGCTGGAAGCGGAAATTCTTCACCACGCAAATAGGCATCAAATTGCTCCTCAAAACGAGTCCAACTAGTTGCGATCGCCCGGTCTAACCGATAAGCTGGGGCTTCCATGTATAATGGCATACGCTCAGAAATTAGAGTTTTTAGGATTGGATTTAGTATCCCAAAATCGCTTGTTTTCGCACCTGTATAATTTAAAACCAAAAAACCAGGTTTACCCTTCATTTTCATCCAAGGTTCCCACGGACCCATGCGAAAATAGGATAAACAAACTGTGCGATCGCTTTCAATTTTCGTAGTTTCTTCGATTAGTAGTTTAGTTGGGAAAATGAATTTGTAGGAATCAGAAGACTGAATATGTTTTTCAGGTGAATAATCGGCAAATTTCGGATTTTCTGCCAAGAGATTTGGTATTTTCCAATTGAAATCTAGAGAAACAGCAGAAATTTCAGGTGCTATATCAGCTTTGATTTGGTGGGAGATCGGAAATTCCTGATAATCATATTGACGATGCATTACGTTCAACGTCTCATGACTCCAAGGATTGTACCATTGCTTCAATACTTCCCCTGTTACCGGGTCTAGGTAAAGTGTGATTTTACGACTTACTAGAGTCCACTGCAAGGTTGTTTTATCTTGAACACAACGGGATATATCAACACCCAGAAAATCGAACAAATGAACGGGTTCATCTCCATCTAATGGGTGAGCATACATAGTACCCATTGCTTCAAAATAACAAGTTTGACTATCCGTATTACAGCGTATTTTCACAAATTGCACATCTGAAATGTTTGATTTAGTTAAACTCATAAATAAATATCAATTTTTGTTCCTCTTTATCCATAAAGCATGTTTTTCTGCTTAATTCAAGGTAAGAAAAAAACACTTTTTCAAAAAAAAATCAAAAATAATACATAATTCAGAATCAATTCACAAATTTTGTTCTTTTTAATTCCCCAGCAATAGCTCATAAAGTATGTTTTGTGTCGGGGTAAAATTCTCCAAAAATAAACTATATCTCAAGTATAGACTTCCAGAGGAACATATAAATGTATATTTAAGGTGACACTTAAGGTGACACTTAAGCCAAACTCCAAGAAAAATAATTATGCTGAATCAAAGCGATCGCGCAGGTGATAATGTATTGATTGTCGGGGGAGGACCAGCAGGACTGGCAACAGCATTAGTGCTGGCAAAACGAGGTTGGACAAACATTACTGTCCTTGAACAATGCATAGCTTCAGATTATTATGAACAGGATAAGTCTTTCAATTATCTAATCGATGGTCGAGGTCAGGATTTAACTGATTTACTTGGGTTAACAGAGGAATTATCACAAATTAGTGTTCCTAGTACGGAATTTCACTTAACCCTGGTTAAAGCTGATGGTAGTTCTAAAACGTCAAAAGTACCTGTTGTAGACCCAAATAGAAAAGCTGCATACTGGATTCCCCGACGTGCATTTGTTAGCTTACTTGATAATGAAGTTCAACGAAACTGGCAAGGCAAAATCACAGTGCTTTTTAATGCTAAATGTATCGAAATTCGTCAGATAGTGAATACGAGTGATGAAGTCGAAAATTTAGAAGTGATTACGCAAATTAATGGTAAAGAAATAATTAAATTTTCACCACAGTTTTTATTAGGTTGTGATGGTATTGGTTCAATTGTTCGTAGTACTCTCAACAAATGCGATGCATCGAATTCCGACCAATTTACAATGAAACTTTTTCCTTCACCAAGTACAGGATTTACGTTTTTGTGGAGTATTAACTTTTTTATCCGGTTAGGATTGAGTCGGGTACTACCTTTTATATATAGTCCTCCATCATTTTTTCTATTGCAAAATCATCAACTTTCCTATCGACAAATTTGGCAAAAAGCACAAAATACAACACGCAATTTATATTTGTTGTTGCTGCTATTACTTATTTATTTACTATCATATCTAGTTAACCGACAATGATGAAGAAAACCTGACATTAGTTTCCTAACGTATATATTTAGCAGGCTTCATTCCCAATTGCTCAACTGTCACAGTCTCCCCATCTTGCATAAAATCAAACCCTTTCTTAATAGGTCCGTGGAGAAATAAAGTCCAAGCATCTTGACTATCTTCAATCCAAATGGAATGGTATTTATTCGCAGAGCGCACAATAATAGAACCTGGTTTGTACCATTTCACTTCCTTTTCTGTTTTCTCCCAGTACCCACCCTTCAAAATGAGACTAATATTGAACCAAGGATGATTGTGAAGAACCCCTTTGTACCATTCAGGTCGAGCCATAATTTGGTTTAGAGTAATGTTAAACCAACGGTTACCAGGAAACAATATAAAATGAGTATTTTGTCGAGGTTGTTTATTTTCTGAATCGTTAAAAGCTGTTAGACAAGGACGAGACTCAAGATACTTGTTGAACAATGTGCGAAGCATAAATCTACCTCTAATCATGAAAGTATAAGTATCAAAATGAATTAAACGGAGGTGAACTTAAACAGATAATTGTCCAATGTTGATTACCCACTTAGGAATGTGGATTAAATAAAGTACAACTCTTGCATTTATGTAATCTCATGTTGGGTTACGCGATCGCTTGACGACTAAGACAGTCGCTACAAATAATTGTAAGTTAATAAATCCAGGTTCCTTAATTAGAGTTGTCCTACATAATTCCTACATAATATTCAAAGGATCAACATCGATTGTCAAGCTCACCGAATCCGGGCAAATCTCCCTGACATCTTGCCAATCGGGTAAATGCGGTAAAGCATCCGGGGCAAACTTCAACAAAATCTGCCAGCGAAATCTATTCGCAACCCGCATAATACTAGCTGGTGCTGGTCCAAGTATCTCATATCCTTCCCCACTGCGTAAAAATACGGCTATCATCTCCGCAGCATTCGCCACTTCTGTCATATCCATACTACTTAATCGCAGTAAAATCAATCTACCGTAGGGCGGATAATTAAGTGCTTGACGCTGTGTTAATTCATTCCCCGTAAAAGTTGCATAATCATGCGATCGCACCGATTCGATTACGGGGTGTTCTGGGGTATAGGTCTGTACAATCACCCTACCAGGGTCTTCACCTCGTCCTGCCCTTCCTGCAACCTGGGTAAGGGTTTGAAATGCCCGTTCGCTGGCACGGTAATCTGATAGATGTAATAATCCATCGGCAGCAATGACCCCAACTAGAGTCACTTGGGGCAAATCTAAACCTTTGGTGAGCATTTGCGTACCCAGTAAAATATCGGCTTCCCCATTCACAAACTTGGTCAATAGGTTGCGGTGCGCTCCTCTGGTGCGGGTGGTATCGCTATCAAAACGAATTACCCGCAATTCGGGAAGTTCCCGCGCTAATTCCTGGGCAACTTTCTGTGTACCGCTACCAAAAAATTTGAAATAGGGTGAACCACACTCAGGGCAATTACGAGGATGGGATACAGTGTAGTTGCAATAATGACAGCGCAATAGTTGGGGTGCCCCAGCTTCAGTTTGGTGATAGGAAAGGGAGACATCACAGTGGGGGCATTCCATCACATAGCCACAACTACGACAAGAAACAAAGCTACTATGTCCGCGACGATGGATAAATAAGATACCTTGTTTTTTTTCTTCTTGGAGTTGAATTAATGCATCTTGCAGTGACCTACTAAAGATGGATTTATTGCCCTGCTGTAACTCCTGCCGCATATCCACAATTTCCACCGGGGGAAGGGGACGAGAA
>NZ_NTFS01000370.1 GCF_002289455.1 Brunnivagina elsteri CCALA 953
TTTTTTATTATTGTCGTGGCACTATTTAATCAAAGAACTAATGTTCATGATTAAATGCACGGCAAAAACGAAAGGGGTAAACGAGGGAAAGGTGACTACGCACAGGTTTCAGGATATATACCGAAAAACCTAGCAATTGCGTTTAAGACTACTTGTACTGCAAGGGAGCTAACACAGTCAGAAACTCTAGAAAATCTAATCAGCGAGTGGCTGGAAGGTGAAGGAATCGACGTTGCAGCGTTTACGTCAAAGCCAAGCGACAAGGAGGTTTAAGTACTGATGGAGGATATTTATTACTCCTTGAGATATGTGGTTAATCTCTTTATGTAGTTGTTTACTTTTTACAAGAGAGCAAACTTTCTGATTTAGACTTTTTTCCCAAGAAACTCCCTCTATGGGAAAAACCACATTTACCTGTCCTTTATCTAAATTAACTCGCTTTACTAAGAGGCGAATAATTTCTCGCTGCTTATTCCAGGTACTATTAAAAATAGTAGTTTATTATGATCGCGATGGTGCGATTGGGTTTGTTTCGCGGATTGTAAAGGAACATTTAGACCGCAATTGGGACAAGCTCTACGCTCCTCAAGTAGAAGCAGAAAATTTTGAAACCTGGATATAAATAATTTATGACAGTTGCACAATCACCAACGAAATCACCAACTCCAGAACAAATTGCAAAATATAATCAGAAAATTCTTGGTTTATTGGGGGAACCGCTAAATGAGCAGCAGAAGTCAGCGCTTGCTTTTTACTCACAAGGAGAATCAGAAGAAGTTAAAAAATTATCTGCTTGCTATCCTGCTGATAGCTACATCAAGACATTAGGATATTTAGTGGCAACTAAAAAACCGACTCCTGCCATTTACACTTTAATTGCTGAAACATCAAGAAGTTGCGCTGATTTCCACCGCGAACAAATTCTCAACTCGTTAGGTGAGTTTACAAGTTCACTGTAAAAACAAAAATCATAATTATTGTTTATTATTTTTTCCCTACTTTTTAGTAGGGATTTTTATTTGCGAATATTTTTTCTTTTGCTCGTAGTGTTGCAATTAAACTACCTCTTGCCAGTCAGAAAATCTTTGTCATTTGGCGAATTTTATCTGAAAGTATAGTTGCAATACCTATAAGTAATATATAACGTGGCAATTGTTGAATCAAATAAAAAGTTCACTCAACTAAAGTTGAGCTAGAGATGAAGAAAATCGACAGAGATTGTGCATTAAAAATTAATTCACAAGTCATCCAGTGAAACTTGAGTTTTTCCTCCTTGTAATTGATGATTGTACTCAGTCGGAATTGAGATAAATGATATGTGAAAATGTTATCTACACGCAAAAAAAACTTGCCCAAAGATATGGAATTTCAATTGCTGCATTACAGCGCTGGTATCCCTTTGCAGGAATAATCAAACCCAAAAAGCGGGGTGGATATTTTGATGGCTCGACTGTTGAAATAGCTGATATTTTTTACGTGGCTGTCAAAATTCGGCGGTTAACATTTAAGGAATATTTGCAGCAAGTAATTCCTGCGGGTGGTTTGGATTGTTATTTACAAAAAGTCAATAATATGACCCTGTATGACTTTTTGACCAAACATATTTCTGATGAAGAGCAAGCAAACGAAATTGTCCAAGTAGTAATCAAAAGGATTGAATGTCATGAAGCATATAAATCAGCTAGCACAACAGTTACAAGTATCGCCTGAAGTGGTTCGCAATATCTGTCAGTCTTTGAGTTTATCTGTCAAAGTAAACGATACTGTTGATGAGACAGTTGAACAGCAACTTGTCCAACTCAAAGAAGTTGCAAACCGTGAAGGTATTTCCTTGGAGGAAGCTGCACAACATTTAATTGAGATGCGCGATACCCATTCCGAGTCGCAGTGCGATCGCAGTTTTAACAAACGCGAGTACATCAAACAACGCTTTGGAGTCGATCCAGAAACCGCAGCAGCAGATAGTTTTGTGGGAATGCTTTACCAAGACACCCATCGCGGTACTCAGCTAGGGGAACTGCGTCATAAGGTGGTGCTGGAAAGTTCGACACTCGCTTTGGAAGAATTTGTCTTTAACGGAACTGGGAGTAATTTAACCGCAGACGAATATACTCAAGCCCAAGAACGTATAAATTCGCGGATAGATAACGATTTTTTCGCCAAAGTCAACTGGGGAGAAAACAATTCGCAATTCGCGGTTCGCGGTTCGCAGTTGAAGCAATTGAAGTCCTCGCAGACGAAAACCGGGCAATCTCCGAAGAAGTAGTGGCTCAAATGCTACCTATCTGCTACCAGTTTCGAGATGAAAGTTTACTGACTTTGCGAAAAACATCGACTCTTGCGGTGGGTATAAATTTTCTTTCAGTTGTTGCAGGTACGGTAGTTGGAACGTGGATTGCAATTCCTCCAACGCAAGATAAACAGGAAATTACCAGTATTCAATCGATTTTGATTGGAGTGGGGATAGGCGAAATAATTGGGTTAATTTTGGCACTTTTAGTAATTTGGATACGGGGTGAGAATGAACGCAGCATTTGATTTTTTGGTGAATACAGCAGGTGGATTACTAATGAATTTGGGCGTTTCTGGGATGGTTGGTCAATTGATGGGAGTTGGTGCAACTCTTGCCCTACATCCTTTATTGCTGCTGACTGGGATAATTGTTGGTGGTGCGGGGATTGCGATCGCTTGTGAACTCAATAAACCTCCCCATCTATATTTGGTAGTAGATAACACGGGTGAGGTTTGGTAATGTTTAGTGCTAAACCGTTGCGGGACAACAAACAGCCATTGCGAAAAAAGGTCAATGTACCTTTACTGACGACCTGCGCGACGGTTGGAGCGGTTTCTCTGATTGGGATAGTGGCTTTGACGGTGGGCTGGAAACAACAAATCCCAGCAAACCAATCGAGTGAAGTGCAAAAAGCCAAAGCTCAAGTTTCCCAACTCCGAGAAGTATACCTAGAAAAATTATCTCGCACCGATTACAACATCAATCAGTTGGCAAGTTATTCATCTGAAGGAACACCGACACTAACAGGTTGGCGACAATTAGCAGCAGCATTGTGGGGACAGCAGTTGAAGGGGGAAATTGCAAAGATGCAAAGCGATGATAAGTCAGGGTTTTATCGACTGCACTATATGCCTGCACTAGAGATAGTTAAGTTCAATTCTCTGGATGTCTTATTGGAAGCAGCTTCTGGGAACGACTCTTTTTACTGGGGATATCGCAAAACCGACGGGACGAAGGTTGAAGAGAAGATTTCGACAGGTGCAGCTGCGGTGATGGTATTGGGGAAATTAGAGGCGATCGATTACGCGCAAAACCTGGAATCCCAACCATCGGTGGATTTGAACCAAATGCTGATTCAAATTCGCAATGCTCAAGAACCGTACTCTCTGGCTCAAGCGCAGTTGTTACGTACCCGTGGATATTCCGATCCAGTTGAACAACTCGCTCGTGTCCGAGAAATTCGCGAACAAATCAAGCAACAAGAACAAGAACGAAAGCTGTATTTACAAGGGATGAAAGAAACAGTTCGACCTCCAAAACTACAAAATAAGCAAAATTCCCAAGATTGAGGAAATGCATCATGTATGTTAAGTTTGCTGCTGCCATAATTTGTATCGCTTTGTGTTCGCTCAACGTTGTTGCGGCAGTCAAACGTACTCCGATTCGCACTACTCTTGAGGATTCAACTCGCACAACTATTGAGATGATGCCATCCCCCAAATCTCCTCGTGGGTTGAATCTCAATATTTGGTCAAATCACTCCAAAACCTAATTGGTGCAAGCAATACAAGCATTAAGACTGACTTGAGCAACAGTCAAATAGCTTTCCCTACAGCAAAAGGTACACCCATAACGAGTGGATTTGGTTGGAGGATACATCCAATTACTGGAGGACGCAGATTCCATACTGGTATCGATTTTGGTGCTGCGATGGGTAGTCCAATTTATGCTATGGCTCCAGGAAGAGTTGAGTTTGCAGGGAAAAGGGGTGGGTATGGTAACGCTGTAATTGTGAATCATGGAGGGGAAAAATCCACACTATACGGTCACGCAAGCAAACTTTATGTACGAGAAGGACAGCAGGTTGTACGGGGACAAATCATTGCAGCAGTAGGAAGTACGGGAATGTCCACTGCACCACATTTGCATTTTGAGATTCGAGTTAACGATAAACCGATTAATCCTAGTCCCTACTTGCAGCAATATTTAGCAGGTCGGTAATATGTTAGGAAGAGTCTTTATTTCCGGATTAATTGGTGTTGCGGGTTCGATTGCTTTGAGCTATGGAGTTGCTTCTGTTCCATGCAGTTTAGTTTCTCCCAATACTGATAAAATATGCCTTGTTAGCACTTTTGGAAAGTCAATTGGTAGTTGGAAATTGGGTTTTATTCTTGGTGGAATATTTGGATTAGCTTCTAGAGTCGATTATCGTCGTGTTGCTAGTAAAATTCAACCCATTCATTTATCTTTAGCTTCAGTTTCTTGTTTGGGAATTTACTGGTTATTGGGTTATCAAAGTTTCGGATTTAATACTAATTATAATCAGATTAATATTGGGACAAGTTCTAAATATTCTCCAAAAATGCAAGCTTTTTTAGCAACAATTCGCTGGGCTGAAACTGGAAATAGTGGAAGAGAGAGTTATCGGAAATTGGTGTTCAATGGCACTTTTAATGATTTCTCCACACACCCATTAATTAAACAATGTGCCCCGATTAATGGTAAACAAACCTGTTCAACTGCTGCTGGTGCTTACCAAATGCTTGATAAATCTTGGTGGGATTTACAGCCAAAGCTTAAATTACCAGATTTTTCACCCCAATCCCAGGACAGGATGGCTGTTGAATATATTCGTAGGAATAATGCTATTAGAGATATTGAATCGGGTAATTTTGCTAAAGCAGCATGTAAAGTAGGTAAAATTTGGGCTTCATTTCCCTGCAATTCCTACAATCAAAACCCAAAGAGCATACAGAAATTAAGCAATTATTACCAACAACAATTGTTAACCCTTGGAGGTTGATAATGTCTGATTATAGCAATGCCGATATAACCAATGCTGTTCATGCTCTCAAATCCCAAGGTTTATCAAACCAAGATATTATCGGAGAAGCAGAACAAGTCTTTGATTTGGGTCAACAGCAGTATGTCGCTGATATTCTTCAAGAATCAGACTTTGGCAGTAAAATCATTCGTCCCACCAAGAATTACGACCATAATTATTTATTTGAACTCATTTATCAGGCTGTAATTAGTGGCACTTCTGCTGAACAAATTATCGATGTTTGTTGGGCAAAATTAAACTTAGAAGATTTAGCTTTTTCTAAGTTGGCATTAGAGTATATTTTAACCAATCGATATATTAGTAAATACGAACGTGATGCTTTTATTATTGAACTATACAAGCAATATCAAAACAGTGAATCCTACCAAGATTTAATTACAATAGCTGAATCGACCAAGAATATTTATCTGAAGCAACTTGTTTATAAAACAGCAGAATTGGTTGCTAAGAAAAATGGAGAAATTCCATCTTTATCCCTTGAGAAAGGTATTGCACAGAATAATGTGATTGCAAATACCAATCAAAATACTGCTTTGGTTCAAGAAAATTTCAACTCCCAAGTGGGTAATACTTTGGTTGAAACCCTGAATGATTTTGGCATTACCTGTAGTTACCTCGATACGAAAACTGGTCCCACCTTCAAACGCATCAAAATCAGGCTGGGGAAAGGGGTTAGCTTCAAAAAAGTTCAAGGACTTGGCAGCGACTTGGTTCAACAATTGGGGGAACAAATCGGATTTGATAACCCTCCGATGATATCTGTTATACCGGGTGCTGTGGTGTTTGATATTCCAAGACTTGACCGACAAATAGCAAATTTCGCAGACTATGTAGATTTAACCAGTGAGCTTGATATTAACCGCATCGTCATCCCCGGTGGTGTGGATGTCGATGGGAAATATGTCGAAATCTCTCTGTGTGACTCAAATGTTTACCATACTTTGGGAGGAGGGATGACTGGTGGTGGAAAGAGTCAGTTTGAAAAAGCAATGGTTTTATATTTAGCCTTGCGCTATCCTCCTAGCTTCGTCAAACTTGCCCTCAGCGATGTGAAATTGGTTTCCTTAACTTGCTTTAACGGACTTCCCCATCTCATCGCACCAGTTGCGGAGGATGCTATGAGTACCCTGCAAATTTTCAATTATTTGGTTGCAGAACAGGAACTTCGCTATCAGGAGTTTAAAAAAGTAGGGGTTGAAAATATTAACGAGTACAACCAAATGTTTTGCGATCGCCCCATGCCACGAATCATTTCGGTGACAGATGAGTGCTTCGATTTGCTTTCTGATACTAGCTATAAAGACCAAATTGAAACAGCTTTGATGAAATTGTTAGCAAAAGCAGGTGCTGCGGGAATCAATATTTTTCTATTTACCCAACGTCCCGATAAGGATGTAATCAAACCCCTGATTCGCTCAAACTGTTCGGGTAAGGTTGCTTTTATGGTATCTCGTCCTGAAGATAGCGGGATTATTCT
>NZ_NTFS01000371.1 GCF_002289455.1 Brunnivagina elsteri CCALA 953
AAATCAACTATTCCGCAAACGGAACAGTTCCAGATTCTCAATCCAGGAAAATCAACTATTCCGCAAACGGAACAGTTTTAGATTCTCAATCCAGAAAAATCAACTATTCCGCAAACGGAACAGTTATAGATTCCCAATCCAGGAAAATTAACTATTCCGCAAACGGAACAGTAATAGATTCCCAATCCAGAAAATCAACTATTCCGCAAAGGGAACAGTGATAGATTCTCAATCCAGGAAAATTAACTATTCCGCAAAGGGAACAGTTTCAGATTCTCAAACCAGAAAATCAACTATTCCGCAAAGGGAACAGTGATAGATTCCCAAACCACGAAAATCAACTATTCCGCAAAGGGAACAGTTTTAGATTCTCAATCCAGGAAAATTAACTATTCCGCAAAGGGAACAGTTTCAGATTCTCAAACCAGGAAAATCAACTATTCCGCAAAGGGAACAGTAATAGACTCCCAAACCACGAAAAATTAACTATTCCGCGTTCACGTTCGCGTAGCGTGTCCGAAGGACTCAGTGACTCCTTTGGAGTATCGCAACAGTTATGGATTCTCCAATCCACGAAAATTAACTATTTCTCAAGCGGAACAGTTTTAGATTCCCCAAACCAGAAAAATCAATTAATTAAGTTGGTATAGTTGAGAGCTTTTTGCTGTTTCAGCTAAACTAAAAATATAATCGCCTCAAATCCAATAGACTAATGAATAAAAAGCTAAAACCGGATTGGGCTGGAAATGACATGCTTTCCCAGTTCGTTAACTTGCTCATCCAAACCAAGCCTATCTACAAGGTGATGAAATACCAGGCTCGGCAAGTTATTATTAAAACGGCTGAGAAAAATGGCGTTCCTTGGCGTAAAAATTACGAAAAGCTAGCTGCATCCTCAGTACAGCATTACTTTGATACTATTAAAAACCCGCAAGTTACTTACCCAGACTATTACAAAGTCCCATTCCATGCCTATGATGAGGGTAATCTTTGCTGGAAAGCAGCATTTGAAGCACCGAGCGCAACCTATTCGATGGCTTTGCGGGTTTGGAAAAATGAGTCGCTAACTTGGGAAGCTGCACACGATCGCTTACGTGGTAGCTTCCATGATGTTTTAGCAAAATACGCACCAAAGGAAGTTCGCAATATTTTAGACATTGGTTGTTCGGTGGGTATTTCAACTCTGACGCTACACCGTTATTACCAGAAACAACAAAATTACCCCGTTCGTACTGTCGGGTTAGATTTATCTCCTTATATGTTAGCGGTTGCGAAAAAGCTGGATACTAACAATGAAATATGCCAATGGCTACACACACAAGCCGAAAATACAGGATTACAAGATAACTCCTTCGACTTAATAACACTGCAATTCCTCACCCATGAGCTTCCACACGCAGCATCAAAAGCGATATTTAAAGAAGTATTCAGATTACTTAGAAATGGTGGTGCGATCGCATTAGTTGATAATAATCCAAAATCTGCCGTTATCCAAAATTTACCTCCGGTTCTGTTTACTCTCATGAAAAGTACTGAACCTTGGAGCGACGAATATTATACTTTTAATATTGAAGAGGAATTGCAGAAAGTTGGTTTTAAAGCACCTGTAACTGTCGAAAGTGACCCGCGACACCGAACAATTGTGGCAATAAAGGATACTGGAGCGTAGATGCGATCGCTGTAAAGTGGTTACTTTGCACCATTGCGTAGCATCTCTTCTAGAGAATCACGCTTTGCGTTTAGATGCTATTAAAGTGGGATAAGGGAACACCAAAAAATAAATTCTCCATAATTGTAGGGGTGGGGTCTCCCCACCCTTCGCGTGATAGTGTTAGGAATATAAGAGGGCAAACAACCGTTTGCCCCTACAGTATTTTTGCAAATTGTATTTAACTCAACTCAGAAGATAACCGCTACAAACTTGAATCCAATCCCTAATTCCTGACTCCCAAATCTTCAACGCTAACCCTACCCACACTGTCTTGTGGATAATACTCTTCGCTATTGAAGTAGAAGTTGCTATAGGGTTCGTTTTTGGGAATGATGCCATTTACGACTTGTCCCAATACATTCTGTCCAGATTTTTCTAATAAGTCTTTGGCAAATCCAGCATTGACAATATCAGCAACACCTGGACGAATTACAAACAAGACACCATCTGCCATTTGACCAAGGCTGGCGGCATCAGCACCTACACTTAGAGAAGGAGTATCTAAGATGACGCAATCAAAGTTATCTCTAAAGGAGTCAATTAGTGTAGCCATGCGCTTTGAATCGAGTAGAGATGCTGGACTTGGTGGAACTAACCCGGAGGGAAGAACGTATAAATTGTCCATAACTTGTGCGATCGCATTTCGCAAATCTGACTGTCCAACAATGGCATTACTCAAACCTTCGTTGTTTGGTAAATCCCAAATTTGATGTTGAACTGGACGATGTAAGTCACCATCTACTAGTAAAACACGACGCTCCATTTGTGCGATCGCCATTGCTAAGTTCGCAGCAACGGTTGATTTTCCTTCTTGGGGAACAGAACTAGTAACAACAATTACCTTGAGTTCTTTGTCAGCACTGATGTATTTGAGGTTTGCCCGCAACATTCGGAAAGCTTCACTTGATGGCGATCGCGGATTATCCCGCACCACAATTCGCGGATGGAATGGTTCGATGTCGTCATTACTACGAAGAAATATAGATGATTTTGGCTTACTAAATGAAGGAATTACACCGAGTAAAGTCAATTCCATGAATTCTTTTGCTTCGTCGATAGTCTTAATATACTTATCGCGACTTTCTAATAAATACATGGTTGCCATTGAAGCTAGTAAACCCAATAAACCCGCACTCAAATAGTTAACAGTTGGGGATGAAATCGGTTCATCTGGAGTTTCGGCTTGACTAATAATTTGAGCATTACCCAAATTTTGATTCTCGGCAATACGACTTTCTTGCAGCTTTTGTAATAGCAAGGAATAAGTCAATTGAGATGCTTGAACTTTACGTTCCAATTCCCTCTGCTGCTGTTCTAATCTAGGTAAATTATTCAGTCGCTGTCTGTATGTTGTCTCTAAACCCGATAATGTTGCTAATTGACTCGCTAATCCTAAACGTTGGGATTCTAATCTAACAAGTTCCCCTGATAGTTGTTGTTTAAGCTCGCCAATTTGTAAATTTGTATTACCTTTAATTTGTTCATTACCAGAAACCTGTCCAACTTGATTTTTGAGAAGATTTTTTAACCCGTTTACCTTACTCTCTAACTTAATAATCTCTGGATGGGAATCTAGAAAAACTTCACGTTTTGTGACTAATTCTAAATCTAACTGTTGAAGTTGTTTGGTAAGTTCTTGAACTCCATCCGATTGACTTAGTGTTGTCATTGTCAAAGCCTGTTCTGATGACATTCCCAGACGAGAACGCATCGATTGCGACTGAGCGCTCATATCCGCAATCTTCGATTTTATATCACCTATTTGTGCTTGTAATTGATTTAGAATTTCCACTGATTTTGTTGCTTCTTCTTGTAAAGAAACAATTTTATTTTTTTCTTTAAATTCGCGAAATGCTGCTTCCGCTTTGCGAACAACTAACTCCGCACTGGGAGCTTGTTTTTCCAGAAATTTGCGGGCAGATGCGATCGCACTACGATGGTAAGCAATATTGTGTTCCAAATATGCTGTCATGAGGGTATTGACAACATCAGCAGAAGCTTCTGGATTGATATCGTTATAGGAAACCTGTAAAACGTCGGTTCCTTTGACATCTTTAACTGTAAGTCGTTTGATAAATTCACGAGTTTTAAGTACTCCCCCTTTGCTATCTTTGAGATTTAGCCTAGCAATAGTTTTTTGAATTATCGGAAACGAACGGATAACTTCAGCTTCTGTATTTAATGGATTTGTTTTATTATCTTGAGCAACTGATTCTAACTTTCCAACTTCTGTACCTACACCAGTTAATGTCGAAATAGTATTTGTACGCTGAAACTGTAATTTCCCGTCTGCTTGATATGAGGGTTTTTTCAAAGAAGAACTTACTAATGAAATCAGAAATATCGGAAAGAAAATACCCAACCCAGGCATCCAGCGTCGTTGAATAATATACCAATATTTATTTAATGAAGATGACTCTTGATTTTCCATTATTTTAACTTCCTTTCATATCTAAATATACCGAAATAAAAATGTTTAATTACCGGATAAAATACTGATAATTATTATTTATTTGAATTGCAAACTGTGAATATCTCTAAATGCGTTAATAACTCGCTCTAAATCATCATCAGTTAAATTTGAACCTGATGGCAAACATAATCCCTGTGCAAATAAATCTGCCGCTACCTCTCCACCAATAGATTCGCATTCTGCAAAAACTGGTTGCATATGTAAGGGTTTCCATACTGGACGAGTTTCGATTTGCTGTTGTGCAAAAGCCAGACGAATTTGTTCTCGATCGAAACCAAAAGCCTCTGAATCGATAGTTAAACAAGTTAACCAGCGCGTAGATGTACCAAAATTGGCTTCCGGCATAAATTCAACCCCCGGTAAATCCCCTAACTTTTTGAGATAAACTTCATAGTTGTGACGACGAGATGCAACGCGATCGCATAAAACTTGCAATTGTCCCCGTCCAATTCCTGCCAAAACATTACTGAGTCGGTAATTGAAACCAATTTCCGAATGCTGATAATGTGGTGCTGTATCCCGTGCTTGAGTTGCTAAGAATCTAGCTTTGGCAACTAATTCGGGTTTGTCAGAAACCAACATACCACCACCGGAAGTAGTGATAATTTTATTACCATTAAATGAGTAAATTCCCATAAGCCCAAAAGTGCCCGGAGAACGTCCTTTATAGGTTGCTCCCAAAGCCTCTGCGGCATCTTCAATCAGAGGAACGTCATATTCACCACACGCCGCTAGAATCGGTTCGATATCGGCACTCTGTCCGTAAAGATGCACTAATATTACAGCTTTCGGTAACTTACCAATCCGTGCTTTTTTTTCCAAAGCTTCCCGCAGCAAATCGGGGTTCATATTCCAAGTCGTGCGATCGCTATCGATAAAGACTGGTTTTGCCCCTTGATATGCGATCGGATTAGCAGTTGCCGCAAAAGTCAAAGTCGAACAAAAAACCTCATCCCCAATCCCGACATCTAACAACCGCAAAGCCAAATGAATCGCTGCTGTTCCCGAACTGACTGCTGCTGCATATCCTGCCCCCGTAACTTGGCAAAATTCCTGCTCAAATGCATCGATATGGGGACCAACAGGGGCAATCCAATTGGTAGCAAATGCTTCCTTCACGAATTCAAGTTCGCGATCGCTCATGTGGGGTGTGGAAAGGAGGATTGGTTTATTCATTTAAATAAATTCTCGTATTAGAGGAACGATAAGCAGGAAAAAAATTAGAATCTATCAACTCTTGGGGGAAGATATTGAAAGATTTTGCTTTTTTTTCAACCAAATAACTATATTTTTGTGGTTCAATAATTAATTGCATCGTTAAGAACAGATGACTTTGTTTAGAAAAACTTGATTTAAACTCATAAAGGCTATCTTTAGTACCACCTAGTCCACCACCCAAATGCAAGATTTTATTACCACGCTCCTTTGCCCATAATCTCATATAATCCGTTTCCAAAGAACTGGGAGAGACTTTAAAGAATTCAGTACGAGTACCACCAAAAAGAGCTTGAACAATACCCTGATACTCACTATATAAACCAGCTGAGGCGATTTTATCTTCAGATTCTACAATACATAAATGTAAATTATCTCCCAATTTTTTTTTCAATTCAATGCAGTAATCATAATCAAATTCAAAATATGTTTTTTTTGCTCCAACGCGCTCCATTGTTTCTTCATAAATTGCAATAAATTCTTCAATATAATCATCGAAATTCACTAATCTACTAATTAAACCCAATCGCTTACATTTATTTATTTTATTCCGTCTACCGGCTTTAGTGTGATTCCATATTTGCTCATGAGTCAGGGATAAATCTACTGAAATAGTTTGTCCATGAGTTTGAAAAATATTTTCTTTCAATAGATATGGCAAATTATTGTTAATCAATGGATGCAAACGAAAAAAAGCTGAACAAACTTGCTTTGATTGCAAAATTTGCTGCATTTCAGCCATTGCAAAATTAATAAATTCAGGTGACTGAGTAGCTGCCTCATTTATTAATATTCCTGAGTAGCCATATGGTGAAATAATATCAAAAACTTCAGCTTCAAGTGACGTATCTGGAAAGATATGATTGCAATTTCGCAATAAATAAGGAGCAAAAAATAAATTATCGCCTTGCTGAATTAAAATTGCTTCTGGCAATCCTTGATAACGTTTTGCTTCTAAATCAAAATATCCAGGTAAATGATAAATATCATGGGGAATTTTTTTCAGAACTTCCAACCATAAATTATTATCTGTTTTTAAAATATCAATTTGTCGTCTATCATATATCATGATAATTAAATTCAACTTTCATTATGTGTTTATGAATTATTAATAACAGTACGATATGCGGGAAAAAAGC
>NZ_NTFS01000372.1 GCF_002289455.1 Brunnivagina elsteri CCALA 953
GTAATCAACCTATCCCCATCAAAATAAACCTCCGTTCCCCCACTTTCTGCCCCCAATTCACCCATAATTAACTCAATACTGGGTTGATTTTCCATTGATGCACCTAAAAGCACCTCCACAGGTTGACTCATCGGGTAAGCTTGTCCAGATTTGATAATGGGATGCCAACTGTGGCGATTGTTACGTCTATCCCAATAGCGAATACCGTAGCTGTGATATAAAAAATCCTTAATTTCCAACCCCTGGGTTAACTGTAATGCACCTTGAGCGATCGCTTCAAAAGGGCGATCGCATTTAATTATCCCCGCATCAAAATAATTTCGGATCCATCCTTGCACTGCGGGAAGTTGGGAGGTTCCACCAACCAATAATACTGCATTAATATCTGCAACCTCAATCCCTTGTCGTCTGGCTTGCTGCAATAAACTCGTCATCGAATCGTCAAGACGTTGACAAAAGCCATTATTTTTGAGGATATCTGCAAATGTATCGCGGTTCAGGTCGATTTCGTAACTCTCAAAAGTCTCATCGTTAAAATAAACCTCACCAGCTTGGGTTTGGGTTGAAAGTTGAATTTTGATTTTTTCTGCCAAACGTGTAGTTAAAGGATTTGCCACTAAACCTTGAGTTTTGGCAAAATGATCGACAATCCAATTATCGATGTCAGTTCCCCCCAAATTTTGACCTGCTTTTGCTAAAACCCGCGCTGTTTTAACTTTCTGCTTTGAGTCTTCTGCGAGGGATTTATTCCCAAATTTCAGTAAAAACCCCAATGGTTTACCACTTCCTGCTTGCTGAACACTTTTATCCAACTTAACCAACGATAAATCCAGCGTTCCCCCACCAAAATCTATCACCAAGATAACTTCGCGATCGCAGATTCCATAACCCAAAGCAGCAGCAGTAGGTTCATCTAACATTCGCACTTCTTGCACTGCTAAATCTTGGCAAACCTTACCCAACCAATAGCGGTAGGTTTCAAAACTATCAACAGGAACCGTTAACACCAACGAATCGGCAACTTCAGGATTAGAAGCACTGAGTTGAGAAATTACTTTCGTTAAAAACCACTTTCCCGCATCCTCAAAAGTGACAAGTTTCCCGTCAATTTCCGGCAAAAATCCTTGAATATTCGCACCAATCCCCCGCTTGAAACTCCGAAAAAATCGCGAATCGTTGGATAAATCTAAACCCCTATCGCGTACCTGTTGCCCTGCTAAAATCCTTCCTTTTACCGCATCTTCCACATATACCAAGCTGGGAATTAGTGGTGGATTCAGACTTTGCTGAATTGATAATCCAGGTAAATTTAAAGTTTCTGGCTGCTGGGTAACAGGATTCCAGCGAGCAATTACAGTGTTACTAGTACCGAAATCGATTGCGATCGCCATTATATTCTCCGCGTAACTTTGCGCTTCCCTCCGCGTACCTCCGCGTTTAAAAGCCAAACTCCAAGCCGTTCTCAGTATATACAAATATCGTTTTGGTTTTGCATACAACAGATTATAAAGCCTGAAATCCTCGCCAATTAACATTTTACCTTTAGAGCAATCCCCAAGGAAGAGTGACAAATTCCGTAAATGTATCAATAGGAGTTATGTCAAGTTGTAGAAATATTTATTAATATATGTATATAGTTGCCGATGAACTTAGGAACTTGGGTGTTTTTGTCTGCGTACTTTGAAAAAGAAAACAAAATAGGAAATCATGAACAACCCACAACCCACTGAATCCAGTGAATTTGTAGACAATTTCAAAAATGGTATTTGGTTATTTGGTGTATTGTGCTGGGTTTTTGGGATATGCGATCGCACTATAGCTTCGTTTTCTGATGGGTATTTATCTGCTTTGGATTTGACGCAATTGTTTACAGCAGCGACTTTTTTTGTATCGTGGTTATTTTTGAAACCAACATCCAGACTGTAGAGATGGGATATATCGCGTCTCTCCATATTGGTTTACATTGGTAAAGTCGCGATTTTCATTTTTGTGGGTTGAGATGATTTATAAACATGAACAGGGTAATTTGCTTTATTCTTCAAAGCATCTAACATCAACCTACCTAGTTATCTAGAATTATCTTCTGTCAACCAAAAAATATCATCAATCTTTTTTGTTTTGCTTTTTTAAAAGGAAGTCTGAGAATTTCATTTAATCATTTAATCATTCGCGATCGCAAATCAAGTAAATTTTTAACAATTCATACTGCAAAAATAGTGTTATACATTTAACCTGTAAGTATTCAGTGGCTGCTAACCGTGAATATAGTAGCTGATGCTGTTGGTAAAAATGATACTTAATCCCCTATTCATTAGGAGTGGCTATTTCGGGATTTTGCCAATAAAATCTGTAGCTAGTCATAGACGAAAGACTAAATCCAACACAAATACACAACCAGCAACCAAAATTTTAATAGCTTATGTCAAGCACATTACTAAATCAATTTATATTGGATATTTTACGTACCTGTTCACAGAGCAATGGGAAATTCTTACTTTTTTCTTTATTTTCCCTAGTTCTGGCAACTCCTGCGTTTGCTCAGATGAATGGCGAACAATTACCCCCAACACCAATAAACCAAGATGCTTATGGTGTTCCTCGTGTGAATGATGGAAATGGGATAACTTATGATTATCAAGCACCAGTAAATCAAACTACAAATCAAACCACCCAGTATAATCAAACTTCTATTTATCAAAATAACCAAGCTGGGGAGCGCTTTTCTGTTTTAGTTGATGCGGGTACTTATAACGTCCAAGTTTTGCCAGTTGTGAAGCAAGTTGAGCCATCAGCTTATATTCGCAGCTTTGGGGGACGTGCTGTCATACAAGCGGGGATTTTTAGTCGTCAGCAAAATGCAGTAACGAGAATACAACAATTATTATCTACAGGTCTTAATTTAAATAATCTGCGTTTATTTAACTTAACTAGTGGGCAAGAATTAGCGCTGACTCCTGCTGGGCAAACTGGGGGTTCTAATCCTGGGGGAAATCCGAATCAAAACCAGAAACGTTCCAATTATTATTATGTGGCTATACCTGCACGTTCCACAGAATTTCCGGCAATTGAGCAGAGAATTCAGCGCAGCTTGGGACAATCTTTAAATAATGTTGCTGTGGTGCGGAGAAATAGCCCACGGGGTACTCATATCGCAGTTGGACCATTTGCAGAGCGTTCCCAAGCTGAAAAATGGAATGCAGCGATTAAGGATGCTGGTTTGGGTAATGCCAGGGTATATTACGGAAATTAGGGATTCCCAGAAAATAAAATATCCCGATTATATAATTCTCAATCGTATCATTCGTAGGGGCTGGGTATCCCTGCCCCGTATATATTGGGACTAATCTGTAAGTTGTCCATCACAAATATGTCTGTCTTCCTCTTTGAGTTTGGGGCTATTTTTTAGATAGTCATAAACCCAATTACATCCTTGTTTCAATAGTTTATTTAGTTCCATATCTTGTAAATCCCAGAGAATTATTGTTTTTTCTAAACCAGCAGAAGCAGAAGCTAAAAGATGGTCATTTATAAAAATTACATTTCTAATTGCACTTTTGTGACCATGAAGACTGTGGAGTAAATGACCATCACTTATTTGCCAGATTTTAATTATTGCATCTTCACCAGCAGAAGTAAAAAGTTGACTATTTGGGCTGAAATTTACACTTAATATATGTCCTTTATGAGCGGAAAAAGACTTTAATAAAGTTCCATTGCTCGTTCGCCAAAGCTTAATTGAACCATCTAAACCAGCAGATACTAATAATTTGCCATCTGGGCTAAAATGTACATCTTCATCAGTAAGTGACCCATTTCCAAATAATCTTGACATACAAGTATTTCCTCTCCCTGAACCTCCTCGATAATTGAGCAAATCAGGTTGTACTGCATAAAAGCAAAAAATCAATCATATAAATCAACACAAAGCGATTGACCCCAAATTGAGAGATAATACACTCACTCGTATTATCAACAAATAATCATTACTAAAAAATATTGGAGATATCCCATGTCCTTGATGAAATTACACCAACATCAAACTAACTTAAAATTTTCATCTTCAGTTGGAATATTTCTTAGCTTTATGGTTGCCACCACAATTCTCGTTACTTCTCAAGTCACACGAGCAAATGCACAATCTACAAATAGAGATGCACCAACAAGCTTAAGCACTAATATAATCTCTGTAACTGGTTTAAAAAGCGAACCAAAAACCTATTTCTACTATTTCATCGCCAAATCTGGGGAATTAAAGCTTACCCTTGATATCGATGCTGGTTCTACAAATGGTAATGGAGTAGTTTCAACAGTTAGTATTCAAGATCAAGATGGAAATGAATTTTCCCAACTCCTTGCTGGTGCTACTCCTGGTATACCTGGTCGTCAGGTCAAAAAAATCAAGTTTGCCCAATCTACACCAGTGATTTTGATGTTGACTTTACCTCAAGGTGCAACTGCTAACTATACTTCTAAAATTAAAATTGAAGGTGATTATCAGTTAATTAATATCAGATAGATACGTGGAAGAGATAGTAGTAATAATTATATTATTGCTGCTATTTATTCAAGTGTTCCCGAAAATATTTTCGATATAGCTGACAGCGTGGAACTAATTTATCGCCAATTCTCTTAACCAGTCCCATACTGTATAGTTGATATGCCTGCATTGTTTCTACTCCAACTGCTTCGGTTGCATTAACTACTTCAATAAAATTAGCCGCTAGTTTATTATTCGCTTGAAAAATATTTAAAATTCTGCGTAAATATTCTTCGTATATCCCGCCATTTGTTGGAGCATTTTGTAATAAGTTCTCTAGGGTTATATCTTCGAGAACAAGATGATAAAATGCTAATCTAATTAAATATGGATGACCTCCAAGCATAGACATTAATTGCTGCACTTGGGTTTGATTATAATCAAGTTGATGACGTTGGGCTAAATCTTCAATTTGTTCTTGACTAAATTCTGTTAACTCAACCACTAACCCAACATTAAAAGGTGACTGATTTATATCTAACGAACCATAGTTTTCAGTTGAATTTACGACGATTAACCATAATTTTTCCCAAATATCGACGGTTTTAGCTTTCTCGTGCCAGCTACGCAACATTGAGAAGAAACCCTGGGAAATTTCAGGATACTGAAAAATTATATCTGCCTCATCTAATGACAAAACTAAATTATTGTTAATTGCCATTAAAATATTTTCTTCAAAATATGTGGTGCAATTGATAATACTACCCCGATATTCATCCCAAGATTCATTTAATAAAGAAGGTAATTTTAATTTGTAGCTAACATAAGCGCAAAACCATCGCAAAAATTTATCCAAATCGCTAAAAACTTGTGCTTCTGCTTGCGATACATTTAGACGTACTGTGTTGTATCCCTGCTGATTCGAGTGGGAGATAATGCGATCGCAGAAGGATGTTTTACCCATTTGATGGGGAGCTTTAATCCGAATTAGGGAACCAGATTGGAGTATTTTCTCATAACAGCGGATGTCAATCTGTCTCTGGACATAAAATAGAGAATCTAGAGGTACTGACCCTTCTGGATATTCTGGTACAAAATTATTAGTCTGAGAGTCTATTTGATCTAAAGACTCTAATTGCTGTATTTCAATTGGTAGAATATTTGTACTATTGAATCGCGATTCACCAGGGGAGACACTGCGCGATCGCTCTACTGCTGCCTGAAAATTAGTCTTATTAACTTCTTCCCCTAAAGCATCTGAAAGTAACTTCCAGAGTTTGAAACCTACATCTTGCCGCAGATATTTAGCTGCATAACCTTCATGAATGGCAATTTCATCATAATTCAAACCTTGCCATGAGCCTTTCAGGACAAGTATTTCCACATCTTTGAGATGTCTGTTAATTTTGCTGAAAATAGCTGCATCTACAATTCGCAATCCTTCATCAAAGTTCATTATCATCCCAAACAGGTGTACTTGTTCCGATTAATTACTCAAAAATTGCTACACAGCAAGACTTCCGTAAATAAATATACACTGATTTTTTATTTGATTGCCATTTGGTATTAACTTAGGAATATGGATTTAATAAAATACAGAACCTCTCCCTCCGTGTACGGTGAGAAGTTGCGTGCGGGGGTTCCCCCCGTTGAGCAAACTACCCTACGGGAACGCTAAAAGCGAACGGGAGAGGGGAATAAAAGGAGTGAGGTTCTATATTAGATTTGTACTTTATTTAATCCGCATTCCTTAGTATTGCGATCGCGACAAATAATTTTCTTGTTTCAGATTCATCAAAAAGCGTTAGAAAGTAATTAAAAGTCGTGATGAAACTGTACTGATGGATAGGCAAGAACTGATTTCCCAAGTTGTAGTCACAGCGCAACAGATGCGCGATATCGAGGGACGTATTTTTGCCGCAGGAATGCCTGTAGCAGCGTTGATGGAAAAAGTTGCGGGATTAATTACCTGTCGGGTAATGGAGATTAGAGAATGGAAAGACGCAGGGATAAGAAGACAAAGGGAACAACACAATTATTCTCCCCCCCTCCCC
>NZ_NTFS01000373.1 GCF_002289455.1 Brunnivagina elsteri CCALA 953
GCAGAGCCTGGGAATGAGGAGGAAAGAGTATAGAAAGCTTAAAACCCTTGCAGATAGGACTTGTGTGTACACCGTAGTACAAGGGAAGGGGAGCAATATAAGCTTATTTCACTTGTATAAAAACTGCCTTCTGCCTTCTGCCTTCTGCCTCCTGCCTTCTGCCTTCTGCCTTCTGCCTTCTGCCTTCTGCCTTCTGCCTTCTGCCTTCTGACCAATCAATCAGCAATCAGCTCGACAGCATCACGTCCATCTAAATTTTGTAAATAAACCTTGACAATTTCTTCCTTTGCTGTAGGTAATTGCTTCCCAGTAAAATCAGGGTGGATTGGAACTTCGCGATGACCTCTATCAACCAAAACAGCTAAACGAATCACTTCTGGTCTACCATACTCGTGTACCGCATTCAAAGCCGCACGGATTGTTCTACCTTTGAAAATGACATCATCAACAAGAACAACTGTTTTCCCCGTTAAATCAAATGGAATATGGGTTTTAGCAGGAGTTCGTAAACTAATTTGGTCAAGGTCATCACGATACAAAGTAATATCTAATGCCCCCACCAATACAGAAATGCCTTCTAACACTTCGATTTGACGTGCCAATAATTCAGCTAGCGGCACACCCCTAGTATAAATACCGAGAAGAGCCAACTGTGATAAATCACGAGTTCTTTCAATAATTTGAGAAGCCAGACGGGTCACGGTGCGACGGAGTTCTTCCGGCGAGAGAATCTCAACCACTTTTGCAGACAGATTCATAAGACCTCACGGTATGCGGGAAACTCAGTCACAAAGCGTGCTGAGAGGGAAGCGACACGAGTGCGAAAGTGTCCACAGAGATGCATCCCCGTGGCACATTTCGCCGTTTTAACAGCATTGAATCTTTCCATTACCGCCTTGGAGTTGCTTGGCTCAGTATACTTTTGTAATGTACTTTCATTGGGACAATTACCAATTTAAACCTTACAACCCTGTACGCACAATGGTTTTGCTCTTTCGAGCCTCCCATTTCTGGGGTTATGTTAGCTACCCTTCGCGAACGACCTGTTATGAGAGCTTGTTAGGCTTGCAACACTGTCCCAGTGACCTTAGAACTGTTTAATCACAAGCGACAGGGCGGGGGACTAGCTAGGCATCCCAGGGTGTCGTGACTCAAATAACGGCTACACTTCGACAAGCTCAGTGTAGTCTGGTCAGCACAGCTTGTTTGATTTCTCTTGCAAGCTCAGTCCCTTTAGGGCTGGGTTACTGACATACTGATACACCTAAGCCATTAATTACACTATATATAAATTTGAAAAATTGGGAATTGGGAATTTTCCCTTTTTATCATAATTAAGCTTCGCTTATCCCAGCAATTAGAAGTAGGGAGGTGGCAACCCCTAACCATAATAAAAAACAGTATCGGGTTAATTGTAAAGCTTGATAGATGGTTTCGGGTTGGATGGGATAGATATTGTCACCTAATAATGGTTTGTCTTTGATGACTCCTTTATAGGAGTTTGGACCTCCCATTTGCACCGATAAAATAGCTGCATAAGCGCACTCACTCCAACCGGAATTTGGGCTGGAGTCTTTTCTGGCATCGCGATCGCAAAGTCGCCATACTTGCATGGGTTTAGCGGAAATCAGCGCTAAGGTGACAACTGTGAGACGGCAGGGTATCCAAGTGAGAAAATCTTCTGTTTTGGCACTGAACCAACCGAGATAAGTATATGGTGCTTCCTTATAACCAACCATTGAATCTAGGGTACTGCTGGCTTTGTAGGCTAAGGCTAAGGGTACAGAACCGACACCAGGAATCAATCCACCAATGATTGCATAAAACAGAGGAGCCATAACTCCATCGGTGGCATTTTCTGTAACTGTTTCCAGAACAGCACGTAATATTTCAGCTTTGGAGAGATTTTCTGTATCTCTGCCGACAAACTGACTGAGATTTAAACGCGATCGCTCGATGTCTCCCGATATTAATGGTTGTAAAACATTTTCGGCAGCATTTTTTAAACTTTTAGTAGCAAAACAACTAGCAAGCAAAATTGATTCCATCACGATCCCCAGTATCGGGTTTAGCCATCGAGTTACTTGAATCATCAAAATAGCGATCGCACCACTACCTGTTATTAAGAAAATCCCCAGAAAAATTCCTGCTAATCGCTGCGTCCAAGAAGTTTGACAAAATCGCCAAGATAGTTTTGTGAAGCCAGAAATTATCCACCCCATTACTTGAACTGGATGAAGCCAGTTAATAGGATCGGCAATTAAGTAATCTAATATTGCTGCAATGATTAAAACAACGGTAGATGTCATTTGGCAAAAATCCAGAATCCAGAATCCTCGTTACATTACCCAGCAAACATTTTAATTATATAGATGATGGTAGTTCCGAATTCCCAATCCCTAATCTTTAAAATCATCTAAACAATAAAACTAGCTTCTTGCCCTAAAGAAGCTTGCCAACTGCGAGCATCATAATAGAGATCGGCTAGGGTAATGCTATATAAAGCTTCTTTCAGTTTTTGATTCAGCCTTCTCCATAAGGTTATTGTCACCCAATCTTCAGCATGTATTGGAGTTGCAGAATGTTGTGGTGTGTGGGTAATATCTTCTCCAACAGCTTCTAAAATTTCTCCTATCGATATTTGTGCAGGTGCTTTTGCTAGTTTGTAACCTCCAATGCTTCCACGAGTTGATTTTACTAGCCCAGCACGACGCATTTCTATTAATAATTTTTCGAGATATGGTGCAGGAATATCTTGGCGATCGGCAATGACTTTAACAGACACAGTAGAACCCGTTGGTTGTAAGCTCAAATCCAGCAAAGCCTTGACACTGTAGTGTCCGCGAGTTGTGAGTTTCATTATTTGAACGCCAACTATTAGTTATTAGTTATTAGTTATTAGTTCTAACTTAATAAATCCGGTGCTATCTATTGTTACATTTGTGGGGTGACACCCCTAGTGTATTACTAGCAATCGACAAATATCGATGAATAACGAACATGTCATGATCATAATTTGTTACCAAACATTATTTATGATAACTATCATAGGCAACAGCTAGATTACCTTTTTAGCCATACTGTGGCTGTTTCTTAAATAACTATAGCGTAAAGAGCATAATAGTCGCTTCCAAACCAGATATATATATATAGATATATATAGGGTAGATATATGGGTGGCAGACAGCACTCTTTGAATAAAATTAAAAAGGAAAACATTTTCCCTACCGTAATTAGAAGCTTACCGATTTAGCTTCAATCCAAATAGCCTAAGCAAGAAATCATCTGAATCCGTTTATAACCTTTTGGTTTTATTCCTTACAAAACTTGATGTACTGCTGCCATATCAGATCAACCTACTTATGTCGATTGACAACATTCTCTAAATAAAATTCTTGTAATAATATCGCTAAAAATGTAACTAATCTATCTACTTATGTAATATACTTGGCTAGGCTGATATAACAAACTAAAATTGTTTTGCTCACATGAGCAAATTGTCAGCTAAAATAAAACCGATTCCACCTTTTCAACCATTCATTTTTGTTCTAAGTTGATGGCTAAACCGAAAAAAATTGAACTCCTAGTCGGCGAAGAATTGCTCAAGAAAGTCAAAGAACTCGAGAATCTGAGCAAAGACGACAAAGCCAAGCAGTGTGGCTACTATACCGTTACCAAAAACGGTGTCGAACGTGTCAACATGATGAAATTCTTGAATGCCTTAATTGATGCAGAAGGCATTCAGTTAGATAGTTCCCCTAGTGCAAATGGACGTGGTGGACGCAGCGCTAGCTATCGAATTAGCGTACAGTCTAACGGTAATTTGCTAATAGGTTCGGCTTACACAAAACAAATGGGTCTTCAGGCTGGAGACGAGTTTGTGATTTCATTAGGGAAGAAGCACATTCGTCTCAAGCAGGTAGACATGGAAGAACAAGAAGAAAGCGAAGTTGCAGAAGCTACAGCCTAAGCTGAATCATTGTTATTAGTCATCTATCATTAGTCATCTGTCGTCTGCAAATACTCAGATACGGAATATTTCAATGCCTGGTTTTCAGGACGAAATAACACTCGTACTTAGTTGGAAGCATAATCTCCAATCGAGTTTTATATGCGCTCGATTCATCTTCGATAAGTTATATAATCATGAGTTATGTCTAATGAGTTATTACCACTCATTAGTAACTCATTTATTTTTAGCCTGCGAAATTTTGATTATTGATTGATTCGACTATCGATAATTGGCTCCTGTCTAGCAACGGTATCTATAGCGCTTCTTGTTTAAATACAATAAAAACCAGGGCAAACAACCGTTTGCCCCTACAATATTCGCAAAAATCAAACTATATTTAACTCAACTAAGAGACTTCCAGAAAATAAAATCTTCAAATCGTATATTTACCAACACTATCACGCGAAGGGTGGGGTCTCCCCACCCCTACAATATTGAAGAATTTATTTCTTGGTGTTCCCTAAGACTTTTTGGCATACCTTCTCGTCCGTACATAAGCGAGGAAAAGTGAATTATTAGGTCACGGTACTGGTAAGCTATTACGAAGTGCTTTATATGTTACTGCCAAATTACAAGTTAATGTAATTTGTTCGCGTTCTAGTAAGCCTAAAATCATATCACGTTGATCGCGTGCGACCACTGGTAATTGTTGTACAGCTCTTAATGCCATCCGATCTAAAGCCTCGGATAAAGGTTCATCGCTAAAAGCATAGAGGATATCAGTGGTTGATATATCTTTCAAGATTTGATTGGATAAATTTAGGGGAATTTCAATTGGTGAATTTTTGTATTTTTGCCAGAAAGAAAGGACGCGATTGATGTCTCCGAGGGAGACTATACCAATTAAACGTTCATTGTCATCAATTACTAAAGCACAACGAACGCGATCGCGCCACATTTCCAAAGCTGCCTCCAACACATTCATTGTTGCTGGCAGTTTTTTTGGATTGCGAAGCATGGCACTCTCAACCAAAGTTTTGCGGAGAATTTCCGTCTGCTCGTCTTTTAATTCTGGAAGACCGATTTGTTGTAAATTGACATTAGAGCTTTTATTTGGTTTCATCCGTTCCATCAGCCAAAAACTCAAGCCAACAGCCGCCATTAATGGTAAAACTATTCGATAATCGCGGGTTAATTCAAATAATAATAAAATAGAAGTTAAAGGCGCACGCACACTAGCAGCTAAAACAGCAGCCATCCCCACCATTGCATAGGCTGGAGGTGCAGCCATGTGTATGGCAATATCGGGTGCGAGTAATGCCAGCATTTTTGCATAAGCAGCCCCAAAGGAAGCACCCAAAAACATTGCAGGAGCAAATAAACCACCAACAAAACCGCTCCCGGCACTAATGGCAGTCATCACCAATTTCAAAACTAGCAGCGTCACTAAAAGCTGAAGCGACACTTCCACATCTTGTAGCATTGCTTGTACTGTTCCATAGCCAACGCCTAAAATCTGGGGAAACTTTAAGGCTACAATCCCAACAATCGCGCCGCCAATAATTGGATGAATCGGCTTAGGAATCCGGGCAAACCATTCCAAATAACGTATCTTCCCAGCAAACAAATCTTTAGCCCGTCTAACTGCTTCTATATAGGCAAGGGAGACAAAACTAGCTCCTAAACCCAAGCCAATATATAAAGGTAACTCTAAAGGGCTGCGGACTTGATAAACGGGTAAAGCAAAAGCAGGTTGGGAACCTAAGCCAATTTGAGCCACTAATGCAGCCACAACCGCAGCTAAAAGGACGACACTAACAGCCGATGTTGCAAATGAGGTTGCTCCCAATACCACTTCCAGGGCAAAAAAGACCCCAGCAATGGGGGCATTAAATCCACCTGCCAAACCAGCAGCAGCCCCTGCACCCAAGAGCAAACGCTGCCGCTCTTGGGACGCTTGGAGTGCTTGAGACAGTAGGATACCAAAATTGCCACCAATTTCCACACTTGGTCCTTCTGGTCCGAGGGAAGCCCCGCTTCCCAAAGAAACCGCAGCTGCGAGCATTTTTGTCACAGGACGTAGTTGTTGTTGCAATCTCCCAACTTGGGAAGCTGCAATTAACGAAGATAAACTCGGTCCAAAATCTTGGGTACGCCAACGCATCAAGCCAACGATTGATCCGCCCAAAATTGGTACACAAGCTAAAGTCCAAGCTCCCCAAGCCCCGATTTTACCCATGAGAATTTCGAGCATGAAGTGGTGAATTATTTGGATAGAATAGTGGAAGGTCACTATTCCCATACCAGTACCGCCACCGATTAGGATTGCAAAAAGTAATATTAGAACTTCGGGAGAAGGCTGAAAACGATTGAGAAGATGATTGAGACGGTCAGAAGGTGTGACAAACACGGGTTGTTCGTTCGCCTTCCTCAGTTCAATAGGAGGCAGGATAGTCATTGATAGCTGAATTAAATTTAATAAAAAATTTAAGTTTTATGTATTTAGGACTTACGCACTGTACAAAGAGACTATATTATGTATCAACGTAATTACGTTGTTTCAGGCTTTTATAAACCC
>NZ_NTFS01000374.1 GCF_002289455.1 Brunnivagina elsteri CCALA 953
CGTACAATTAGTGCGATGATTCCCATGTTTAATGCTCCACCAAAATCAGTAATTGATATTTTTGGTAATTATGATATTGCCAAAATAAAAGACTTATTTTCAGTCATTGGTTCACCCAATAAAACTTTAGATTTTGTCCGCACAATGCTAACAAGTGCTGAAGATATCCTCAATGAATGGTTTGATGAGGAGTTTTTGAAAGCACCTCTAGCAAGACTTGCGGCAGAATTAGGGGCACCACCTTCACAGAAAAACCTCGCCATTGGTGTAATGATGATGGCAATGCGTCATAACCCTGGAATGGCACGTCCACGGGGTGGTACGGGTGCTTTGGTGCAAGCTTTGGTGAATTTAGTAACTAGTTTGGGTGGGGTAATTTTAACCGATCAGCATGTAGAAAAAGTGTTGGTTGATGATGGTAAAGCTGTTGCTGTGAAAGCTGGTATTAATGAATATCGTGCTAAGTGTGGTGTAATTTCAAATATTGATGCGAAACGGCTATTTTTACAGTTAGTGGATAGTAGTGATATCGATGCTACTGATGCAAATTTGCGGAAAAGATTGGAAAGAAGAATTGTTAATAATAATGAGACAATTCTCAAGATTGATTTAGCATTAGATGAGCCTTTAAATTTTGTTCATCATGACCATAAAGATGAATATTTAGTGGGGTCAATATTAATTGCAGACTCGGTAATGCATGTGGAACAAGCACATAGTTTGTGTACTTTGGGACAAATTCCTGATAGTGACCCATCGATGTATGTGGTAATGCCAAGTTTCCGTGACCCATCACTAGCACCACCTGGAAAACACACCCTCTGGATTGAATTTTTTGCCCCTTATCAAATAGCTGGTGCGGAAGGAACGGGTTTAAGGGGAACTGGTTGGACGGATGAATTAAAGAATCAAGTTGCTGACAAAGTGGTTGATAAATTAGCACAATATTCGCCAAATGTAAAAAATGCAACTATTGCCCGTCGTGTTGAAAGTCCAGCAGAATTAGGGGAAAGATTGGGTGCATATAAGGGGAATTACTATCATATTGATATGACATTAGATCAAATGATATTTTTCCGTCCTTTACCGGAAATTGCTAATTATAAAACACCAATTGATAATCTGTTTTTAACTGGTGCAGGAACACATCCAGGTGGTTCAATATCAGGAATGCCTGGACGGAATTGTGCGCGAGTTTTCTTACAAACTCAACATCCGATCGCACAAACATTCAAAGATGCACGGGATGCGATCGCATCTACGGTTGCCTCTGTGTTTAAGCTTCATTAGACGAGTTTATATATAACGGAACGTGCGTTATGTGATGGCAAGGCTTAACGCATCTGAATATAGTATCTAATAAAATATGGATTTGTCTCGCGCAAAGTCGCAAAGTCGCAGAGAGAAGTTGCCGGGAGATTATTCTTCCGGCAAACTTCGGCAGAGAGTAAGAGTGTTAATATCTTAATTTATTAGTAATAGCAGTTATTGAGTTATGGGTTTTGAAAAAAATTCTGTAGTTTTTGCCAAGGTGATAAATTCTGATTTTGAATACTAGGTTGATTTAATTCTGATATTGTGGGAAATTTGGCTGATTTGGTATAAATATGATTTCGTAATACTTTCGCTAGTTGGTTGTTATTCTCCCGTAATCCTTCATAGAAAAAGAATACTTCTCCATTAATGCCACGATTGCGATCGCATTCAATTGCTTGTATCAAATAATCTGTACTGATGGTGTAGGAACCCAGTTTCATCAGTATTCCTGGTGCAAGTTTCGGTAAAGTGACACTTGTAAATTGCTCTGTAACTAGTTTGTCAATAATCTGTTTGTAGCTATTGAAATCCCGTCGATAAATCTGGGGGTTGATAATATCGACTATTCCCTGTTTTAACCAATTTGGGGTATCCTGCAAATATTCTTTATATGCCCAATCATGGATATTCGGAGAGATGGAAACAATCAAATTGGGATTAATCTCTTTAATTTGATGGTAGAGTTTTGCCCAAAATTGAGTTAAAATATCGGCACGCCATTGTAGCCATTGTTTATCTTTGTTATTAGCTGGTGGATTGGTTCCAAATTGCTGATGATAGCGTTCTATTGTTCCCTTGTCATAACCACCTTCACAGGGAAATGCTGGTAAGCGATCGTCTCCTTGAATTCCATCGACATCATAATTTTGGACGACTTCTAATATTAAATTGGACATGAATTCTTGTACTTCTAAATCGAGTGCATTCATCCATTCAAAACCATTTTTTTTGAGTAAATTTCCCTGAATATCACGTGCTGTCCATTCAGGTTTTTTCGCTAGTAATATTCCACCGTTTAAATTATACGAACTAGCAAAACCATATTCAAACCAGGGTATGACTTTCAACCCGACTTTATGCGCTGCTTCCACAACTTCAACTAATGGATCGCGATCTATACATTGCTGGTTAATTTCCACTCCAAATGTTCGACGCATCACTTGACTGGGAAATTGTGTTGTTGCATTGTTCCAAACTACAGGGAAAATAACATTAAAACCAGTTTCCGCAAGAAATTCCATTGCTTCACTGATTCGTGTTTGCGAGGAAAGTACATTACTGTCGGTTGTAGTTAACCAAATCCCACGTATTTCGGTGTTTGCCATAATTTTTGATTTGAAATTTTGATTTGTCTATGATTCGTAATATTTGCTTTTATTTCTCTTTTTGTCATGTTGCATTGGGAATAAAAAGCGAGGGCAATATTCCTATCAAATTAAAGAAGTCAGAGATATTATATTAAGCAATAATGATGAGAGGATAGGAGGGTAATATTGTATATTCTTCAGTACAACCAATTCCTAATTTAAATACTATGTCTGTTCTCGAAAGCACTTGGCAGCACGAATATATCACGAGTAATGGGATCAAACTTCACTATGTTACCCAAGGTGAAGGGGAATTAATGTTGATGTTACATGGATTCCCTGAATTTTGGTATTCTTGGCGATATTTGATTCCAGAATTTGCTAAAAACTATAAAGTAGTAGCACTAGATTTGCGGGGTTACAACGATAGCGAGAAACCTCAGCAAAAATCCGCTTATGTAATGGATGAATTTATCAAAG
The DNA here is from genome assembly GCF_002289455.1 of Brunnivagina elsteri CCALA 953. Classification (GTDB taxonomy): domain Bacteria; phylum Cyanobacteriota; class Cyanobacteriia; order Cyanobacteriales; family Nostocaceae; genus Brunnivagina; species Brunnivagina elsteri. The sequence goes on from NZ_NTFS01000374.1 coordinate 3,105, forward strand.
ATATCGAAGGTGTAATTCGCGGGTTAGGTTACGATAAATGTATACTGGTAGCACATGACTGGGGTGGTGCGATCGCATGGTCTTTTGCTTATACATACCCAGATATGATAGAAAAGCTAATTGTCCTCAATATTCCCCATCCTGATAAGTTTGCTGAGGGTTTACGTACACTCCAACAGATGAAACGTAGTTGGTATATATTCTTTTTTCAATTACCCTTTTTACCAGAATTATTCATCAAATCACAAAATTATAAATTTATCGAAACTGCAATCAAAGGTATGGCAGTTGATAAAAACGCTTTTACCCAAACTAATATTGATGCTTACAAAGACGCAGCATCGAAACCTGGTGCTTTAACCGCAATGGTAAATTATTACCGCAATATCTTCCAACCTTCAGTAAAACGAAAATGGGGAATATTGGAAGTTCCGACACTGATGATTTGGGGGGAAAACGACACAGCTTTAGGTAAAGAATTAACCTACGGTACTGAAGCGTATGTTAAAAACTTGCAAATTCAGTACATTCCCAATTGTAGTCATTGGATACAGCAAGAACAACCAACATTGGTAAATCAGTATATGCGGGCTTTTTTAGGTAAAAACACAATTTACGCTGACTTTTGACTTCTGTAGAGACGTGCTTGTTCATTGCGTCTCTACCCACTCAATAAAAACTTTATAAAGTTATAACATTTGATTTATGAAACTCTTATTTAGAATAGTAAAAGTACCTAAATTAATACTGTAAAGAACAGATAATAATCATCAAGTTTACAAACGATGATTGTTACATATATTTAACAATATTTTTAATGTGAGAAAATAGGGATTATTTCTAGTCATGAAAACAGAGCAAAGGTTTGTCAGATAAGAATTTGCAGGATTTATATTGTTGATTATAACTTTCTCCCTCAGCAAAAAAATAGACAGTTTCTGGATTGAACTAATGACCAAATAACAAAGAGGTGCGATAATAAGATTGTGAGGAACAAAATACAAGCAATGTGCTGACCAAGGGGGCTTTTATGATGATGAAAATATTCGCGGCTCTAACCCTAGCGACTCCCCTACTTTTTGCTAGCGTTGTTAACGCTCAAAGTTCAGTTAAAAATCCACAGATGCAACAACTTTTGCAAACAGGTGAATGCATTAAATGCAATTTGGCTGGTGTGGATTTAACAGGTGCCCATTTGATTGGTGCGGATTTGCGTGGTGCTAATCTTAAAGGTGCTAATCTCAGTAGAGCTAACCTTGAAGGTGCAGATTTGACTGGTGCTAATTTAGAAGGTGCGAATCTAACTTCTGCTTTTGTTACAAATGTTAATTTAAAACAAGCAGACCTAGATGGAGTAAACTTTAGTCATGCGACTATTCACAACTCTAATGTTTACCAAGCATCAATGAAAAACTTGAATATAGATGAAGCTAATATAGAAGAGACTGCGATCGGTGTTGGTGGTGAAGAACCAATAAACGTTCAAGACTGGGACTAGTTGCAATTAAATAGTTGAATAGAGTGTTTTCGTAAAAGAAACTTAAACAACTTAAGCTGAAATAATTTAGACGAGTTTAGAAGAGAAGTATTATTTATATTACTATCTCTTCCGAACTCGTCTTTACAATATTTATTATAAATTTGTCATCGATTGTGTATGTACAAAACCCACACAGATAGAAAATATAGCGATCGCATAAGGAATAATTTATCTGATTTTTTTAGCCTTGCGATACCTTTGATAGCGGTCTAAAAAACTCTGTAAATTCGCCTTCTTGAAATGTTTCTTCCCAATTTGCAGGCAAGCGTCGGGGGTTAGGATTATCTTTCGTTGGTACGCGCATAAAGATATAATCGCACTGTACCCCTTCTAACTTAGTTTCCGGTGTAATTCCCCAATTCTCGATAAAAGCACCCGTCAGAGTTGCACTGCGAAAGTCCGTATTATCAACTTGCGATCGCATTAAATTCACTCTTGACAAATTAGCATTTTGCAGGTTCGCATTATTTAATTTTGTGCCAATTAAGCTGGCATCAACGAGATTTGCACCCCGCAAATTTAAACCTTGTAAATCCCAACCATCTAAATTTTTGTTTTGTAAATTTTTCGTAACTAGTAATGTTCTAATTTTGTGATTACTCAGGCAACATTTTCCAATCGCAGCAACATTCAGCCGTTCGACTTCAAACCAGTTAGTACGAGTTAAATTAGTCCTCAGCAAATTGGCATTTTTTAACTTTGCACGGGTAAAATCAGCATCAGTCAAATCGCTACCCTGAAAATTAGTTCCATAACGAGTAGCCATAGATAAAGCTAAATCGCGAATTATGCTTTGTTTCTCATCTTCAAACAGAGCCAGACAACCAACATAAGCTGAAAGTAGGATAACAGAAATTGCGATCGCAACTGCCACACCTCCAGCAATCGGATTTACCCTCGCAGCCATTATCGCTACAACACCAGATACCAAAGCAGCACTAGAAATAGTCACAGCAACAGCAAATAAACCAGCCACATAACCACCAAGGGCAACTGTTCCCGCAATTACCACAGTACCAAGAATAGTAGCTACTATCGCCACAGCACCCGTAACGACTACCGCAACAACCTGCGCTAACTCCATCGCACCAGCATTTGCAGTTCCTCCAGCCCATGTTACTGCCACAATCCCAGCCCATCCAACAGCAGCAACACCAGCACAAGTCACCGACAAAGCCATAAAACCAAAAGCAGCGCTGACACCTCGGTAAATAGTAATCAGAAAGAAGATACTTAAGACAGCTAAACAAACAATCCCAACATACAAATTTTCGCGGTTGTTATCTAACAGCAAAATTCCCACTAGGGAACCACCGATTGCCGACAGCAAACCAGATAAAGCCGAAAGCAACAAAGCAAATATAACTAAAACAATAGCCCAACGACGTTGCAATCCTGCTTTCACATGACTGAAGTTGGCACCTTTAAGATTTGCATCAGTAAAATCCGCACCTCGAATATCCGAGTATGAGAAGTCAGCATCCGCTAAATCTTTTCCTTTAAAGGATTTACCTCTGAGCTTCGCACGGTGATAATCTTGAGCCATGTCTAATTTCACATGATTAATTACAAGAGAGTAAAAACGTTTTTACTTTTTTGTTTTAACTATAGGTTGTAGATTATCAGGTTTTGAGAACTTTAATCATATTTAAAGGGAATGGGAAATTCGGGTACTCGAATTGACCCAAATAAAAGAACCCCACCCTAACCCTCCCCTTATTAAAGTGGCGTGAGGGAATCGGATTTCTAGTTTCCCCCCTTTCCAAGGGGGGATTAAGGGCAGGTCTGTTTCGTTCCCTTTTAAACAGGATTTGTCAAGATAGTTAGCGATAAATATCTAAGTAAGGGTGGCGATTAAATGA
>NZ_NTFS01000375.1 GCF_002289455.1 Brunnivagina elsteri CCALA 953
TTTAGATATTTGGGGTAAAAAAGAGAAATTGCTTAGTTCAATAGTAATATGAAAAAACAAGCGATCGCAATTTAGGAGAAAATCTAACATCCAGCTAGGAATATCCCACTTTGTTTATATTTCATAATGCCATAATTCTTGTGCTTGCACGAGAGTCATATGCATTGGTAAACGCTGAATCATGCCCTGCTCTTCTAACTGAGCTAAAACGCAAGTGAGTGATGAGGGCGCAACTTTACGACCACTATGACGTAAAACTCCAAAAGTCTGCTCCAAATCATTGTTAGTTCTAGGTAAATTATAAGCTCTGACTAAGTGTTGCCCCAAAACTGTTTCGATGTTTATCGCTACATCATCTTCTGAACTACCTAAGATACTTACCATATCGGCTAATCGGTCATCGCTACAATCTTTGTCAGATATTTTCCATCAATAAGTCATTAGCAAATGATAGCTAAAAACAAAAACACCCAAGCTGCGATTTGCTAAATTATTCCCTCTCATATATTTTGCCACTTAGGGTTGCACCGATTTAATTTCACAACAAGTGTGAAATTATTCTGTCGGTTCGCATAGCCCCCTCTGGACTACAATCATGAGGAAATATCAGCTTTCGAGTTGGGTGTTGTTGTTAGTTGACGAGACAGATGATTTAACAGTTTTTTTCTCCTTAAATCGAATTGGACTTTTTAGTCTTATCTTGACTGTTTTATCTGTCAGGGAAGCTTTTTATTTGCTTCTATTATTAAGTTAGCACTGTTAGAACGAGATGATTTACATTAGCAAGAAAACTTTACTTTGATAGTTGGCTTATTTTTTAATTTCATGTGTTTTGGTGGAGCGCTAATTCTAGGATAGTTGGATTTTGAAGAAGTTTAGTTACGTGCGATACCTAGCTCCTACCCTAGCCCTAAGAGGGCGGCTACGCCAACGGTAAGCTACGCTAACGCAATCCTAGTTAGTAGACATCTCCGAAAATTAATATTCATACCCCTCTCCATAGCAGGGATGATTCATCTATTACTTGTTATTCTCCCCCATCACTACTAGGTGCGATCGCAGGTGCAGATTCCTGACTACGACGCAAGGCATTCCGTAACCTACTACCGCTATCTGATGGCTGACTAGGTTGATTTATACTTCGTCTTTTTCTACGAATGGGAGTTTGTTGGGTTCCTGATGTTCTCACGTCGGCTGTTACTTCCCGTCTTCTCCGTCTTGGTGCTTCATCTCCAGAACTATTTTCTGCATTGCGATTTCTCTCGGAACTTCTTGCCTGTCGAGGTGTCGTTTCTTCCGAGTTCCCAGTATTAACCGGAGTTTGTCGCTTTAAGCGACGGCTTAATCTACTACTTCTTGACTCTTCGGAACTTGAAGAGGATGTGTCTGTGTTTCTCTGTCTTCTTGATGTCGATTGAGGCTCTGGATTATTATTTACAGTTTCCAACCTTCGTCTGCGACGGGGAGTTTCCTGAGAAGAATTATTATCAGTAGAAGATGTTGCTACTTGTTGCTGCTTCTGTTTTTCCGCTCGCTGCCGTTGCCGTTCGCGAACTTCGCGATTGCGACGCGAACCTTGTATGGAATATTCAGTCGCTATTTTTACTCCTTCTCTGCCAACTTCAGAAGGTTTTAACTTCCATCCTCGTGCTTGCCGGAGATGTTCTTCATCCAAATCGCTATCGCCACTAGAATTGACAACCCGCGCATTCGTGACATTTCCATCCTTGTCGGTATCAACTGCTACTTCTACCCTTCCTTCTGCTTTTCGTCTCCTAGCACTATCAGAATACTTCACTTTACAATCACGACAAGCTGCACGCCCATCTAAGGAGCCTTCAGGACTCCCGTTACGCCCTGGTTTTTCGATTTCTGTTGGTGCTGTCGCTATTTCCCGTTTGCGGCGTTCTGAGGTTCCGGGTCTATTGCCGTTTCCCGTTCCAGTACCACTTCCATTCCCATCACCATTATTACCCGTGCCATTCCCCGTACCATTTCCCAAGGCAAGGGGGGAATTACCACCTCCTGCTGGGCTGTTAGACTCGGAAGAACCATTACCCGTGTTTCCGGTGTTTGCTTCACTGGCTCTAGTATCTCGAATTCTGCCTAATGTATTCCTTAGATTCTCACTACTCTTTTGCGTATTCGTAGATGATTGTATGGGTGCGGTCTGTTTTGATACAGGCGTGGTAAAAGGTTGGGTATCTTGATTTGGTGTATTTTCTCTGGGTGTAGTGTTAACAGGTTTTTGAGAAACTATGAAGTCTTCTTTTCCTGGTTGGGGTTTGAAGTTCTCGACGATTTTTTGAACTGGGGTAGTTGCCGACTTTTCAACTGGTTTTTCGACTGACTTTTCAACTTGAACAGGTTCTTGTTGGGGAATTGGAGGAGTTACAGGGATTTGCGTCTGCACCTTGGGAGCAACGGAACCATCACCAGAATTTCCCCCTGATGATGTCATAATTTCTCCAGCATTATTACCGAGAGCAAGCTTTTCTGGCTTCTTTTCCTCCAATGGTAAGGGTGTTTCCTTAACTTCCGGCTCCACAAAAGTCAATTCGATTGGTTCTTCTTCTAGTTCCGGTACTCGAACCAAAAAATTGCCCACACCAGATGCAAGAACAACAGCGTGTAGCACTAACGATGCGATCGTGCTAAAAGTCAGAAATGACTTGAGTGCTTTAAACTCTTTTTCTCGCTGCTCGACTGCAATACTGGAGAAACTCATAAGTTTAATTAATATTTATTTTCGCTAATCTTATACAGATTAAAGTAATTAAACGGAAATGTAAAGCAATAACGTATACTACTTTTTACCCACCAAGATTATGAATAATAGACATCGACCGAATTTAATGATGCGTTTCCTAGAACCTTTGTAGAAACCTAGCATTGCTACATCTCTACGTCTTTTCCGGAGATGTCTAATGGGTTTAATTCAGCAAAGTAGAGTAATTAGGTAAAATTTTACAAATAACTTAAGTTGTATTTGTCTGAATATTAAGTTTTATTAATCACTTGACTTGGATTTTGGTTTGTTTTACTGTTTATTGATAATTATAGCGTTTATAGCTATGACAAGCATAGAAATCAATGTCTAAGTTATTAACCACCTAGGGATAAAAGATGGGAATAAGTAAGCTGTTTAGTGCTGGTGGCGTGGTAATGTGGCCCCTGCTAGCTTTTAGTGTGGTTGCGATCGCATTAATTATAGAGCGGATTCGTTTCTGGTATCGCGTCAACACTCGTCAAAGTCGGATAGTGCGTGAGGTGCTGAATCTTTATCGTCTGGAGAATGTTGTTGGTGCAGTGGATAAACTGCGAAAAAATGTAGATTTACCAATTGCACGGGTTTTTCTTTCGGCATTGGAGTTGGAAGAAGCGAATCCAGAAGAGTTTCGTCTGGCTTTGGAAAGCGAAGCACAAGCAGAAATTCCTGTCCTCAAGAGGTTTAGCAATATATTTGATACTATCATTGCTCTTGCACCTTTGTTCGGGTTGTTAGGAACAGTTTTAGGATTAATAGATTCGTTTGCATCGTTGAATTTGGGAGATGTGGGAGGAACGAAAACAGAAGGTGTTACCAGTGGGATTAGTGCAGCGCTGGTATCTACAGCATCAGGACTAGTTGTGGCGATTTTTGTACTTTTATTTGCCAACACATTTCGTGGATTCTACCAGCGTCAAATCGCTTTCCTCCAAGAATATGGTGGACAGCTAGAGTTGTTATTCCGTCGTCGCTACGAACGTGGAGGAGAGAGGACTTATGCGACTACCAGATGAACCCGATATTCCTGCACAGATAAATATCGTGCCAATGATAGATGTGATATTTGCGATTTTGACATTTTTTATTATGTCAACATTATTTTTAACTAGGCAGGAAGGACTACCCGTGAATCTACCTAAGGCTGCAACCGCCCAGCAGTCACAAATTCCGACTAAAATTACTGTGACGGTGGAGCAAAACGGACAGGTAAGTTTGAATAAAAAACCAACAACAACTGAAGCTTTAACGGAACAGATACGGTTATTGATGGGGACAAATCCAGAATCAGTGGTTGTAATTAATGCTGATGCAAAAGTCGAACATGGAAATATTGTCACCGTCATGGATAAAGTGCGTCAGGTTAAAGGTGCAAAATTAGCGATCGCAACTCAGAAACCTTAATCAAAAATAATGAGTAAATCAGCTTCCTCTGCAACCAGGGGAATTTTCTCATCTTTATCACCAATTAGAGGTTCAATTTAGGTTTGCTGGTTCTGCTAGCATATTTGATATTGAGCGTTACCTTTGGTAATGGGGGAGAGTGAAAAACTACGAAAAAAAGGTTATGGGTTACACATGATTAATTTTCACTCCTATTATCTAATGCGATCGCACTTGCTTTTTTCGAGTTTTTCTTTTTCCTGCTCGACATGGCAGGTAAAAATCTCCAATAACAGCGTTTTGACGAATAAAGCATTAAAATACATTAAGCCTATTCTTCTTTTTATCTTGGTTGCTAAATAAAGCAAATTAACGTATATGACTGACGTTCCCGCAGCTCGCATCCGCAACTTTTGCATCATTGCCCACATCGATCACGGAAAATCTACCCTCGCTGACCGCTTGTTACAAGTTACAGGAACTGTGGAACAACGGCAAATGAAGGAACAGTTTCTCGATAATATGGACTTGGAACGGGAGCGTGGCATTACAATTAAGCTGCAAGCTGCCCGGATGAATTACAAGGCAAAAGATGGTCAAGAGTACGTACTGAATTTAATTGATACCCCCGGACATGTGGATTTTTCCTATGAAGTATCCCGCAGTCTCGCAGCTTGTGAAGGGGCTTTGTTAGTCGTGGATGCATCGCAAGGTGTAGAAGCACAAACCTTGGCAAACGTTTATTTAGCCTTGGAACATGACTTAGAAATTATCCCAGTTTTAAATAAAATTGACTTACCTGGGGCAGAACCTAGTCGGGTAGCTGGGGAAATCGAGGAAATTATCGGTTTGGATTGTAGTGGTGCTATTCTCGCTTCTGCAAAGGAAGGTATCGGAATTGACGAAATTCTCGAAACCATTGTGGAGAAAGTACCACCTCCAAAAGATACCGTCAATGATAAGTTACGTGCTTTGATTTTTGATAGCTATTACGACAGTTATCGAGGAGTAATTGTCTATTTCCGGGTGATGGATGGCAAGCTCAAGAAAAAAGATAAAATTTACCTGATGGCATCGGGTAAGGAATTTGAGATTGACGAAATTGGCATACTTGCACCCACCCAAAAACAAGTTGATGAACTCCACGCTGGGGAAGTAGGCTATTTATCTGCCTCAATTAGGGCTGTTGGAGATGCCAGGGTTGGAGACACAATTACCCTATCCAGTGCTAAATCAATTGAAGCTTTACCGGGTTATGCAGAAGCGAATCCGATGGTATTTTGCGGCATGTTCCCCATTGATGCCGATCAATTTGAGGATTTGCGGGAAGCATTAGATAAACTTAGTCTCAACGATGCAGCACTGCACTTTGAACCGGAAACATCAAGCGCAATGGGTTTTGGATTCCGTTGTGGGTTCTTGGGTTTGCTACACATGGAAATTGTCCAAGAACGCTTGGAACGGGAGTATAATCTCGATTTGATTATTACCGCTCCTTCAGTGGTGTATAAGGTCATTACCCTCAAAGGTGAAGAACTTTACATAGACAATCCTAGTCGTTTACCGTCACCCAACGAACGGCAACATATCGAAGAACCCTATGTCAAAGTTGAGATGATTACACCAGAGATATATGTGGGGACATTGATGGAGTTGTCACAAAACCGTCGGGGTATATTCAAAGACATGAAATATCTAACCCAGGGACGTACCACATTAACCTACGAATTACCGTTAGCAGAGGTTGTCACGGACTTTTTCGACCAAATGAAATCGCGATCGCGCGGCTATGCAAGTATGGAATATCACCTAATTGGCTACCGCGAAAACCCACTGGTGAAGCTGGATATAATGATTAATGGCGACCCTGTGGACTCGTTAGCAATGATTGTCCACCGCGATAAAGCTTATAATTTAGGGAGATCGATGGCTGAAAAGTTGAAAGAATTGATTCCCCGACATCAATTTAAAGTGCCAATTCAAGCATCAATTGGTAGTAAAGTTATTGCCAGTGAACATATTCCCGCATTACGGAAAGACGTACTCGCGAAATGTTACGGTGGTGACATTAGCCGCAAGAAGAAACTATTGCAGAAACAGGCTAAAGGTAAGAAGCGGATGAAATCGGTTGGTACGGTTGATGTTCCCCAGGAAGCATTTATGGCTGTGTTGCGATTAGATCAACAATAGAACCATACCAGTAGGGGCAAACGGTTGTTTGCTCTCTTTATTTTATTGGGGCAAAAAGTAAGCACTGAGTTAGGGAATTTTGATCGTAAAATCAATCGACTGCCATTAGACGGCGCAAAAACTTG
>NZ_NTFS01000376.1 GCF_002289455.1 Brunnivagina elsteri CCALA 953
TATTAATTGTGAGTGCTTAGTTCCCCCAATGCCCAATCCCCAATGCCCAATCCCCAATGCCCAATGCCCAATCCCCAAATCAAATTTTAAACTTCAGTTCTTGCAGCACTATTAATCCAACTTATCAGTGGTTTGAGATTTTCTGGAACACCTGATTCGCCAACGCTGACAGTATGAGTTTTCCCATCAGCTTCGACTGTTAACATATAGTTAAATCGGTCGGGTTTAGGATTCGGGGAATCGATGTAAGCAGGTAAATTAAAAAAATCAGACTCTTGTAAGAGTTGTGGGAGTTGTTTGGCAGTTTCTTGGGATATATCTGCCGTATCAACTTTTGTTGTTCGTGGCATACCCGCAAAACCACCAGTTCGCTCTAAATATACTCGCATATTATGCTGTTTTCTAAAGAACAATAAAGACCGAGAGAATAATTATATTATCTCCTAGCTATAGAAAAACGAGCATATAGAATTAAAAAAGTTGTGAATTATGTAAAATATTGACACAGTGACAATAATTACAAATCAACACAAAGCGAATCAGAGAAAAATCGTAGAGATGCGATCGCACTCTGGCAGTTGCGTCTCTACGGGTAAAATATCACTTTGTCAAGACTCCAACCTGTTCCCAAGCATTTTGAACCGCTTTTTGTTCGTTGCTGCCATCTCCATAAAGTTCTCCGGCAACTTGGACTAAAATTTCAGCAGCGCTTTTAAAATTGGAACTAGAACGCAAGCGATCGCGCAATGCCACATACCAAATTTTGCCAGCTTTCTCCCAAGCGTACCCACCGATTTCCATTGATGCCAGATAAAAAGCCCGGTTAGCAATACCAGAATTGATATGCACCCCACCATTATCTTTCATCCCCACATAAATATCTTTGTAATGTGCAGGTTGTGGGTCTTTACCTAATATGGGGTCATCATACGCCGTTCCCGGTTCCTTCATCGAACGGATACCCACACCCTTGACTTTTTCGGTAAATAACCCTTCCCCAATAATCCAATCAGCTTGGTCTGGGGTTTGTTTTTTAACCCACTGTTTCACCAAAACACCAAAAACATCGGACATCGACTCATTCAAAGCACCAGACTCACCAGAGTAATTGAGACTAGCTTCATATTGCGTGACACCGTGGGTCAACTCATGGGCAATAATATCAATACATTTGGTAAAACGCTGGAATAGCTCCCCATCACCATCACCATAAACCATCTGGTCGCCATTCCAAAAAGCGTTATCGTACTTCACCCCATAATGCACCGTCGAATCAAGTCGCAATCCTTTGTTATCAATTGAATCACGCTCCAGCACTTCGTTAAAAAAGTCAAAAGTAGCACCAGCATAATCATAAGCCTCATTTACCGCTTCATCGCTGCTAGCTGGGTCTCCTTCTGCACGTACTAGCTTACCAGGAAGCTTTTCCATCGTTGTCGCATCGTAGATTGTGCGGCGTTTTTCCCCTGGAGAAACCGCAAAATTGATGTTTCCTACAGCTTTACGTCGTCCACGAAACTCAGATGATAGAGTCAAAGTCTGAAAAGCCCAATCCCGTTGCTGTTCATTACCATTGGTTGCCACCTTTTCTAGCATATGGGGTGGAACTACACAGCAAATTGGACAGCGTTGGTTATTATTGTGCTTGTTACCAATCCAGCCATTATTACGAGTCATATAAAATTTCTCCTATTTACGTTACTTTTAGGCAAAATACAAAGCATTTCTGATGTATACCCAGGAGAACAAAATTATCCCAAAATTCCAAGCTTTGTCTGTTTGTTACCTACAAGTCAAAGAGGCACAATTCCCATTTGATATCTAACTTGATATCCAATTTGGCGGGCTGATTTTATTTTGGGTATCAGTAAATACCAAGCTTTGCTCAAAAAACGCAATTATAAACTCGCTTCATCTAGATTGGTTGAGGGTTAGACCCCTCAAAGTCAGAAATATGCTGTTAGGGATTGGGCATTCAAGGTAATTCCACCGATGAGGGTTTGGCAATATGTGGTAATCCCCAACCTAATTTTTCGCGCAAGATGCGGAAAAACTCCGGTGGTTGCAAGCGTACAAATTTTGCTGAGTAGTGCGATCGCTCCAAATATACGCGATCGTCGGGTAAAACATAACAACCCGCATTTCCATCCACCACCATCACCAAACGTGGTGTATTTACAGGATAAATATTTACTGGTTCGCTATCTGGAAATACCAAAGCCCTCGATGCCAAAGAATGGGGACAAATTGGTACTAGTTGTAACACAGGTACACCAGGAGTAATTACGGGACCACCCGCACTCAAAGAATAAGCTGTTGAGCCAGTTGGAGTGGAGATTATGACCCCATCTGCGGCAATATCAATAGGGGCATGGCTACCAACTACAATCTCAAAATGACACATGGAAGTCAGTGGTTCCCGATGTAAAGTCATTTCATTCAAACATAGGGCTTCCCACAAGACATTTTCTTGCCGAAATACCTTGACTGTCAGCATTATCCGTTCTTCAACTTCATAATCACCCGCAATCAACTTTTCGATCGCTTCAGGTAAGTGATTAAGATAGGTTTCTGTTAAAAAACCCATGTGACCAGTGTTTACCGCTAATAGGGGAATCCCGCAAGGAGCAGCTTGCCGCGAAGCAGCAAGTACAGTGCCATCTCCCCCCAAAACCACTACAAACTTCATCTCAGAGTCAAAACCAGGGGGTGTAAGACCATCAATTGGGGTGTGACAAATAGGACTATGGGGATTTGGATAGCCCAACATCCCACCGACACCAGTTGCCAGAGTTACCTCCCAACCAGACGCGGTGAGTTTGTCTTTAATCTCGATAGCGACACGTTCCGCTATCGGCTTTACATCGTTATAAATAATGCCTGCTTTCGGCACGCTCAAATATCCAACTTTTCGGAAATGCTTTCTAATTATGTTAATCCTTGCACATTTTTGAGCAAGTGGTTATCAATTATTAATTATTTGGTTATTGGTTATTGGTTATTGGTTATTTGGTTATATCAATTCTAATGTGAGACCACATATTATTTGACCCCTCCATACCTCCCCTTACTAAGGGGAGGTGCCACAGGCGGTGGGGTTATTTTTTGCGTCTTTATATTAAATTGGTATAACTAATAATCTAAATCGCGATGAGTAAATAATTTTGGTTCTTCTCCAGTATAATCAGCGACAATATGACCATTTCCTGTCATCTGATACTTATAAGTAACTAAACCTTCTAAACCAACAGGTCCACGTGGTGGCATTTGTTGCGTGCTAATACCAACTTCAGCACCAAATCCGTAGCGAAAACCATCAGCAAAGCGAGTCGAACAATTATGATATACACCAGCAGCATTTACCAGCGACATAAATGTAGTCGCATTATCGGTATTTTCGGTAATAATTGCGTCGGTATGCTTAGAACCGTGGCTATTAATATGTATAATTGCCTCCTCCAAATTATCAACAATTTTCACAGCTAAAATCAAATCACTATATTCAGTCTCCCAGTCAATCGAGGTTGCTTTAGTGATTTCTGGTAAAAATTGGCAAGTGCGATCGCATCCTCTTAACTCTACATTTAATCCTTGTAATGCCTTGGCAACTTGAGGTAAAAAGGTTGCAGCAATATCAGCATGAACTAACATTGTTTCAATCGCATTACATGCAGCAGGATAGTGAGTTTTGGCATCAACTGCAATACGAATTGCCTTATTAATATCTGCTGCGAAATCAACATATAAATGACAAACCCCGTCAGCATGTCCAAGTACGGGAATACGAGTATTTTCCTGTACAAATCGCACAAAAGAATTAGAACCACGAGGAATAATTAAATCGACATATTTATCTAACTTCAATAATTCCAAAGTCTGTTCACGGGTTGTCAACAACTCCACAGCATCAGAATTCACAGCAGTTTGCGAAAGTCCTTTTTTAATAGCTTTGACAATCGCTTCACAAGAACCGACAGCCTCTTTCCCGCACTTGAGGATAATACCATTCCCCGACTTAATCGCCAATGATACAATTTGAATTGCAGCTTCAGGACGTGCTTCAAAAATTATACCCAAAACCCCCAAAGGGCAAGTTATGCGCTTGAGAATCAACCCTGTATCAATTTCGCGATGAACCTGTACCGCACCAATCGGATCGACTAATTTACCAACATCTCGCACACCATTAATTGCATCACGTAGCTTATGCTCATCCAATTGCAACCGCTTATAAAGTGGTTTCGCAATTCCATCCGCGATCGCAGCTTCACAATCTGCAATATTTGCCCGTAAAATATCATCTTGAGCCGATTCTAACGCTTGTGCGATCGCCTCAATCGCTGCATTTCGTTCCTCAGTCGCAAGCACAGCTAACCGCAACGCAGCCAAACGGGTTTGTTGTGCGATCGTTATTAAAGAAGACAAAGTTACTTGAGAAGCAGTCATAACAAAATGTATATATTTAAATATATTTAAAAAATTTTACTCTCCCTTAATCCTACCAAGGATAGGAAACAAGGAACACATCACAAGCTTAACAATCCTCAACCTTACCAAGAAAGTCGGAGATATCTAAATTTTTACATTTTTGCTAATTTTACAAATGAAATCCGTAATACTACAACCTCGAAATGTATATTGATTTAAGTCCACTAATATGGTATGAAACCTTACAAAATATTAAACAGGAGATTGTTATGGATAGCGAAGCTTTTCAATTAACTTTAGAACAGCAATTTCAAATGCGGATGATGGAAGAATCCGCACATAATATGACACATGAGCAAATGGTTGAAACATTAGTTCAAGCATCACGGTTACTCATGGTTAAAGATAATATGATTCGCAACCTACTCAAACGTTGCCCAATTTAGATAGCTAAATTTAGTTCAATAGTTTGGAGTCAAACAATAATTGGATATGGAATATACAAATGATTCAGGGTTGGTTTAGGGTTGTTAATCATAAAGAATAGGGGCATTTAAATACAATACCCCTATTCTTCAATATTTTTGCTCAAAAGTTTAAAATAAATCAATATCTTTTAATTCAAATAGTTTTATAACTTTAATATCACATACCTTTTAAATGCTCAGTAGAACATATTAGCGGCAGCGTAACACACCTTACGTATATTTTCACAAATAAATATTAAGTAAATATTTACAGTATTTTCCGAAAAAATAATTTAATTTAAGAAATATTGTTAATTATAGATATTAATTTCCATGTCAAAGTAAAGAGTAATAATTTTCTTAGTCTTAGTAGTAACTAATATGCTCGATAAATTTCCTCAACTCGAAACAAAAAACCTCATATTAAGAGAAATAAAAGTATCAGATACAGAAGCAGTGTTCAATTTTTTTTCCGACCAAGATGTTTTGAAATATTATGATGCCGAACCATTTACAAATATTGAACGGGCAAGAAAACTAATTAATAACTGGAATGACCGTTTTTTAACTAGAAAAGGAATTCGTTGGGGGATTGCCAAAAAAGATGAAAATATAATTATTGGTACTTGTGGTTATCGTTTTTGGGGTAAACCACTCTTTTGTGCGGAAATCGGTTACGAACTGACTAAAGCCTATTGGAGAGAAGGAATTATGTCAGAAGCATTAGCTGCTATAATTGAATTCGCATTTGAAAATACAGAATTAAACCGAATTGAAGCTACGGTGATGTTAGAAAATATAGCATCAATGGCTTTGCTAGAAAAGCTAGGTTTTATTGAAGAGGGAGTTCTCAGAGAATTTGGATTTTGGAAAGATGAATTTCATAATTTAAAAATATTTTCTCTTTTAAAAAGAGATTATAAAAATTCTGATTAATAAATTCGATATTTTTGATTTAAATATAGCCAATTTGGAAATATTATAATTTTTGCACTACAAATATCACATAGTCTTGTAGAATAAATAATAGAGAGAAGAAAGATAGCTAATAAGAATGGGTGATTAGGCTCTATTAGGGAACTAGAAGATATAAAAAAGATTAAAAATGGAAGGCTAAGAAAAAGAACTTAAATAAAGAGGAATAAAGACTTATGTCTATTCTTAATATCATCAATGAATACAAAGTTTTTGGTGGGAGACTAAACTTTTATTCCCATTTATCAACTACCTGCAAAACCAATATGCGTTTTGCCGTATATCACCCACCCCAAGCAAAATTTAGAGATGTTCCAGTACTATATTTCCTATCTGGATTAACCTGTACAGAAGAGAATTTCATGGTAAAGTCTGGGGCACAAAAATATGCCGCAGAACATGGATTAATGTTAGTTGTACCTGATACTAGTCCTAGAAATACGAGCATACCTGGTGAAGACGAAAATTGGGACTTTGGAACAGGAGCAGGGTTTTATCTAGATGCAACAGAAGAACCTTGGAATTCACATTATCAAATGTACAGTTACGTGGTCGAAGAATTGCCAAGTTTAATTGCTAAAAATTTTGCAATAC
>NZ_NTFS01000377.1 GCF_002289455.1 Brunnivagina elsteri CCALA 953
ATCTCAATGAAGGGTTCGGGGTACATTTGTCTAATTTTTTCAATTCGTCCCGTACGGGTTTGGGTATGCCAATGACCATAAACTCGACCTGTTGTCAAGACATATGGGAAATTTGGGTCAGGTGGTTCTGCTAATCCCAATGTATGACGGGGAATAAAATTTGCCCTTCCGTTGGATGTAGGGAAAATTTGGTTGGTGTAAAGTCTTTTTGAGTTAGGAGTTTTGAATTGTGAGTTAATTTCTTTAATTTCTAACTCCTCACTCCTCACTCCTAACTTATTATTTTCATTTCCCCACTGAATTCCACCTTCTTCTCGCAATCTTCCATGATTAATATCGCTCATGTCACAAACGCGATTTTTGGTCAGTTGGACAAATTCGGCATAAACTTCGGCAGATGATGGGAAATTGAATTTATCGACAAAACCTAAACGACGAGCAACTTCGGCAAATATTTCCCAATCAGGTATAGCTTCACCAACAGGTTTACGAAATGCCTGACACAAAGTGACAACTCGCTCGGA
This sequence comes from Brunnivagina elsteri CCALA 953, assembly GCF_002289455.1. GTDB lineage: Bacteria > Cyanobacteriota > Cyanobacteriia > Cyanobacteriales > Nostocaceae > Brunnivagina > Brunnivagina elsteri. The sequence continues at coordinate 525 of NZ_NTFS01000377.1, forward strand.
ATTGGTCATTGTCCCGGTTTTTTCACCCCACTGTGCTGCTGGTAATAAAACATGGGCAAATGCTGCGGTTTCTATCGGGTAATATGCGTCTTGGCAAATCGTAAAAGGTGATTTTCTCAATGCTGCTTTGGTACGTTCCAAGTCGGGTAAACTCACTGCTGGATTCGTTGCCACAACCCAAAGCATCTGCACATCACCAATTTCCAATCCAGTAATTATATCCCAAGCTGTACGCCCATTTTCAGGTGATATACTTCCACGGGGAACTCCCCAAAATTCCTCAACTTCATCTCGATGTTCGGCATTTGCTACAAATCGATAACCAGGGAGTAATTGCGCTAATCCCCCCGTTTCCCTGCCACCCATTGCATTCGGTTGTCCGGTGAGGGAAAATGGACCAGCACCTGGTTTACCAATTTGTCCCGTAAGTAAATGTAAATTAATAATGCTGTTGACTTTGGCTGTACCTTCCCGCGATTGGTTAACACCCATTGACCATAAGGATAAAACATTTTTGGATTCTGCCCAGTAATGTGCTGCGGTTTCTAAATCTTGGAGGGAAATACCGCAGGTTTCGGCAACTGTTTCGGGTGGATAATATCGGACAAGTTGGGCAAATTCTTTAAAGTCATTGGTGCAATCTTCAATAAATGCAGCATCAATTTCACCCCAACGCAACAGTAAATGAGCAATTCCATTGAGCAAATTGATATCCGTACCAGGACGAACTGCTAAATGTAAATCTGCTATTTCCGCAGTTGGAGTTTTACGAGGATCGACAACAATTAATTTGACTTGGGGATTTTTTTTGTGATATTTAGCAAACCGATTAAAGATAATCGGGTGACATTCAGCAGTATTCGAGCCGATAATAAAAGCGCAATCGGTTAATTCCAAATCATCGTAACAGCAAGGTGGACCATCAGAACCAAGACTTTGGGTGTAACCTTTGACTGCGCTGGACATACACAAACGGGAATTCGAGTCAAAATTATTCGTTCCCAAACAACCTTTGAATAGCTTTTGAGCAACGTAATAGTCCTCAGTTTGCATTTGCCCAGAACCATACATACAGAGAGCATCAGCACCAAACCTTGTGCGGATAGATTGAATGCGATCGCAAATCAAGTTTAATACTTCTTCCCAACTCACCTGACGAAATTCATCATCTAGGGAATCACGAACCATTGGGTACAATAATCTATCTTTATCCAGGGATTCAGCAACAGTCGCACCTTTTATACAAACCATACCCTGACTCGATGGATGAGTGCGATCGCCCCTGACTTTATAAATTTGATTTTGGATTACTGGATTTTGGATTTTACTTTCAGATGTATCTGTCGAAGAAGAAATCACTTCCAAACCACATCCAACACCACAATAAGGGCAAAGAGTCTTAACAGTCTCAGTCACAGAATACAACCCTGGCAAATATTAAAATTTTTTTGTTAATCTCCCTCTCCGTCTCGGAGAGGGACAGCATTAGAACACAGTTCAAAGCAGGGAGAGGTTTCTCGACTACGACGCTATATCAAACCTAACCCCCTTCCCTGCTAGGATACTGTTGGTCAATTCGTGTAGGGTTAAGCCCCTCAGCTTTTAACCCTTGATTTTGCGTTGTTTATCCGTCCTCAAATAAATTTCGAGCTAATAACTCAAGTTTCTTCAAACGGACTAAAAGCTTGGGAATTAAGGCAGGTGGTAACTGATGGGTTTGACCCCCTTTTAATTCGCCAACAGTATCCTGCTAGGGAAGGGAAGAATGTAGAGACGCGATATATCGCGTCTCTCTTTGTATATTGGTATATTTCGATATTTCCCCTAATTATTCATCCGCATCATCGTGGGCGAATTTATTGTATAAAAAGTCCAGTGCGTAATTTCTTAACTCGTAATACTTTGGGTCTTCCATAATCCGGGCACGATTGCGGGGACGGGAAAAAGGTATATCTAAAATCTCGCCAATCTTGGCTGCTGGTCCATTGGTCATCATTACCAGACGGTCAGCCATAAATAAAGCTTCGTCAATGTCGTGAGTAATCATTAATACCGTTACCCGATGGTCACGCCAGATTTTTAACAGTTCTTCCTGAAGTTCTTCCTTAGTAATGGCATCCAAAGCCCCAAAAGGCTCATCGAGAATGAGAACCTGGGGACGAATAGACAAAGCACGTGCGATCGCAACTCGTTGTTTCATCCCCCCGGAAATTTGACCGGGCTTTTTATCCATTGCTTCGGTCAATCCCACCATCTCTAAATGCTCCTTGACAATGGCACGTTTTTCTGCTTCCGGTTTATTGGGAAATACCGCATCAACGGCAGTGTAGACATTTTCAAACACCGACATCCAAGGTAGCAAACAGTAATTTTGAAACACCATCATCCGATCGGGACCAGGTTCGCTGATAGGTTTGTCCTGGAGCAGTACAACCCCATCACTGGGAGTATTGAAACCCGAAACCATATTCAACAAAGTCGATTTACCGCAACCAGAATGTCCAATTATGCAAACAAATTCACCTTCTTTCACGGTTAAATCAATCCCATCTAAAACCGTGTAAGGTCCATTAGCGGTAGGATAGATTTTGCTCACACCTTTGATAGTGAGGAAATTTTCATTACGGCTGGGAGCAAGCTGAAGTTGTGGCATTTTGTCGCGATCGCGATTGGTTGTTTGCATAATAAATTTTGGTAACAGATAATTTTTATCAGTAGAGACGACCCGGTGGGTCGTCTATATATAAATTAAGGAAGCCCATTAATTGCCCAATTCCCAATTAAATAAACACCTCCTCAACACTGAACTGACGCTTGATTTCAAAACTGCGAATATACTCGATTGGTTCAGAAGGGTTAAATACCTTACCATCAAATAACCAAATCGGAGCATCCCGTCCAATATCTAGGATTCCCAACTCGCGAGCAGCTTCACCAAATACATCAGTACGACTGACTCGTTCGATGATATCTACCCAATTTTTCGGGAAAGAAATCATTCCCCATCGCGCTAGCTGGGTCAAAATCCATAACATTTCGGTGCGATCGGGATAATTAGTTTTATTGACAAAAAACTGATTATATGTAGGTAAAAACTCAGCTTCTTGACCATCACCCTTGTCATAAGCATCAATAAAGCCAGGACGAATCAACTCAGAATTTATCCCAAGATATTCAGGACGGGAGAGAATTTCAACGATTTCTTCTCGGTTTCGTAAGTCGTCGCAATATTCGCAGGCAGATAATAAAGCTTTTACTAGAGCTACATGGGTTTTCGGATATTTTTCAGCCCAATCTTCCCGCACTCCCAAAACTTTTTCCGGATGTCCCGACCAAATTTCTAAATCAGTGGCAGCAACAAAACCAATTTCATCATTGACAGCATGGGTATTCCAAGGGCCACCAACACAATAACCGTCAATGGTTCCAGATTTCAGTGCTGCCACCATTTGCGGTGGAGGAATAACGGTTAAACTTACATCCTCATCTGGGTCAATACCACCAGCAGCTAACCAATAGCGCATCAACAAGTTTTGCATCGATGCGGGATGTACTACCCCCAAAACATGGTTGTGATTTTCATCTGCTTGAAGTGCATTTTTGAAATCAGCGAGGGAATGGACACCTTGTTCTTGCAACTTTTTGCTCAAGGTAATGGCATTACCATTCCGCGAAAGAACCATCGAACAAACCACAGGAACGGGGGTTTTATCTCCAGCACCTAAAGTTAAAGCAAGTGGCATCCCGGCAACCATTTGTGCTGCATCAAGCCTACCTGTTCCCACTCCTTTAGCGACTTCCTTCCAAGAGGTTTCGCGACTGAGGGTGATTTCTTCTAAACCAAACTCGGCAAAAAAGCCTTTTTCCTTCGCCACAATTAACGGTGCAGCATCGGTAAGGGGAATAAAGCCAATATCGAGATTGACCTTTTCCAAACCATTGCGGGAAATGATTACAGGGGCAGATTGTTTTGTCGCAGCCCGTTTCTTCGCGAGTTTTTGCTGGTTGAGGAAGTAAATTATTTCATTTCGCAAACCGTAATAACTGGGGTGATTCACCACCTCCAAACGCTTACGGGGACGGGGAACTGGGACTTCGAGAATTTGACCGATATGTGCTTCCGGTCCATTGGTGAGCATAACAATGCGATCGCTCAACAACAATGCTTCGTCAACGTCGTGTGTCACCATCACACAGGTGAGATTGTTCTCGTTGCAAATTTTCATCAACTGTTCCTGCAAACCACCCCTTGTCAGCGCATCAAGTGCCCCAAAAGGTTCGTCGAGTAGGAGTAATTTGGGACGAATTGCCAATGCTCTAGCAATGGATACGCGCTGTTTCATCCCTCCCGACAACTGGTGAGGAAGTTTATTTGCGGCATTGCGAAGTCCAACTAAATCGATATGGTGTTCAATAATTCCCTTGCGATCGCCCTTCGATTTGTCCTTATATACCTCATCCACTGCCAAGCCAATATTTTCGCGGACATTTAACCAAGGGAGTAGGGAATAATTTTGAAATACAACCATGCGATCGGGACCAGGTTCGCGCACTTCCCTACCTTCGAGGGTGACACCACCAACGCTAGCCCGATCTAATCCAGCAATAATATTTAATAGAGTCGATTTACCGCAACCAGAGTGCCCAATTAATGATACAAATTCGCCTTGTTGAATCTTTAATTCAATATTTTTCAGAGCAATATATTGATTCCCATCTGGCAAGTCAAATATGCGGTCAACATGGTCTACTTCAACAAAAATCGTCGTCATTTTTGATTAGTCCTGATTGGGTTTTAGTTAGTTTGAAATAATCCTATTTTTGACCTTCGGGGACGACTTTACTAGCAACAAATGCAACTAAGCGATCGAGTAACAAACCAACAAGACCGACATAAATTAGCGCTATAATAATTTCGCTTAAATTCGTCTCCGTATTCGTGTTATAAGCGTTCCAAATAAACGAACCAATTCCCACACCACCAACTAACATTTCTGCCGCCACAATCGCCAACCAAGACAAACCAATCCCAATTCTTAACCCAGTAAAAATGTAAGGAACTGTTGCCGGAAACAGAATTTTTGCGAAGTACTTCATCCCACTCAATTTTAAGACTCTAGCAACATTTCTATAGTCCTGGGGTAATTGCTGTACACCAACCGTCGTATTGATTAGGATCGGCCAAATTGACGTGATAAAAATTACGAAAATAGCACTGGGATTTGCCTGTTGAAATCCAGCCAATGAAATCGGCAACCATGCCAGGGGAGGCACTGTTCGCAACACTTGAAAGATAGGGTCTACGGCATTATAAACAAGTGGATTTGAACCAATCAAAATCCCTAATACAACACCAACTATTGCAGCTAAAGTAAAGCCAATACTAACCCGTCCCAAACTACTGAGTATTTGCCAAGCCAATCCTTTATCACTCTCACCATTATCAAAAAATGGCTGAATAATAAATGGGTTCCAGGTTTCCATAACAGTTTCAATAGGTCCTGGTAATTTTGAACCAGGAAAAGAACAAGCAATTTGCCAAATTGCTAAAAATATAGCTAGAGCAACTAATGGCGGTACTACTTTTTTTGATATTATTTGGATGATATCGTTCTGGATACTTTTTTTGCGAGTTCGTCTTCCAAGTGTTGCGGTCATTTTTAAATATCTCCAATTGGAATTTAGTAATAGTATTTAGGTATTTTGTAGTAACTTATTGAATTAGTTCATCTGAATATTTTCTGCGATCGCTTGTCATTTTTATGAGAATATTACTTACAGTAACTTGAATACAGAAGTCTCGGTTTCCCCTAATACCTCGGGATTACCCCCCTTAATCCCCCCTTGCTAAGGGGGGAAAAATAAAAATTCCGGTTCCCTCCCCTTTACGAGGGGAGAAATTATAAATCTAGTTCCCTCCCCTTTATAAGG
>NZ_NTFS01000378.1 GCF_002289455.1 Brunnivagina elsteri CCALA 953
CGTAGCGCGTACGTTCCGTAAGACTCCACTCAGAATGACAATTTATACCTTGTCCGACTTTTCAAACATACTCTAAGCATTAAATTTTGAATTCTGACTTCTTCCTAAGGCAAATATTTCTGCACCACATCCCAACCCGTTAGTGATACCCAAGCAAAGCCAAAAAATAAAATAATATTGATACTGACATGTACATATCTAGCCCAAGGATGGGAATTAATTTGCATAGCGGCAAAAGCTGAAGTCAAAACTAATACAACTGTTGTTAAACCTGCGATTAAATGGGATGAGTGTCCTAAGGAACCAAAATGACCTAGAGTTCCCACAATTCCAACTGCTAGTAGTAGTAATACCAGGAATACCATGCAGCCACCAATGGCATAGTGAAACAAGCGTAGAACTACAGTTTTATAAGTAAAATCACGAGTGTGTTGAGGGTGCTGTCGTCTTCGATACATGAATATTCCGGATGCTGCCAAACAAATATAAGCAAGTATCGATAAACCCATTGACCAAGCAGCGATTTTCCACAGCCAAATAAATGAAGGAAGGTTCAAGGGAAATAATCCATTTTTCGATGTGATAGACAAGATTACTTTACTGTTTAAGTAGAGTGTGATCGCATTTGGCGTTAAGCTTTGCCTATCGCTCTAAGCTAAAAAGCACCTAAATCATACATTAAGGCAGGCAGGGATGCCCACCCCACAAGAAGTATAATAATTTAGATTATATGATTTAAATGTGGAACAGCTTATCACCATATATATTTTTATTAATTAAATAACAAAATAGGGCTGCTTACCTGGGTATCAGAATGCTAAAGCCGGAAGGTTCAGCCGTCTCTGCTGTAGGAGGGGAGGTAAGTCCTACTCTTGGGCGAAAGTCTAAGTTTAGGCACTCCCCCGTGATTACAGAAGCTCCTAGTTCAGCCGAAGGCAACTAGGAGTAGTTCACGCTAAACCAACGATTTTTAGAGGTTTTGTTGTTTCTCCAGGGATTGGATGAATTGGTGACACCATAGTTGTTTGATTGATACTGTCACCTGATGTACGGGAACCATCGTCAAAATTTTCACTTTTAATATCGCTATCAAAATCGTCAACCATAAGGCGATCACACAGAATATTATCCGATATGATCGCGCTTGCCATCATCCCCGTATGAATCTCTAGGTGAGATGTTCTTGGAGCTTCAAACACTAGTCTCTGTCCAGGAAATACTACCCGTTCAAAGTACCAGTTAGGAACGTCAGAGATGCGTGCTACCTGGATTTTGCTGGTGGCATTTACGTAGCAGCAGAGAATCTTCCCAGATTGTTCAGGTGGTAAGGAGTCTAAAATTTGAGTCATAACTGCTGAGGAGCTTTACGCCACAATTTTACATTACAAAACCAAAGCTAACATCGGGTGATCCCACATGCTGTAACTGTCACTACCAACTATCATTTTTTACCAAATATCTATCTAAAGAGATGTGTAATAAGTGGAATAATTATTTTAAAGTAAGTAATATATAAATTTTCTTAAAATTATATGCTTTTATTTCATTTTTAGATTACACAATAAAGCCTTTTATATTTCGATCTAATTTTTGAAAAAAATGAATTATAAAACTAGCATGATAGGAAGTAGATGATATTGCCCAAAAGGCTTTGGAGTGATTTGCTGTCATGACAAAAGTAGATGCGATCGCATGAGTCGATACATTAGTTCAACCCAAATTTTATCTACTTTCTAGCAGAGATTTTCTATGAGATTTCCCACATCTAGCAAAACTATAATTATCATTGTGATGATTCCATCAATCGCAAATCCAACCAAGAATTTACCTTGGTTTGGTCCATGACGGCACGCAAACCACTTACTTTAATCTATCTATAACTATCTATGGATACTATGCATTTTTCGTCTCAAGGAATTTATTAACCCGTAATAACCAGGAAAAGGGATTTTTTCTCAACTTATTTCCCCATATGTCCGGTAAAATCAGATTATGAGACAAAAAGCAAAATAAATTTACAATTTATATAAGTTCATATATAAATCAGACAAAATTAAGTCAAACAAAATTCTTCACCCTTAAACGAAGGCAAAGATGGAAGTTAAACCCGAAATGATGGAAAACCGAATACTCTACGTTCGTCTTCCTTGTAACCCCATCTTTCCCATTGGGGTTGTCTATCTCTCAGATCACGTTCATAAGCAGTTTCCCAGCATCGAGCAGAAGATTTTCGACATGGGAACAGTACCCCCATTAGATTATGCTGCGGCTTTAGAGCGCTGTATTAATGAGTTTCAGCCGACATTACTGGTGTATTCTTGGCGTGATATCCAAATTTATGCACCAGTGGGGGGACGTGGTGGAAACCCTTTGCAAAACGCTTTTGAGTTTTACTATGCCCTGAATCCACTGATAAAATTACGTGGTGCTTTGGGAGGTTTGCGAATTTTCATCGCTTACTATGTGGAGCTATGGCGAAATATTGGGTTAATTAAACGCGGTTTGAAGCTTGCTCAAAAATACCACCCAGAAGCTCGTACTATTGTCGGTGGTGGTGCGGTGAGTGTATTTTACGAACAACTTGGTAAAAGTTTGCCTAAGGGAACGATTATCTCGATTGGTGAAGGTGAAACCCTGCTGACGAAGTTATTGAGTGGTAGCGAGATTGGGGATGAAAGGTGTTACGTTGTCGGGGGAGATGAACCCAGGCAGCGTTTAATCCACGAACAGCCCACACCACTAGAAAAATCTGCCTGCGACTACGATTATATTGAAAGCATCTGGTCGGAATTTAAGTATTATCTGCTGGAAAAAGACTTTTACATTGGTGTGCAAACTAAACGGGGTTGTCCCCATAATTGTTGTTACTGTGTGTACACCGTTGTTGAGGGTAAGCAGGTACGGATTAATCCTAGTGATGAAGTGGTTGCGGAGATGCGACAGCTTTATAACCGAGGTGTTCGCAATTTTTGGTTTACCGATGCTCAATTTATTCCCGCACGCAGGTTCATTGATGATGCGGTGGAATTATTACAGAAAATTGTCGATTCGGGGATGACGGATATTAATTGGGCTGCGTATATTCGTGCAGACAATTTAACACCAGAATTATCTAATTTGATGGTGAAAACCGGATTGAATTACTTTGAAATCGGTATCACCAGTGGTTCCCAAGAACTTGTGCGGAAAATGCGGATGGGTTATAACCTGCGAACGGTGTTGCAAAATTGCCGAGATTTAAAAGCAGCAGGTTTTAATGATTTGGTTTCTGTCAATTATTCGTTTAACGTGATTGACGAACGTCCAGAAACCATCCGACAAACGATCGCATATCATCGGGAACTGGAACGCATTTTTGGTGCGGATAAAGTAGAACCAGCGATTTTCTTTATTGGCTTGCAACCCCATACTCACTTGGAAGAATATGCTTTTAAGGAAGGTATTCTCAAACCAGGATACGATCCAATGAGTTTAATGCCTTGGACTGCCAAGAAATTACTGTGGAATCCGGAACCCCTGGGTTCGTTCTTTGGGGAAGTTTGCTTACAAGCATGGAAGCAAAATCCTAATGATTTTGGTCGTGAAGTGATGAAGATTCTGGAGGAAAAATTGGGTTGTTCCCCTCTGGAAGAAGCTTTGACTGCACCAGTTGAACCAAAGGAAAAGCAGTTGGTAAGTGCGAAGTGATGTATCTGTAATTAATTACGGTGTACATATAAATAAAATACTCGAACTTTACCCTAATCCTCAAGAACCCCACCCTAACCCTCCCCTTGCTAAGGGGAGGGAACTAGTACAGCACGGCGCAAGTCAACCGACTATTGTGAATACCAAACCTGCCAGAGGTTATAAACCTCTGTCTAATAGCGAAAGTCCTCTAAAAGAGGAATAAATTCAAGTCCTAAATGGCAGGCATATTTACGCCAACCTGTACTAGACTCTTATTTTCCCGTTGTGAATGGAAGGGAACTGAATTTTTATTTTCCCCCCTTGAAAAGCAGGGCTGATTCATCCCCTAAAACACCTTAAAAATCAAGGGTTCTAGCAATTTAAAACTGGTTATTTTGTTACCAGCGTGTCGAGAAAACGCACAAAGCTACGGATATCTGAGTGCTTAAAAGTTCATTTAATTGTCACCCTTACTTAGGCATTTATCGGTAACTATCTTGACAAATCCTGTTTAAAAGGGAACGAAACAGCCCTGCCTTGAAAAGGGGGATTCAATAGATTGAGTGACGGACAAAATCAGAGAATTATGTGTACAGGAGAAAAGCTAAAATAGATGTAGGTAGCTTTGTGGATTTAATATCTACATGAATGAAACTGTGACAATACTTACTAAAACACTACCACTTGTAAAAGACCCCGATCGCTTAGAAAGTCGTCTAGCTGAAATTCCTCCCGAACCTGGGGTTTATTTCATGCGTGATGATAACGATCGCATTATTTATATCGGTAAGTCTCGAAAATTGCGATCGCGTGTTCGTTCCTATTTCCGTGAGTCTCAACGTCTCAGTGAACGAATTGCGACGATGGTAAAGCTAATCAGCGATATTGAGTTTATCGTTACTGATAGTGAAGCGGAAGCACTTGCGTTAGAAGCAAATTTAATTAAGCAGCACCAACCTTATTTCAATGTCCTGCTAAAAGATGATAAAAAGTATCCTTATGTTTGTGTTACGTGGTCAGAAGATTATCCACGCATTTTTATTACCCGTAAGCGTCAACTAAGTAAGCAAAAAGATAAATATTACGGACCATATACTGATTCCCATTTACTTCGGGAAATTGTCCATATTTGTAAGCGGATTTTTCCCCTACGTCAACGTCCCCAACCTTTATTTAAAGACCGCCCCTGTTTGAATTATGATTTGGGAAGATGTCCCGGTGTCTGTCAAAAACTTGTCACCCCAGAAGATTATCGCAAAATTGTCCAGAAAGTAGCGATGGTTTTCCAAGGAAGGGTACAGGAACTCGTTGATATTCTCAGTGAAGGGATGCAAACACAAGCTGAAGCGTTGAATTTTGAGGCTGCTGCTCGATATCGCGACCAAATCAACGGTTTAAAGTCGCTTAATGCCGATCAAAAAGTTTCCCTTCCCGATGATACAGTTTCGCGGGATGCGATCGCTTTAGCAAAGGACGAAAATCACGCTTGTATTCAATTATTCCAAATTCGTGCTGGTCAACTTGTTGGTCGTTTGGCTTTTGTAGCAGATGGACATGCTGAACCTGAAGCCATTTTACAACGGGTTTTGGAAGAACATTACCAAACTGCCGATGATGTGGAAATTCCTACGGAAATTGTTGTGCAGCATGAGTTACCTGATAGCGATATTTTGGCGTTAGCTTTGACACAGCGCAAGGGTCGAAAGGTAAGTATTATTACACCGCAACGTCAACTTAAAGCTGAATTAATTGAGATGGTGGAACGCAATGCAGAATATGAGTTGCAACGTCTGCAAAAATTTGGCGATCGCAATCTTCAAGCAACGCAAGATTTAGCAACTATTCTCGATTTACCAGATTTACCCCATCGGATTGAAGGTTACGACATTTCCCACATCCAAGGTTCTAATGCAGTTGCTTCCCAAGTGGTATTTATTGATGGAATACCCGCAAAGCAGCATTATCGTCACTATAAAATCAAAAACCCAACGGTGACAATCGGACATTCCGATGACTTTGCTTCCCTCGCTGAAGTTATCCAAAGAAGGTTTCGTAAGTTTCTGGAGGAACCAGAATTAAAACGTCAAGGAAATCCCGATTTTCCCGACTTGGTAATGATTGACGGAGGCAAAGGACAGCTTTCGTCGGTGATTACGGTGTTGCAAGGGATGAATTTGCTTGAAGACGTGCGGGTTTGTAGTTTAGCAAAAAAACGCGAAGAAATTTTTCTCCCAGGGGAATCTTTACCTTTGGAAACCGATGCAGAACAGCCAGGAGTCCAGCTTTTACGACGTTTACGTGATGAAGCACATCGATTTGCTGTTTCCTTCCATCGTCAACAACGTAGCGATAAATTGACGCGATCGCGTTTAGATGAAATTCCTGGTTTGGGACATCACAGACAAAAGCTACTTTTAGCTCATTTCCGCTCGGTTGATTATATTCGGCAAGCTACAACAGAACAATTAGCTGAAGTTTCGGGGATAGGTTCCCATCTCGCTCAAGAAATTTACAACTATTTTCATCCGTAATTGATGATTGGAAAAATCCAATATCGATTACCCGCAGGGAGCAAGATGCTCCCACTACTTTTAAAAAATATGGTTCTCAAAATAGATGTGGTTTATAACCGTTGGTGGGTTAGGTATTTACCTACGACTATTGTTAGATAACTCCACAGAAAGAAATGCTCAATGTCATTCTGTAGCTTGCTACTTACAGAAGCCGCTTGCGCGTCTACCCGCAGGGTGGAACGTACGCGCTGAGTCGCAA
>NZ_NTFS01000379.1 GCF_002289455.1 Brunnivagina elsteri CCALA 953
ACATTAACAGTTTTTTGTGCGTTGGGCTTGACTGGTGCATCGGGAACAGCAAGCAGAACCGAGGATGTGGAGCTGAAGATTGGGATTGTGCAGAGGTTTGGGGATGATGTCAAAGAATTGTTGCAATTTGAACCAACGAAAGGCGATCGCTTGCAGTTGAGTTTTCGGACAAGTGCTGGGGAGCAGTCTGTGACTACAGATAAGCCAGTGCGGTTAGAAATTGCCATGCAATCCTTAGGGAAAGCATCTGCTGAGGAGCGGTTAATTTTAGGTGTATTTCGTACTTTTGAGGCTGCTGACGATAATGCTAATAAGTGGCGAGAAAAAGGTATAGAGGTGGAAATTGCTCAACCCGATCGCTGGCAAGTTTGGGCAAAGCGGGATGTTTATAGTACTCCTCTGCTACGGAGATTATTATTGCAAAGCTTGCAAGCGAGTGGAAGAAAAACACCTTTTATCGATAGCAAAATTCTCAAGCAAACCCCAATAGTTGCTTGGACAGTTGACAATAAGCGTTATACAGGCAAATCTCTCAAAATTACTAGCCAGAAGAATTTGGTTCGAGTCAATGAAGGTAAAAAGTTCGACAATCAAGATAATAAGAATAGCAAAGAAGGGAAAAAAGATACTCTCAATCCTGACAAAGCTCGTCTTTTCCCTGGGGAATTGTTCATCCAACCAAATGCTTATGGTACATACAGTCTTGTGAATCAAGTACCTTTAGAGACATATCTAAGGGGTGTAGTACCTTACGAAATCGGCACGAATGCACCTATGCCAGCCCTGGAAGCACAGGCAATTATTGCTCGAACTTATGTTCTGCGGAATTTACGTAGATTTGCGGTAGATAATTATCAACTTTGTGCGGATACCCATTGCCAAGTTTACTTTGGATTGAAAGGAGTTTCGCCAACTACCGACCAAGCGATCGCAACAACGCGAGGAATGGTATTAACCTATAACAATGAACTTGTTGATGCTTTGTATGCAGCAAGTACAGGTGGAGTCACAGCCTCGTTTTCAGACGTTTGGAACGGTGACGAACGACCTTATTTACGTCCAGTCATCGACTCACCTACTAACATCTGGGATATATCAGCGCGATCGCTTGCCAACGAAAATAACTTTCAAGCCTTTATCAACCGAAAAGACGGGTTTAACGAATCGAAATGGCAACTATTTCGCTGGAGAAAGGAAAGCAGCCTCGAAGATATCACGAAGGACTTACAGAAATTCCTCAAAGTCAAAAAAAGTCCCTTCGCCAAATTTAAAGAAGTTCGAGAGATGAAAGTAGTCGAACGCAGTACTAGTGGACGCATTCTCAAGCTCGAAGTCGAAACAGATATAGGTTCATTCAGCCTGAGCAAAGATGAAGTTCGCAGTGCCTTTGCAGCACCAATTAGCACTTTGTTCTACCTCCAGCCAGTCATCAAAGACAAACCTGAACTGTGGGGATATGCCTTTGTTGGTGGAGGAATGGGACATGGTGTTGGTTTAAGCCAAGTCGGAGCGCAAAATTTAGCCAAGTTAGGTTGGTCAAGTGCGAACATTCTCCAGTTCTATTATCCCAGCACTCAAATTCAAATCCTCAGCGACAAAATTAAAAAGTAAGAATTGGGGAGTAGGGATTGGGGAGTAACGAATTGCGTAGCTTGCTTCTGCCCGAAGGGCAGCATTACGAATTTTGTAGCTTGCGAACCGTGATAGTAGGTATTACGAATTACGTAGCTTGCGAACCGTAGGGTATTGCGAACTGCGAACTGCGAACTGCCCCATACCCATTAGTCTAAAGTGTGTGAGGGGCTAGGAAGATTTAGTAAAGTGCTTCTTCTTGATGAGTTTGGATGGTGCAATCAGCAGTTGGGTAAGCTACGCAGGTAAGTACGTATCCAGCTTCCATTTGGTCATCATCTAAGAACGATTGATCAGATTGGTCAACAGTACCAGCAGTAATTTTACCAGCACAGGTCGAACAAGCACCAGCACGGCAAGAATAAGGCAGGTCAAAACCAGCTTCTTCAGCAGCGTCTAGAATGTAAGTATCGTCTGGGCAATCAATTACGTTGGTTCCTTCTTCGCTGACTAATGTCACTTTGTAGGTTGCCATTGTGTAATCCTCTCTATTTGCTACGGACCGTATAAGTTCTTTTAAAGCATTAGTCACGCCTCATCTGGATTAGATGGGTCGCTTTTTTTTGCTTCAATTCTGATACTACGAGAAAAAAGAAACTATGTAACCAGAAAATGAACGCGATTAGTAATGAAATTTAGTTACCTCATACCGATAAGTTTTAGTTATATTATTATTGAGGTTTGAGTCAACCCATTTAGTAATTTTATGTATGTCACATTAAGATAATCAAGTTGAGATGTTGAAAAATTTCCAGTTCTACGACAAATCACCTTGGATACAGATACCATAAGATGGCATTAGTCTTTGAAATATTTGAAGTCTTTGAAGTATTTAAACTGGCAATTGGGTATAGATTAAACAGGGTGTTAGAGCTTATAAGTATTATAAATAACTTACCTTGACCTGCTCAGACAAGGATTTAAAGGAAACCAAGAAATTAACCTGGTGGCTATAATGTATGATTCGTCCGTTTCTGTGACAACAGCAAGTATTGGTGTGGGTTTAATTGGTACTGGGTATGCGGCGAGACTGCGTGCTGAGTCTTTGCAACAGGATAAAAGAACTCGTTTAGTTGCGATCGCGGGTACTGTTTTAGAACATACTCAAGCTTTTGCCAAGGAGTTTCAAGTTGAAGCAATGGATTCTTGGCAGAGGGTTTGCGATCGCAATGACATCGACTTAATTATCATATCTACAATTAACAGCGAACATGGTAAAATAGCCCGCGCTGCTCTGGAATCTGGCAAACATGTTGTGGTTGAGTATCCTCTAACTTTGGATGATGGGGAAGGATTCGAGTTAGTGGCTTTGGCAAACAAGCAAAAAAAACTTCTCCATGTCGAACATATCGAACTTTTAGGTGGAGTTCACCAAGCAATTAAACAACATCTACCGGAAGTTGGGCAGGTGTTTTATGTTCGTTATAATACTATCAAACCCCAGCATCCCGCACCTCGGAAGTGGAGTTATAGTCACGAATTGTTTGGTTTTCCCTTGATTGGTGCGTTATCGAGGTTGCATCGTCTCACTGATTTGTTTGGTAAAGTACTTACGGTAAATTGCCACAACCGTTTTTGGCAAGTTGAGGATAATTATTATCAAAGCTGTTTTTGTATCGCTCAACTTTCCTTCGCAAGTGGATTGTTGGGTCAGGTGATTTATGCTAAGGGTGAAAGTGTGTGGCAACCGGAACGTAAGTTTGAAGTTCACGGTGAAAAAGGTGGTTTGATTTTTAATGAAGAGAAGGGAATTTTAGTTCGTGCAGGGGAAAAAATACCTTTAGATGTGGGCAGTCGTAAAGGATTGTTTGCGAAAGATACGGGTATGGTTTTAGATTATCTTTTGGATGGTACGCCGTTATATGTTAAAGCTGAAGAAAGTTTATATACGCTGAAAGTTGCCAATGCTGCAAAGCGATCGGCTGAAACTGGTTTGACAATTGTTGTGGATTGACACTATATCAATGTTAATCGTTATATAGAAAAACGCTTTTTTGATTTAGCAAAAGAGAGAGGGTTAATTTCTCAAGAGTCAGAATTATTAGGTGAAACTAGAGGTGGAGATAGAACTATGAAGAATAATAAAATTGATTAAAAAAGGGAAGTTTGCAGACCTCCCTTAATGGTTTTTTTATCAAAAATAACAGTATGGAAGTAAGGAGCAAAATTAATGATTATTCAACCACTAGAAAAAGTATTCACATTCGATGAATTTTTGGCGTTTTTAGAAACACAACCCGAAAATATTCGTTACGAGTTATACGATGGAGAAATTGTAGAAATGCCTCTACCAAGTGGCGACCATGAGGAAATTATCGCATTTTTAGTAAAAGTTTTAACGCTCGAATGTCACCGTCGTAACCTTAATTATGGTATTCCAAAAACTGTACTAGTAAAACCAGTAAATAAAAAATCAGGTTATTTTCCAGATGTTCCGTTAGTAAACCTATTCAATTTAGTAAATGAACCACAATGGAAAAAAGAATCGACTGTTAGTAACCCTGATTCAATACCTTTAGTAATAGAGGTAGTCAGTACTAATTGGAGAGACGATTATCATAAAAAATTAGCCGATTATGAAGAGATGGGTATCCAAGAATATTGGATTGTAGATTATGCAGCGTTGGGAGGTAAGGAATTGATAGGCGACCCCAAACAGCCAACTATTACAATTTATTCTTTAAGTGATGACGGTGAATATCGCAGTAAACGATTTAGGAGAAATGACTGTATAGAGTCTCCCACATTCCCAGATTTAAATCTGACTGTCGAACAGATTTTTACAATGACTTACTGATAGTCAGAATACCATCTACTAAACTTGTACTAGTGATATATAGTTAATAAAAAAGGAAGTTTGACGACTTCCTTTAATAAGCTTGGGGGGTTTAATTCCCCTGCCTCTACAGGCAGCGTGCAAACTTTGCCACGGGGATACTCCCCGTGGCAAGATTTGCGTTTTGTGTCGGGGTAAAATCCTCCGTTCGCGCTACTCTACGAGAAGGCGTACCACTCCGTGGAAGCAAGCTACGCGCAGCGTGTCGCTTTGCGACTCAGCGCCTACGCGTAGCCGCCCTAGAAAGGGCTAGGGTAGTTTTGTGTGTCGTATTCCGTCCCCCACAAACTTCTCTCCGTTACAAAACATAATTGCGAATTGTTTTAACTGTTTATTAAGTAAAAATATGAGTAATGACTATTCTTAATAAACATAAAACCTCACTCTTGCCTTCTAATGAGATAAAAAGGGTGTGGAGTGAGGTATGGTTTTTTATTTCGAGTTATTTAATTAATTTTTGTTTACCTTGAATCGTTACAACTTACTTACGATTTTTTTTCCTGGAATTAGTGACGACTAGCTCAAATTCCCAATCTGGTAATTCCCGAACTGATTTGATAATTCGGTTTAAGTTTTGTGAACCGTTGAGACTTAAAGTTTCACGCGATCGCACGTTAGCAACCACAACTTTATTACCATTCATCGCGATTAAATCAAGGGAACAATCAGCTAGAGATGCTGGCAGTTCATTGGCTTGTGGGTAAATGCTAACAGAGTAACCCTGTTGACGATACTCCCGTGCCAATTTCAGGAGTCGCTGGTATTCTAGACGATTCGGAGTTTCTTGATAGCTCATACGAGTTACAGTATCTTCATCGCTAATATTTTTATCAAGCAAGCCTTTTAGATTATGTTTGTTCAATTCAACAGATGCAAGTAAAAAACTACAATTTTACTGATTTTAAACCTGATGATTTAAATAGATTAATAGTACTAAATATTCACTTATTGCAAATAATAGCAAGACCAATTTTGTTAGTTTTGCTATCCTCAAAACCACAATACATCACCATTCACCATAGAATTATAACCTGGAAAAATCAATACTTCAATTATGGTTAAATTCTATGGATAAATACATCTAATCTTTACACTTCAATCTAAATCTTTTGGATCTGGTGCCGCTTCAATTCTAATATGTAAAAATTCTTGTCCACTTGAAAAACCCTGTGCAAGTGCAGGGGAAATTCCGCGAATCCGAAAAGAACCATTCAGATTGCGACGACGACTAATAAAATCTGTTATTTGATAATCATCAACGTATATTACCCCATTCAAAGCATCTCGAATGGGTTTGACAATATTATCGCTATCTGGAACAGCCGACTCCTCACCATAGGGTGTATCGTAGTAGTGAGTAATTACAACTTTAATTGAATCCCCAATTGGCGTTTTTTTGTCCCAACAAGCTTCAGCAACTTGACGAACCTCTTCTCTCCAAGCTTGTAGACGTTTGCGTTCTTTTGTTTGGTAAGAAATGGGTTTACCAATAACAACAAATTCAAATGGTAGCATTGGGTTTTGGTAATTTATGGGTGGGAAATTTATAACCAAGCACTAGTTTTCCTTTGCTATCTATTCTCTTCCTGCACCTTAATCCTTTAGAACCCAACAGCCGAAATCCTGTCTAATTCGTGAACACACAAATATATCAATTTTCGCGATTTTCTATTTCTTTTGGAGGAGTTTTACAGTCAAATCATCTTTAGGTAGAAAATATTGTTTATGAAGAAAGAAGAAGAGTGAAAGATGCAAACAGTCGTGATATACAGCTAAAATAGATGATTAGCACATTTATAGGTCACTTTAAACATAATAGCTTTTATTGTCTTCGGCTATTATTTTAGTTGTTAGCATCCCTACAACTTTTCAAAAACAATAAATAATACATTACACTTTATCTTCTTACATAAAGGCTAACATATAATATTTAAGAATAACAACTTCTAAAACAC
>NZ_NTFS01000038.1 GCF_002289455.1 Brunnivagina elsteri CCALA 953
TGCGTAAGTCCTAGCTACTAAACTTTTAATAGTTAACAGTTATTTCACTGATATATAGGAATCCGATTTGATTCTTGTTGGCGTAGCCTGCGCTTGCGCTTACAAAATTTCTCTCTTACTGAAGAATAAAACTGGGATGCACCCATAAATTAAGAAATAATAGATTTGGTGACATCAAGTAGCCTGCAATCTGCTGTATCTTTATTTTTTAACGATAAAATTGTATAGATTTCTCTAAACAATGTCAATCTGTAAGTCATTATTTTTACTGAATTTTGTCAAATATTTCTAACATGTAAAGATTAAGATTAACTTGGTCATAATTACCCTGAACCCTATTGACTTTTCAATTCAATTCATAGTAGTAATTGTACAGAGAAATAAGTGTTCCCTCAATCTATAAAGCATTTGTGCAAGTCGCGATGATTCGGTCAACACCGAAAAAATCGAACAGTCAATCACCATTAATACTTTCTAAATTTGGCTTTTTCCAATAATTAAGGGATTAAATAATTCTTAGTTGTATAAAAAAGTTTATATTTTCTTACCCTTTCTTATCCCATTTTTTTAATGTCATATAGGAAAGTAAAAATAAGATATATATTAAAGTATTCATTATTACCGATCGCTTTGCTATAAATACTTGGTGACAATAATGACCTCGAAAACAGAACTACTAATGATCCCGAAAACAGAAATACTTAATATTCCTATTACTTGTTTGCCTTTGGATGAGCAGATCATGTTGATTGGGCGCTGGGCAAAAATGAGGACTAGCAAAGTTGTTTGTTTAGCCAATGTTCATATGATTATGGAGGCTTATCGGAGCCTTTCCTTTAAAAAAATCTTACACAAAGCAGATTTAGTGACTCCTGACGGTAAACCTTTGGTGCTGATGTTACGTAAATTGGGAGTTTTTCATCAAAATCAAGTTGCCGGAATGGATGTTTTCCTGAATTTGTGTGCTTTAGCCGAAACAATGGGAACGGCAGTTTATTTTCTGGGGTCTACTCAAGACATTTTAGACAAAATGAAACTAAAGCTAGACCGAGAATATCCAATTCTAAAAATTGCCGGGATGAAAGCTATCCCCTTTGTGGCAATTGATGAAATTGACAAAAGTCATAATATAGAATTAATCCAAGAAATTAATCAAAGTGGTGCGGGGATTGTCTTTGTTTGTCTGGGATGTCCTAAGCAAGAAATTTGGATGTCTCATTATCAAGGACTAATTAAAGGGGTCATGATTGGTGTAGGTGCAGTTTTTTCTATGTATGCAGGAAATACTCCACGAGCTCCCTATTGGATTCAATTATTATGCTTGGAATGGTTATACCGTTTCCTGCAAGAACCACGCCGTCTTTGGCATCGTTATCAAGAAACGATTCCTCCTTTTATCTATTTAGCTATTAAACAGTTAATTGTTTATTACAAAGAAAAATTTAAACGAGAGAATCAAAGCTTATCAGAAAAGAAAATGTTGATAGATATTAATCAACTAGATACTTATCCAAGTAAGATTGGCGAAATTCTATTTAAACAGGGGCTATTAAGTAAAGAGAACTTAGAAAAATCATTACAAATACAAAAGCAATTTCCCCACCTGAAATTGGGAGAGATTTCAATTCAAAACAATTTCATTTCTTTACCTCAGCTTAAGTATTATTTAAAAAATCAGAATATTAAGATAGGAGAAATTTTGGTAGATAAAAAAATAATTAAGCTCTCAAGCTTACAAAAAGCCTTACTGATTCAAGAATCAAAAAAATCACAAAAATTAGGAGAAATTTTGGTTGAGACTAACATTTTATCTTGTGAACAATTAAGAATGGTGATTGTAGAACAGTATTTGCGAAGAAAAGGATTATGGCTAAATTCAAAAGAGTCAGAAGGAATAGAGTCTTTTTTAGAATTGAGACCTGATCCACTGATTCGTTCTCTCAATTCACGTTAGGAATATGAATTTAATATGGAACCTCTCCGCAAGCGGCTACGGTGTACACACAAGTCTTGAAATTCCCCCTAGTACTTGATTTCGTCATCTAGATTTAGGTTGTGCGATCGCTCTGGAAGCTTGTCATTGCGAGGAGGAACGACGTTCGCGTAGCGTGTGCGAAGCACTCAGCAATCGCAAAAGCTAAGTAGCTGGGTGTTAAAAATTGTCGTTGTGACAAGGCAGTAGGCAGTTGGGGTAAGACTTTGAAGCCAATTTACATTGCAGTGACAAAAATCTCGTTGTGTCTATTTACACTCACCTACTTTCTTGCTAGATTTGTAATACTACATCTAGTAGCTGATAAAAATGTATAGATATTAGCCAATAAAATAACCCCACCCTGAAGAGGGATGCTCACTGAACAAGGGTTATCTCGCAAAAAAACAAGATGAAATAAAAAAATCAATGGAAAATATAATTAATATTATTAATGGAACGGATATTGAAAATATAAAATCTACTTTTACTAGCCAAGATAATTTCTGGAAGCAATTTATCAAAGGAGTTGGTACAAAAACATTTTTAGGCGATGATTCTGTAAGATATAAAGACAATATTTCATCCCCTGCATATCAGAAAAGCACTGCTTACCTCAATGAATCTTCAACTTCTGTTTTTAATATATTTATTCGAGAGCAAAACTTAGAAATTTCTCCAGTATTGCAAGGAGTTTGGTCTTTACTTCTCCATCGATATAGTGGTGATGAAGATATTATCTTTGGGTTTCAGCCTCCTCCACCTGTGCTGACCGCAGACCTTGAACACACTAACAACCGACCCATACCTTTACGCATCAAAATCAATCCTGACACATCGATTTTACCTTGGCTGCATCAAATTCAAGAACAGTGGAAGATTGTCCAAGCATATTCCCAGGTGTCTTTAAATCAAATTCAAGAATTGGGTGATATTCCTTCGGGAATGTCAATGTTTGAGACTTTAATGATACTGGACGATCTAGAACAAGTATCTACTAAAATATCTGATTACCCAATAACTATTGGTGTAAAGATAGAATCAAAATTGACATTGCAGGTTAGATATGATCGCAACCGTTTTCAAGAAGATGCGATCACTCGTTTGCTCGGACATTTACAAACCCTGCTCGAAAGCATCGCAACCAATCCTCAGCAAAGCTTGGGAGAAGTTTCCTTATTAACAGCATTTGAAAAGCATCAATTACTCGTCGAGTGGAATGCTACTAAAGTTGAGTACCCTAAAGACAAATGCATCCATCAACTCTTTGAGGAGCAGGTAGAGCGAACTCCAGAAGCGATCGCAGTTGTTTTTGAAGAGAAGCAACTTACCTATCGAGAGTTGAACGAACAAGCTAATGAATTAGCAGCCTACTTACAAACGTTAGGTGTCGAACCAGACGTACTCGTTGGCATTTATGTCGAGCGTTCGGTGGAAATGATAATTGGAGTTGTCGCCATCGTCAAAGCTGGCGGGGCATACGTTCCTCTCGATCCAGCTTATCCGCAAGAGCGTCTGGCTCATATGTTAGAGGATTCGAGAGTATCGGTACTCTTGACTCAGACAACTCTTAAAGAAAAATTACCCTATCTCAATACCCAGATCGTCTGCCTAGACAGTAATTGGGAA
Source organism: Brunnivagina elsteri CCALA 953 (assembly GCF_002289455.1). GTDB lineage: Bacteria > Cyanobacteriota > Cyanobacteriia > Cyanobacteriales > Nostocaceae > Brunnivagina > Brunnivagina elsteri. Next base: position 3,602 of record NZ_NTFS01000038.1, read on the forward strand.
AATCTTGCTGACCAAACGCGATCGCTAAAGAGCAATGTCACTCCCGACAACCTAGCCTATGTTATTTATACTTCAGGCTCGACGGGCAAACCCAAAGGAGTAGCGATGCCTCATGCGCCTTTGATGAACTTGCTGTTCTGGCAACAAAAACAATCCAATGCAGGTATTGGTACGAAAACCCTTCAGTTTACCCCTATCAGTTTTGATGTTTCTTTTCAGGAAATCTTCTCAACCCTGGGAACTGGCGGCATTTTAGTATTAATTGACAACGAGCTTCGACGCGATCCGGTTGGCTTATTGTATTTCTTAAAAAACAACGCCATTAATCGCTTATTTCTACCTTTTATCGCCCTCAATCAACTAGCAGAAGCGATCGCTATAGAAAAGAAATTTCCTACCGATCTCAAAGAAGTGATTACGGCTGGCGAACAATTACGAATTACCCCTGCAATTTTCCAGTGGTTCGCTCAAGCGCCAAACTGTACCTTGCACAATCATTACGGCCCGTCCGAAAGTCATGTAGTAACGGCGTTTGCACTAACGGGTTCGCCCCAAGAATGGGCGGTATTGCCTCCTATCGGTCGTCCGATTGCCAATACGCAAATTTATTTGCTCGACGAACAAATGCAACCCGTTCCCCTAGGAGAAGCGGGCGAACTCTATATCGGCGGTGACGCGCTGGCGCGAGGTTACTTGAATCGTCCCGACCTGACGCAAGAGCTATTTGTTGCCAATCCTTTTAAATCTGGAGAGCGCCTTTATAAAACTGGAGATTTAGCGCGCTATCTAAGCGACGGACAGATTGAATGCCTCGGTCGAATCGATCACCAAGTCAAAATTCGCGGTTTTCGGATCGAACTCGAAGAAATTCAGGCGGTACTAGATGGGCATACTAATGTTAGAACGAGCGCGGTTGTCGATCGCGAAGACCTTCCAGGGGATAAACGATTGGTTGCTTATATAGTCCCCAATCCAGAGCAAATCCCCACGCCGGGTCAACTGCGTCGCTTCTTGCAAGAGAAGTTGCCAGAATATATGATTCCTTCGGCATTCGTCGTGATCGAAGCCTTGCCCTTGAGTCCCAACGGCAAATTAGATCGTCAAGCCTTACCAAAGCCTGCTAAGCGCCAAAACGAAACCTCCGAATTTGTTGCTCCCAGCATGGCGATGGAAACAACCCTAGCTCAAATCTGGTGCGAGATTTTGGATATTGATCGCGTGGGAGTTCGAGATAATTTCTTCGACCTCGGCGGGACTTCAATTTCAGCGTTTCAAGTCATTACCCAAGTTCGGGAAAAACTGAAACTCGACCTTAAAACCGTCAAGTTATTCGAGTATCCGACCATCGCAACCCTGGCTAAATATCTTGGCGAGGAAGAAAGCGAAAAACCGACAGAAAATAACGCTCAGACTCGCGCACAACAACAAAAAGCAGCTTACGCTCGCCGACAACAAATAATTAAACGATAGAACGAGATGGATTTAACAAACTTAGATGGTGTTGCCATTATCGGTATGGTCGGTCGCTTTCCTGGCGCAGCTAACGTCGATGAATTCTGGGAAAATTTGTGCGCGGGAGTCGAATCGACGACTTTTTTTAAAGATGAAGCATTAGACGCAAGCATTGAAGAAAATTTGCACAAAGACCCGAACTACGTCAAAGCGAAGGGCATTATCGAGGGAGCAGAAAACTTCGATGCGGCTTTCTTCGGGATCTCGCCGCGAGAAGCCCAATTAATGGACCCGCAAGCGAGAGTATTTTTGGAACTCGCTCACGAAGCGCTAGAAAATGCAGGCTATACCCCAGAAACCTTTGCAGGATTAATCGGATTGTATGCGGGTTCTGGACAGAATACTTATTTCGAGCGCCACATTTGCGGTCGCCCCGAAATCGTGGATCGCCTGGGTGCGTTCCAAACTATGGTAGCGAACGAGAAGGACTATTTAACGACTCGTGCCTCATACAAGCTGAACTTAACCGGGCCGAGTATTAGCGTTAATACCGCTTGTTCTACCTCGCTCGTCGCGATCGCACAAGCCTTTGGAAGCTTGATGAGCTATCAATGCGACATGGCACTTGCAGGCGGAATTTCGATTAGCACGCCCCAGAATAGCGGCTATCTTTACCAAGAAGGCGGAATGCTCTCGCCAGACGGTTGCTGCCGTCCCTTCGACGCTAAAGCCCAAGGCACGATGTTTAATAACGGTGCGGGAATCGTCGTTCTCAAACGTTTAGAAGATGCGATTAACGATGGCGATCGCATCCATGCCATTATTCGCGGTGTCGGTCTTAATAACGATGGGGCTGGCAAGGTCAGCTTTAGTGCTCCCAGCGTGAAGGGGCAAGCCCAAGCAATTCAGATGGCGCAAGCTTACGCAGGCTTTGAACCCGAAACGATTACTTATATCGAAGCTCACGGTACGGCAACCCCGCTAGGCGATCCCATCGAAATCGAAGCCCTGACGCAAGCCTTTCGTGCTCAAACCGATGCCAAACAGTTTTGTGCTATTGGTTCGCTCAAAGGCAATGTTGGTCATTTGATTGCGGCAGCAGGAGTTGCGGGTTTAATTAAAACCGTCCTTGCTCTCAAACACAAAAAGCTTCCACCCAGCGTGAATTTCGAGAAACCCAACCCAGAAATTGACCTTGCTAACAGTCCTTTTTACGTCAATACCAAACTGGTTGAATGGCAAGCAGGCGAAACACCGAGACGTGCGGGAGTTAGTTCCTTTGGTCTGGGCGGGACTAACGCTCATGTCGTTCTCGAAGAAGCTCCCGAAATGGAACCTTCGAGTGCTTCTCGCCCCAAACAAATGCTGTTGCTCTCGGCAAAAACCAGTACAGCCTTAGAGAAAGCAACGTCTAATCTCAAAGATTACCTGCAAAAACATCCAGACATTAACCTGGCTGATGTTGCTTACACCTTGCAACAAGGACGCAGAACGTTTAACCATCGACGCGCCTTAGCTTGTGGTGATACTCAAGAAGCGATCGCGATTCTAGAATCGCTCGATCCCAATCGCCTTGTTACCCGTCAAACCGAAGTCGGCGATCGCGCTGCGGTCTTTATGTTCCCCGGACAGGGTTCGCAGTACGTCAATATGGGTCGCAATCTTTACGATAGCGAACCAGTTTTTCGCTCGGCGGTGGAACGGTGCGTAGAAATCCTCAAGCCTTTGCTGGATAGAGATTTGCGCGAAGTCATGTATCCTGCCAACGGAGATGAAGAAACGGCTCAAATATCGCTGCGTCAAACGATTTACACCCAACCCGCCTTATTCGTCATCGAGTATGCCCTCGCGCAACTGTGGCAGAGTTGGGGCGTTAAACCAACTGCAACAATCGGACACAGCATCGGCGAATTTGTCGGGGCTTGTTTGGGCGGCGTATTTTCTCTCGAAGACGCGCTCAAGCTGGTGGCAACCAGAGCAAACATGATGTGGCAGATGCCCCCCGGTGCGATGCTCTCAGTAAGGCTTCCAGCCGCCGAAGTCGAGAAAAGACTGAGCGGAGAACTCGTGATCGCTGCGATTAACGGTCCTTCTTTATGTGTCGTTTCGGGCACGACAGAAGCGGTTGCAGCCTTCCAACAAAAACTCGAAGTTGAAGAGATTGCTTGTCGCCACCTTCATACCTCTCATGCTTTCCATTCTCCCATGATGGAGCCGCTAGTTGAACCTTTTGCCCAAATCGTTCGAGAAATAAAGTTATCGCCGCCTGTGATTTCCTTTGTTTCAACAGTAACAGGCGATTGGATTGCAGACGAACAAGCAACCGACCCGATGTATTGGGCAAATCATATGAGGGCAACTGTACGCTTTGCCCAAGCCGTACAAACCCTTTGGCAGCAAAGCGATTGCGTCTTGCTCGAAGTCGGGCCTCGCAATACGACAGCAACGCTAGCGAGACAGCAAGTTAAAAATCCCAAACAACAAGTCGCAATCGCTTCTCTAGCGAGCAGCGCAGACGACAATGCCGAATGGACTGCCATTCAGCAAGCAGTCGGTCAACTGTGGTCGGCTGGAGTTTCCTTAGATTGGGAAAGCTACTGGGCTAACCAAAAACGCCATCGCCTTGCACTTCCGACCTATCCTTTCGAGCGTCAGCGCTTTTGGCTCGATATCAAACCTATTTGGGCACCAACTCAATTATTACAACCCGAATTAATACAAAACAAACCTGCATCCTCTATGACATCTCGCAAGCCGCAATTGATTCCCATGCTCAAAGAAGTCCTAGAAGATACTTCGGGACTCGACCTCTCTGGCGCTGACGAAGTAATAACTTTCCTCGAAATGGGCATGGATTCTCTGTCTTTGACCCAAGTTGCGATCGCGCTCAAGAAAAAATTTAAAGTTCCGGTAACTTTCCGACAGTTGTTAGAAGAGTACACCAGTTTGGGAACGCTATCTGATTATATCGAGCCGAAGCTGCCCGCAGATATTCTTCCCGCACCTGCACCCGTGCCAACTCCTGTTGCTGCTCCTGCTCCCGTTCAGGTATCTTGCAACGGTAACGGAAATGGTAATGACACAGCCGTTTCCTTGCCTGCAATTTCCTTAAATCCCGAAAAAGCAGGCGCGATCGAGTCTTTAGTCGCCCAGCAGTTACAAATCATGGCGCGGCAGCTAGAACTCTTGGGTCAAGGCGGTAGTGGATCTGTAACTCTCGCTCCTACAGCAGCACCCCAACAAGCACTCGTTGAAGCAAGCAAAGCACCGGAAAACAACAGCAACGGAAAATCTGGCGAACCTCCTAAAAAAGCCTTTGGTCCAGGCGCAAAGATCGAGAAAACCGCTAAAGCGGCTTTGAGTGCCGAACAGCAAGCAAGTTTAAACAAAATTATCGCTCGCTATAATGCCCGCACTCCAGAATCAAAGCGACAAGCGCAAACTCACCGACGCTATCTAGCCGACCCGCGTACCGTGTCAGGATTTTCGCCCTCGCTTAAGGAGATGATTTATCCTATCGTCGTCAATCGCTCCTCTGGCTCGAAACTCTGGGATGTCGATGGTAACGAATACATCGATATCACTAACGGTTTTGGCTCAAACTTCTTTGGCTGGTCGTCTAAGTTTATTACCGATGCGATTCAAAAACAGATGCAAGAAGGAATCGAAATCGGTCCACAAACGCCCTTGGCTGGAAACGTTGCCAAACTCATTAGCGAGATGACGGGAATGGAGCGCGTTGCCTTCTGTAACACGGGTTCGGAAGCGGTTATGGCTGCTATGCGTCTCGCTCGTACCGTAACGGGTCGCAGTAAGATTGCGGTCTTCTCCGGCGCTTACCACGGGACTATCGATGAAGTAATCGTGCGTAGCGGCGGCAATCAGCGCTCTTTACCTGCTGCTCCTGGATTGATGCCGTCGATGTTTGAGAATATTATTGTTCTAGAATACGGCGCTCCCGAATCTTTAGAAATTTTGCGCGAGCAAGGCGACGAGCTAGCGGCAATTATGGTCGAACCCGTACAAAGCCGTCGCCCAGACTTACAACCTAGAGAATTCTTGCACGAATTACGTCGTTTGTGCGATCGCTCTGGCGCTGCTTTCATTGTTGATGAAGTGGTAACGGGTTTCCGCGTTGCTCCTGGCGGCGCGCAAGAATACTTCGGGATCGAAGCCGATATTGCTACTTACGGTAAAGTCGTGGGCGGCGGTTTGCCTATCGGTATCGTTGCAGGTAAAGCTGAATATCTCGACGCTCTCGATGGCGGTTACTGGGAGTTTGGCGATTCGTCCTTCCCAGAAGTCGGCGTGACCTTCTTTGCCGGAACCTTTGTTCGCCATCCGATGGCGCTTGCAGCCGCCGAAGCCGTGCTATTGCGTCTCAAGTCAGAAAATGGAGAACTCCAGCGTACTTTGGCAGCAAAAGTCGAGAAATTTGCAACCCATTTGAATCAGTACCTCGAACAAGTAGGAGCGCCAATTAAAATAGCTCATTTCAGTTCGGTCTTTTACCTCAGCTATCCACCAGAGGCTCCCTACAGTGGACTGCTGTATTACTTGCTGCGCGAAAAAGGCGTTCATATTTGGGAATATCGCCCTTGCTTCTTCTCGATGGCGCATACCGATGAAGATATCGCCCGCGTCACTGAGGCATTCAAGGAAAGTATTGCCGAAATGCAAGCGGCTGGCTTTTTGCCTAAAGCTTCGGGAAGCGCACAAGAAAATGATATTTCTAACCCTAAGCGACGTAATACCCCTCCCCAACCAGGGGCTAAGTTGGGACGCGACCCCGAAGGCAATCCCGCTTGGTACATTCCCGACCCCGAACGGTCTGGAAAGTATTTGCAAGTTTCAGGGGTCTAACGATTTTGTCAACTTTTGTAAGTGACTGAATGGAATTAATTTGTATTTGTCACAAAAAACGATAGCGAGTCTATTTAATAGATGAAGACTGCTATCGTATCGCGTACCCAGTGGTTATGCATCAAGAGGTGCGGGCAAGAATATCTGCACTATTTGTTTATAAACACTATTATCAACTCTTGGAGGAAATGAATACTATGAAATCTGACGTTGCAGTTAAAAGCACTAAATCCCCACAAGATCCAATCGTAGCGCTTTGCGGTGCTGATAATACTTATGCAATGCCCCTAGCCGTTACAATTCGGTCGGCTGTAGAAAATCTAAATAGCGATCGCAAACTAATCTGGTATGTGATAGATGGAGGCATCACACCAAGTAATAAACGCAGAATCTTAAAATCAATGCCGCAGTCATTGCTTGGAAACCAGTTGGAAATACGTTGGATACCCAGACCTGACGTTTTTAGCGAGAATTTGGCCAAACGATTGGATCGCGAGTCTTTTAAGTTTAAACATAAATTATTAGGACATCCAGCACTGAGTCTGGAGAACCTTGCCAAGGTAATTCCCGCATTGCCAAAGAATCACGTTCATTACTCGAATAAAATGATGAAGAATGGAGACAGTTTTGAGCAATCTTTTCAGCATTCCAACAATCTTTCTATTGAGGAAACAATCGACAGTATTCGGGTTTCTGACTCGTACATCATGATTAGTTCGCCAGAAATTGATGACTCATTTGCATCACTTTATCGAGAGCTTATTACTGATGTAGAAACTTTGATGCAAAAACGTGGTGTCGGTACTAAAGCAATTGACCCTAAGCTCTATCTTTTTATTGCTTCTCCAAACAGTATAACTCCCTTTCATATTGACAGATATTCAACCTTTCTCATGCAATTTCGGGGGAGTAAAGAAATATGTGTTTTTAACCCTTGGGATGAGCGAGCGGTTACTTCAATCGCTCGCGAGGCTTACGTTGCCTATGCAAATACACATTTACCGTGGTGTTTAGAAAATGATGTACTTGCTACAAAATTTGTATTTCATCCAGGCGAAACCCTACATATTCCTTTTGTTGCCGGACATCATGTGAAAAATGGCAGCGAAGATGTTTCTATTTCCATGTCGATTATCTTTAACACGCGACAAACTATGATGTGGCGAAAGGCACTTACTTTTAATCATTCTATAAGACCGATTTTAGAACGATTTGATATAACACCTGCACCAGTTGGAGTGCATTTTTGGCGCGATACTGCTAAGGCATACTTTCAACGTCCAGTGTCAAGAGTTACCAAGTTGTTAAAAAGCAGTAAATATTAACAAAGCCGATCACGCGACTGAAAACTTAAATAATTAAGACGGAATATCTACAATCAAAAATTCTGGTTCTTAATTCAGTTGCGCGATAATTTATTTTCTTAGTATGGGAATACTTTAAGATATATAAAATCAAAATAATTCACGGAGCAACTCAAAAAAAAATGAGTTAAATTCCATTTAGCAAAAAAAGCAAAAAATACAAGCAATTGCCCGGATTAAGTCACTAAAACTATTTTCATTTAAAACTTTATTTTATGAATTTAATACCTATAGAACAACCGACTGCTGTAGAATTCGATCCGTTTGCTGGGGGAGAACTCCTCTTAACTGCACCAGTAACCGAATCGCAAAAAGAAATTTGGGCATCTGTTCGCATGGGGGACGATGCCAATTGTGCCTATAATGAATCCCAATCTCTACGACTGCAAGGGAATTTAAATGTAGAAGCACTGCAATCTGCTTTGCAAGCCTTAGTACAGCGTCACGAAGCCCTGAGAACGACTTTTAGCCCCGACGGACAAAATCTTTGCATTAGCGATTCTCTGATACTAGAGATTCCTTTTATTGACTTATCCGCACTAGGAGAACAAGAAAAAACGAATCGCGTTAGCGAACTCCTCAAACAATCGGTCAGCCAACCTTTTGATTTAGAAAATGGGCCTTTATTTCGCACTCAGCTTGTTAAGCTAGCTTCTCAAGAACATTTTCTGTTGATGACCGTCCATCATATCATCTGCGATGGTTGGTCTTGGGGCGTAATGATGCCAGATTTGGGCAACTTTTACTCGGCTTTTTGCCAAGGAAATATGCCACAAATGGAGCCAGCAGAACGCTTTAGCGACTATGCCTTGCAGCAAGAAGAAGAAGCGAATGGAGAAGAAGCGAATGGAGAAGAAGCGATCGCAACAATAGAATACTGGTTGCAGCAATTCTCTGGCTCGGTTCCCATGCTAGATTTTCCTGTAGACCGCACTCGTCCGGCGCTGAGAACCTTTGAATCCGCGCGACTCGACTGGACGCTAGATGCAAAGCTAGTCGCCAGTCTCAAGCTATTGGGCATGAAATCCGGTGCTAGCTTCATGACGACCATGTTAGCAGGATTTGAAGTCTTTCTTGCCAGAGAGAGCGGTCAAAACGATATTGTCGTGGGCATTCCCGCAGCAGGACAAGTTACGACTGGATTCACTCAACTCGTCGGACATTGCGTAAACTTGTTGCCCTTGCGGACTCAAGTAAAGAGCGATCGCTCTTTTAGCGATTACTTAAAACAGCGTAAATCGACGGTTCTCAATGCTTATGACCGCCAGCAATTTACTTTTGGTAAATTAGTTCAAAAACTATCTCTACCTCGCGATCCAAGCCGCATTCCCCTCGTTCCTATTGTCTTTAACATTGATCGCGCCTTAGAAGCCGATAGTCTCCCGTTTACTGGATTAGAAGCCGAATTCATTACTAACCCACGAGCTTATGAAAACTTCGAGATATTCATCAACGGTAGGGAGTCTCAAAACAAAGTCATTTTAGAATGCCAGTACAATACTAACCTGTTTGATGCCGAAACTATACGGCGGAGAATGGCAGAATTTGAAACGCTACTGAGCGCAATTGTTGCCAATCCAGAACGCACAATTGCAACTTTGCCGTTGCTACCAGAAACGCAACAGCAATTGCTAACAAAATGGAATAGTACCCAGCGCAACTATCCTCAAGATAAATGTATCCATCAACTCGTTGAGGAACAGGTTGCACTTACTCCTGATGCGATCGCAGTCGTTTTTGCAGACCGCCAATTAACTTATCTTCAACTTAACGAAGCAGCCAATCGTTTAGCTAACTATTTACAAGCATTAGGAGTTAAACCAGAAAGTTTAGTGGGGATTTGTGTCGAAAGATCCCTAGAAATGGTGATCGCGATTTTGAGCGTTCTCAAAGCTGGTGGCGCTTACGTCCCCATCGATCCAGTTCTTCCTCGCGAACGGATAGCTTACATGATGGAAGATGCTAAAATCTCCATTTTGTTGACGCAACAAGTGCTCAAAGCCAATCTGCCCGATACGGGAGCGCGGATGGTTTATCTAGATAGCGATGGGGAAAGTATTGCTACTTCAAGTGCAACGCAAGCTGTTAGCGGCGTTACCTCGACGAATCTTTCCTACATTATTTATACATCGGGTTCGACAGGCAAACCCAAAGGCGTACAAATTCAACATCAAAGCGTAGTCAACCTCTTAAATTCCGTTCGTGTCGAACCTGGATTAACAGGACAAGACACGCTGCTTTCTGTCACGACCTTCTCCTTTGATATTTCTGTCTCAGAAATCTTCCTTCCTTTAATTGTTGGGGCAAAATTAGTCTTAGTAAGTCGCGAAGTCGCTGGCGATGGCAACAAGCTTCTAGGGCTGCTCAAAGCTTCTGAAACGACCTTCTTACAAGCAACTCCCGCAACTTGGCGGATGTTGCTAACGGCTGGATGGCAGGGCAATCCTGGGCTGAAAATGGTAAGTACAGGCGAACCCTTACCCCAAGAACTTGCCGAACAACTACTGCCCAAAGGGGCGGAACTGTGGAACTTGTACGGACCGACTGAAACGACCATTTGGTCTACTGCCTATCGGGTTGAATCGAGCGACAAACCTATTTATATTGGTCGTGCGATCGCCAATACAAAAACCTACATTCTTGATGCTCATTTGCAACCCGTTCCCGTTGGCGTACCAGGGGAACTCTATATCGGTGGGTTGGGACTGGCGCGAGGTTATCTCAACCGCCCCGACTTAACCGCAGAACACTTTATCAAAAGTCCTTTCGAGTCAGGAGAACGTCTCTATAAAACCGGAGATTTAACTCGTTTTCTGAACAATGGCTGTATCGAGTGTCTTGGTCGCCTCGATTATCAAGTCAAGATTCGGGGTTTTCGCATTGAATTAGGCGAAATCGAAGCCGTATTAAGCCAACATCCATCAGTTCGCGAATGCGTTGTTGTCGCGCGTAAACAAGAAGGAGGCGACGAACGTTTAGTTGCTTACATTATTGGCAGTCGCGGCGATAGCGGAGCGACCATTTCCGAACTTCGTAGCTATCTCAAGCAACAATTGCCAGAATATATGGTTCCGGCTAACTTTATGTTACTGGATTCGATGCCGCTTACGCCTAGCGGGAAAATGGATCGCAAAGCATTACCAGAACCGGATGTCAGCCGTTTGATGGCTGAAAACTATGTTGCTCCTCGCAACGAAGTAGAAAAACAGATGACTAAGCTGTGGGCGCAAGTGTTGAAACTCGATCGCGTCGGCATTCGCGACAACTTTTTTGAAATGGGTGGACATTCTTTATTAGCCGCACAGCTAATTGCTCGGATTCGACAAGTTTTTGCAGTGGATTTACCTATGCGAACCTTGTTTGAAGCTTCGACAACAGCCGAGTTAGTCGAGCGAGTAGAAACGATTCTTTGGGCGGCACAAGCAGTTAATACAAATAACGATATGATGGAAGATTACGAAGAGGGCGAGATATAATGCACCTGGAGCAGAGAAAGTTAGATACATTTTTGGCAGAAATGCGTCACTTAGACGTTAAACTTTGGGTCGAAGGAGATCGCCTGCGTTACAAAGCAGCTAAAGATGTAATGACTCCAGCATTACTCGCCGAACTCCGCGATCGCAAAACCGAAATCTTGGAGTTTTTACAAAACGCCAGTCTCGCTACGGATATAAATTCTTTAACCATCCGCGCCGTTTCGCGCAATCTCGACCTGCCACTATCCATCTCTCAAGAACGTCTCTGGTATCAGCATCAATTCGAGCCTAGTAGTTCGCTAAACAATATTATTACGGCTTATCGGATTCAAGGAAACCTGAATATCGAATGGCTGCGTAAAATCCAAAGCGAAATCGTACACCGTCACGAAATTCTTCGGACTACATTTCCTCGCGTCAACGGCAAACCCAAAGTTATGATCGCTCCTGATTGGGACGATTTACCAATTACCCTTGAGGATTTACAATCGGTTCCGGCAGCCGAACGCGAAGAAGTCGCGCATCAAAGGGCGATCGCAGAATCTCGCCGTCCTTTCGATCTCGAAAAAGGACCACTACTGCGCCTGCACTTGATTCGTGTCGCTCCAGACGACCATTTCCTGTCGATGACTTTGCATCGGGTGATGGCAGATGGAGTCTCGGTTGATATTTTCTTCCGGGAAATCGTCACGCTTTACGAAGCATTTTTGCTAGATAAACCTGCTTCTTTGCCCGAACTACCCATTCAATATCTCGATTATGCTTACTGGCAAAGACAAAAGTTGCAAGGAGAATTTCTAGCATCTAATCTGTATTACTGGAAGCAACATCTAGAGGGTTCTATCCCTGTTCTTAATTTACCTACTAGTCGTCCTCGTCCTTCGGTTCAATCGTTCAATACCTTACGTCGCCGTCTGATCTTTCCCAAGACGTTAAACGATGCCCTCAACGCTCTCGCTCAACAGGAAGAAACCACCCTGTTTACCACCCTGCTAGCAGCCCTAAAAGTCCTGCTATACCGTTATTCGGGAAAAGACGATCTGGTTATCTGTTGCTCCAATGCAGGACGCAACCGCGCAGAAGTTGAACCTCTGATCGGCCCGTTTTTCAATACCCTAGCATTACGCACTCATCTCGATGGCGATCCCAGCTTCCGAAAATTGCTCGGTCGCGCCAAGAAAACAACCCTCGATGGATTTGCCCATCAAGAGTTGCCCTTTGAACAACTCATCGCCGAATTAGGAACGAGCAACAATAGAGGGCGATCGCCTTTATTTCAAATGTTTTTTGCCCTCAACCCTTCTTGGAAAGATGGTAATACGCTTTCTTCCGCAGAGTTACCTGGAATCGTCTTTGATACGATGTTTGGCTATCTCTACACCGGAAAAACTAAGTTCGATCTGTTTTTAGTTGCTAGAGAATCTGAGGAAGGATTGCAACTTTTATTTGAATACAACTCCGATATTTTTGATAGCGATGTCATTCTGCCAATAATGGATTACTTCCGTACTTTATTGGAGAGCATTGTTACTAATCCCGACGAGCCAATTTCTAAGTTAGCTTTGCTTACTTCTGTTGAACAAGGGCAATTGCTCGAAGATTGGAATCGCAGCGAAACTTATATTCTTGATCGCTATTTGCAACCAACTCCGATGGGAGTTTTGGGAGAAGTCTATATCGGCGCTAGCAAAATAGATGACCAAGCGAACGGGGAAAGCTTGATTGCCAATCCTTTTAAACCAGGAGAACGCTTATATAAAACGGGAACTGTTGGTCGCTATCGACCCGATGGCAGTATCGAATATATTGAAGAGACAGAAAGTGCTGACCTAGAAAGCCCTACTCCCGTTAAAGAAAAGAAATATGTTGCTTCGCGAGATGCGATCGAGGAACAACTCACGGAAATTTGGGAGCGGGTTTTAAATATTCAACCAATTGGCATTCAAGATAATTTCTTCGATTTAGGCGGACATTCGATTTTAGCAGTTCTCTTATTTTCTCAAATCGAGGAAACCTTTGGCAAGAATTTGCCTCTTTCGACGCTTTTGCAATCCTCAACCATTGAATTGCAAGCTAAATTGCTGCGGGAGGATAACCTCGCAGATGCTTGGTCACCTTTGGTTAAAATCAAAGTTGGAGATACCAACAATACCAACAAACCGCCTTTATTCTGCATTCACGGCGGCGGCTTCAACGTCCTGATTTACCGCCACGTTGCAGAAAATCTCGCTCCCGACCAACCCGTATACGGACTGCAAGCACGGGGATTAGATGGCGATCAAACCGTGATCGCAGATCGCTTAGAAGATATGGCAACGGATTACATCCAACAGATTAAGACCGTTCAACCACAAGGTCCTTATCTACTAGCGGGGCTATCTAACGGGGGAAATATTGCCTTAGAAATGGCGCAACAACTCAATGCACGAGGCGAAAAAGTGTCTTTACTCGCAATGTTTGACTGTTATGCTCCAGATGGAATTAAATTGCTCCCCACTAAGCAACGATTCTTCTCATCCTTGCAATACGCCTTGCGCTATAGCTTGCCGCGTTTTGCGACGAAAGTACGAGACAAAGGATTGCTAGCGACTTTGAGCAAAGTCGAACCGCTCAAGTCTTCTGACAAAGAAAATAATCCAAAAGAAGGTAAGACTACGGTCAAACCCAAAGCAACTAAAAAACTGGATATCAATTCCGCAATGGATCGCATCAGCCAGTATATTCTCGAACATTCTCCGTGGGTATTTTTCAGTCCCAAAGCCCAGCTACGAGATGTAGAAAGCTCGGTAGGCGACAATATCAAACAATTGGAAGAGACTTACTCCAATATCCACAAAGCTTATACCGTTAAGCCCTACCCAGGTCGGATTACGCTTTTTAAAGCTGGAGAGGTTCCCCCAGGATTTCATGTCGATCCGCTCTTGGGTTGGGGCAAAATTGCCGCAGAAGGCGTGGAACTCCATCACATTCCTGGACATCATACCTCGCTCATGACATCGCCTATCCTACCCGAGAAAATGAAAGCCTCTCTAGAAAAAGCACTCGCTCCTTACCAATCGCCATGAAAGTCCCTGTAAAGCTTTTAGCTGTTTTTAGTCTACTTATAAGTATCCCCATCTTTTACTTTGGCTGGAAAAAGTTCTTACGGACTGAACTCCCATCGTTACCCGAACAATCGGCTTTTGCTAATAAACAAAACAATCTTTTGCCTGGAAGTTATTATGAAGTATCTATTCCACCGGTAAAAAACGACCAATACTTATCAGCAGACTACCGGATTTGGATTCCTGATGGGATGCAAAAAGTTCGAGGTTTAATTATCAAGCAACACGGATGTGGCGATGCGGCGGCTGCTACCGGGCTAGATCATGCTAACGATTTGCAATGGCAGGCACTGGCAGTAAAACATCAATTAGCGCTTGTAGGTACTAAACTTCCTACGGGCGATCGCCCTTGTGAGTCATGGGCGCTTATCAACTACGGTTCTGGAGGAGCTTTTCTCAAGGCACTCGATGCTCTTGCCGATAAGAGCCAACATTCGGAACTTAAAACAGTACCTTGGGTACTTTGGGGACATTCTGGCGGAGCGGATTGGGTAGCTCAGATGCTCCAGCAATACCCTGATCGAACGATTGCAGTCATTGCAGCGCGAGGTGGGGGCTTTACTCTTTTAGGAACCAATCCAATAATAGCCGGAATTCCAGTTCTTTTTGCTTTGGGAGAGAAAGATAAAGAGGCAGTTGTTGAAACTCAGGAGCGACCCAAACAAGCCTTTCTTCGTTATAGAAAAATTAATGCACCTTGGGCACTTGCTTCGGAAGCTAATACCGCTCATGAAACTGGCGACACAAGGCTGCTAGCTATTCCTTATTTTGACGCACTCTTGACTTTACGGCTTCCAAAAAATGGAAAATATCTCCGTCCCATTGATCGAACTCAGGGTTGGCTCGGGGACATTTCTACACGTAAGATCGCTCCCACCAACGAGTACCAAGGATATCCCCAACAAGCAGCATGGCTTCCGAACGAGGAGACAGCCCGCAAATGGCAAGAATATGTTACGACGGGAAAAATTTCTCCCACTCAGAAACCTACAACCCCAACCGATCTGAGGGCTACAAGAATCTCAGCAAACGAGGTTCTACTCACATGGCACTTTACGATCAATCAAGAAATTGGATTGCCGTCATTTCGTATCTATCGTGACAATTCACTTATCGCAACTCTTCAAGGACAACAACATAACTTTGGGGATGCAGCCGAGCCTCCAAATGTCGTTTTAGAGTTTCGAGATAAAAATAGTACAAATAATGCTGTATATACAGTTGCAGCATTTAACGCTCTCGGTGAAAGTGTCTCTCGATCGGCAGAGTTAATTTCGAGTATCAGTTTACCCAACTATTCTCATTAAATTTTTCATAAAATGATCAAATTTTTGTCTAAATTTCTTTACGTCCTCAGGGGAAAGCAAAAAAAACTCCTAGTCATGATATTTTTATTTCTGTGTATTTCCTTGCTAGAAGTAATAGGAACTGGAGCAATTGGACCATTTATATCTTTAGCTACTAATCTAGAAAACATTGAGCAAAACTACTGGCTTAACTGGGTTTATTCTAATTTAAAATTCACTTCTAAAAATCAATACTTGTTAACAGTAGGTTTCTTGGTTATCATTATTTTTTATGTGAAATCTTTTTTAAGTTTTAAAGCCCAAAAGTTAATCTTTAAATTTAGTTTTGGACAACAAGGTGAGTTAAGTTTAAAATTAATGCGTCTTTACTTAGCTGCCCCTTACACCTTTCATATAAATAGAAATAGTGCTACTTTGATTCAAAATATCATTAATGAAACATCAAAATTTGTTAATGGTCTGATGATACCACTCCTAGTCTCTATTTCTAATGCTGCCGTCATTATGGCATTAATAGCTTTGCTAATTTTTACAAATGCAATGGCGACTTTAATGATTGCATTAATTCTACTTATTGGATTATTATTATTTCATAATTTTAAGGATAGATTAGGCTATTGGGGAAAAGAAGGGTCTGAATCTAGTGCTGAGATGATTCGTCTAGTGAACCACGGACTAGGAGGGATTAAGGAGACTCGCGTTATTGGATGCGAATCCTACTTTGAAGAAAAACTGCAAAAACAGGCTCAAAGATTTGGAGATAGCGTCAGCTTGGCAGTTAGTTTCTCCAATTTACCACGCTACGTAATAGAACCTTTCTTAATTACGTTTATAATTATATTTACGTTTTTGTTTCTAGCATTTGACAAAGATAACTATCAAAATTTAAGTTCTATTTTAGGAGTTTTTGCCCTTGCTTCAATTCGTTTATTGCCTGCTACTAGTAATTTACTTTCATCAGTTAACACCATAAAATACAATACTATTTCACTCGAAAAAATTTATCTTGAGTTTAAAGATTTAGAGCAGGCAAGTGAAAACAAATTTACTACTATAATAGATAGTAAAACAGAGAGCAAATTAGCAATTTCCTTTGAAAATATAGTGAGCTTGAATAGTGTTGTTTACTGTTACCCTAATGCATCAAAAAATGCTTTAGAAGGGATAGATATAGAAATCAAGAAAGGAAATTCAATCGGTTTAATTGGTAAATCCGGATCTGGTAAAACAACGCTCGTAGATGTAATTCTAGGTCTTCTTACTCCACAGCATGGTGATATTAAGGTTGATGGAGTCTCCATCTATGATGATCTTCGGGCTTGGCAAAATTTAATTGGATATGTACCTCAATCTATTTTTTTGATAGATGATACTATTGAAAAAAATATTGCTTTTGGGGTTGCTGATGATGCTATAGATCACGAAAGATTGTATAATGCAATAGAATCTGCCCAACTCACTGAATTAATCAAACAACTTCCAGATGGTATTAAAACAGTGGTAGGCGAACGAGGCGTACTCTTATCTGGAGGACAACGTCAAAGAGTAGGTATTGCTCGCGCTCTTTATCATGAACGAGAAATTTTAGTTTTTGATGAAGCTACTGCTGCTTTAGATAATGAAACAGAAGCTTTGGTAACAGAGTCTATTAGGGCTTTAAGTGGCATAAAAACAATGATAATTATTGCCCATCGTCTTTCTACTATCGAGCATTGCGATCGCATTTATATGCTGCAAAATGGTCGAGTGCTTAAATCGGGTAGCTATCAAGAAGTTGTAATGAGCAAATAAGAATTTTAAAGAGATTGCAAAGACCTTGAAACTCAATCGAAAAAACGTCTTATGGTTATTTATAACAGTAAAAAATGCTCTTTTGTCGAATTTATTTTCAATAATTTTCCTGTAAATTCTGAGATTTTAGGCTCGCCTAAAGGTTTTTATCTGCATACTTTAGACTGGATAAAAGCTTATAAAAATAACAAAAATTTTTGTGAAAGTAGCTATATTTCTGTTCATCCCAAGCATACTGTTGTTAGAAGTCGCTTGCCAAAAACAATAGATGGAAAAATCCCGCTAGAGTTTCAAGATGAACTTCAACACGAATTTCCAGAAACTTTTGTTGCAACTATCCCCAAAGGACGCGCTTGGAGCGATTGTGCGGTAATTTCTCCTGACGACAAACTTTTAGCAGATGTATCGAGAGTTTATGTACCAACAACAGAACATCCAATATTCCGAAAATTAAAATTACGTCCAAGCACGTATATTGATAGAACGGTTTGTATCTTACCAGTTTTGAGCGGCGATCACAATTATTTTCATTGGATGTTTGAGGTTCTACCAAGAATACATCTACTTGAAAAAAGCGGCTTCAATATTCAAGAAATCGATCATTTTTTTCTTAATGAATGTCGTTATTCTTTTCATCATGAAACGCTTGCTGCTTTAGGAATTCCTTTAAAAAAAATTATCGAACACAATAAAATATCTCATATAAAAGCCAAGCAGATCGTACTTCCATCTTTAGCAGGCGATACTCCTAGTATGGCTCCTTGGGTTTGTAACTTTTTGAGAGATAAATTTTTAAATGGTACCACCAACAAAAAGAGTCTGAAGCGGATATATATCAATCGAATTGATGCTAAATATCGCAAGATTTTAAACGAGGCTCAAATTATCGATTTCTTATCTAAATTTGGATTTGAGTCTTTGACACTTGCATTGATGTCTGTAGCAGAACAAGCCGAAATTTTCTCTTCTGCTGATGTAATAGTCGCTCCTCATGGAGCAGGACTAGCAAATATTGTTTTTTGTAAACCAGAAACTAAAGTTGTTGACATTTTTATGCCCGAACACATTAATCCTTGCTACTGGTTTTTGAGTAATTGTATGTCCTTAGATTACTATTGTATATTTGGCGAAAAGCTTCATGAAAGCCAGACGGAAGAATGCCATACCTTTAAAAAGAACTTTGAGATCAATATTAAGAACCTATCCAAAATTCTAGAAATTGCTGGCGTTCACTAACTCACCTATTGCAATGAAAATTCTTCATTTAAGTGCTTTTGATGTCGTCGGAGGAGCGGCTCGCGCTGCCTATAGAATTCATCAAAGCTTGGAAAATGCTGGCGTAGATTCTCAAATGCTAGTTCAATATAAAAAAGGAAGCGATTCGGCAGTATCTGCTTTAGAAGGCAAAGTGCGATCACGATTTAGGTCATTAATGAACGAGCTACCCATGAAACTTTATCCTCAGTGCGAACATTTCTTTTCACCCCAGTGGTTTCCCGACACTATTGCCAAAAAAGTTAAACAGATCGATCCCGATATCATTAATCTCAATTGGATTTGTAACGGCTATCTTCCCGTTGAAACTCTAACTAAATTTAATCAACCCCTTGTCTGGACACTGCAAGATATGTGGTCTTTCACGGGAGGCTGTCATTATAGCGCTGGTTGTGATCGCTATCAAAAATCTTGTGGCAACTGTCCACAGCTTAAAAGCGGTAAATCTTGGGATTTATCAAGCTGGGTATGGCAGCGAAAAGCTAATGCCTGGAAAGATTTGAACTTAACCATTGTTGCACCTAGTTCTTGGATGGCAAAATGTGCTAGTTCCAGTTCATTATTCCAAGGATTACCAATAGAAGTTATTCCCTTTGGACTAGACACTACAATCTTTAAACCAATAGAACAACGTGTAGCCCGCGAAGAATTAAATCTGCCCCTAGATAAACAACTAGTCCTGTTTGGAGCGATCGATGCAACTGAAGATACCCGCAAGGGGTTTCATTTACTGCAAGCCGCCCTGAAGCAACTCCATCAAGCAGATTGGGGCGATCGCTTAGAACTCATTGTCTTCGGTTCCTCCAAACCAGATCAGCCAATTGACTTAGGCTTTCCCATTCATTATTTAGGTAAGTTGCAAGACGATTTGTCTTTGCGAATGGCCTATGCTGCTGCTGATGTGATGATTGCCCCCTCGATTCAAGAAGCCTTTGGGCAAACTGCTTCCGAATCACTTGCTTGTGGTACACCTGTTGTTGTATTCGCCAATACTGGCTTGGAGGATATTGTAGATCACCAGCAAAATGGTTATGTTGCTGACTACTGCGACACAGAAGACCTGGCAAGGGGGATTGCTTGGGTACTGGAGGAATCAGAGCGACATCAACGATTGCGTCATGCTGCCCGCAAAAAGGCAGAACGTGAGTATGCGATGGAAGTGCAAGCACATCGATATCTATCTCTGTTTCATAAAATTCTCGATTGACACCCAGATTGATTTCAGCCAAGCTATATCTAAATACGATCAGTTTTTGAATTTACTCGGTTTAGAACCTTTTTTTGGAGTTTAATTAATTTAGTATGAAAATTTCTTCAGAAATATTACCTTACCTAGAAGGAGAAAAGTTTAAAGACTCATTATCTTTCAAGATTACACAAAAGGAAACCCCGCCAGATCGAATTGAATTTGTTGAGAATATTATTCGTGGGAAGAGCGTTCTTCATATTGGCTGCTTAGATCACGTGCCGTTGATACAGTACAGAATTAAACAAGGTCGATGGTTGCATCAGCGAATTACGGATACAGCTTCTGATTGTTTGGGTATTGATATTAATCGAGAAGGAATTGAATTTGTTCGCTCGCACATGAATATTTCTAACGTTTGCTATGGGGATATAGAGTCAGCAAATAAAATAGAGGCTATCTCTGCTCGATTTTGGGATTATGCCGTTTTTGGCGAAGTGATAGAGCATTTAGACAATCCCGTTATTTTTCTTGAGAAATTCATCTCTAACTATGGCAGTCATATTGGTGGCATCATCATAACTGTACCAAATGCTTTTCGAGCTACTAATATTAGATTGCTGTTTAAAGGCTTAGAAGTCATCAATAGCGATCATCGCTTTTGGTTTACTCCTTATACACTTTTGAAAGTAATTAATCAAGCTGGGCTAGTAACTGAAGAATTGCAAATGTGCAAATTTGATTATAGTAGCCAAGGAATTAGAGAGAAAATTAGAGATTTTGTACTAAAACGATATCCATTGTTAGCAGAAGATATTGTTTTAGTTTGTCATCAACGTTAGGCTTATCGAAATAGCTAGAGATAATTCAAAAATTTTCAATTCATCCAATCCAGTTTTTTACTGTGAAAAAAATCGTCATACTGATAGCCTATTTCGGCCACTGGCCGGAATGGTTTCCTTTTTATTTGGAGTCTTGTCGGTGGAATCCAACTATTGATTGGTTATTTTTTACTGACTGTCCTATTCCTGAAAATGCGCCTACTAACCTTCGCTTTATACAGATTAATTACGTAGATTATCAAAAATTAGTCTCTAATCGCCTTGGAATTACCTTTACAGATCAATCACCCTATAAGCTGTGTGATTTAAAACCTGCCTATGGTTATATTCATGAGGAATTTATAGCTGACTATGATTATTTTGGCTTTGGAGATATCGATGTAGTTTATGGGGATATTCGGGCTTTTTACACTGATAAAATTCTTCGTTATAATACCCTTTCAACACTTAATGATATGGTTTCAGGACATATTTTTCTGATGAAAAATGAGGAAAGATGGATTAGAGCATTTCAAAAAATTCCCAATTGGCAACAGTTATTATTGGCTCCAGAATATAGGAGCATGGATGAGTACTGGTTTACTAAAGTACTTAGAGGATATGTACGCTTTCCTTCTGTATTGTCTAACCTTTGGGGAATTGTAGATACCTATAAGCGTAATCATCTTTTTCAAGAGAGATATGCTACTCCCCTTGTAGAAAGACCCTGGATGGATGGTACATATAATTACCCCGATAAATGGTACTGGTATCAAGGTAAGTTGACAAATGAATTTGGTGGAGAATTTTTGTACTTACATTTTATGAATTGGAAATCAAGTAAGTATCTACCGAAGCGATTTGGAGAGCGTGCAGCCTGGGAAATTCTATCTAATTTAATCGATCCAACACTCACAGATATTAGTAAAGGTTGGTGCATTAGTTCTGATGGATTTATCCCTCTAAATGATGATTTTCGGGACTCTCAATTTAGACTACTTTTGAATGCGAAAAACCAATCTTAATTAAAAAAATGAAACTTAAAATATTCTCGGACAAGCAATATTTCTCAGAGAATGCACCTCTTGTACCTTTTTTATATCCATTTTTGGGGACATCTTCTCTGGATAAAACTAATTCTCTTTGGCAGTCAAGCATTACACTTCCTGCCTTAGAGAATTGGACTTACACAGCATCTTCATATTTTGAAATGACTTCTGTTGAAGAAGCCAACTTAATCATTTTTCCAAATGATTTAGAATTTTTTGGTTCAGAAGAGGTGAATCATAATTTAGTTAAATTATTAGCAATTGCTAAACGCTTATCAAAACCAGTAGTTGTTTTTTTTTCAGGGGACTGTTCCCATCTGCCTTTACCTATTGATATAGATATAGATATATCTTTTCGAGATTCTTTATATCGCTCTAGTAGAAAATCTAATCAATTTTTAATGCCTACTTGGATTGAGGATTTAATCCCTGCTTATTGTGATAATCAATTCCAAGTAAGACAAAAACAGAAAAAGCCAGTCATCGGATTTTGTGGTTATACTGCGCCCAAAGATATAAAAACATACTTAAAAATTTTACTTTACAAGCTTAGACAAATATTACCAAAACGTGAAGGAACTATTCCGCCCTATCATACAGGACATGTTATCAGAACACTGGTATTATCGAACCTCAATAAATCCTCATTAGTAGAAACCAATTTTATGTTGCGCCCGCAAGCAGGTTTAGTAGGTACAAGCTCTAATGAAGCAAAATCCTATAGACATGCTTTCGTACAAAATATCTTGAATAGTGATTATATTCTTTGCTGTCGGGGTTCAGGAAATCATTCTAATAGATTATATGAAACTCTTTGTTGTGGAAGAATTCCTGTTTTTATAGATACGGATTGTGTTCTTCCACTAGATTTTGATATCAACTGGAAAAAATATTGTGTTTATGTAAAAGAAAATGAAATTGCAAAGAT
>NZ_NTFS01000380.1 GCF_002289455.1 Brunnivagina elsteri CCALA 953
TAATAATTTCAAGCTTTTTGATATTTTCCACTGAGTTTAACCATGATTATATTTGAGATTGAAGATTGTGAAACTATTACTTTTATGGGTTTCACAATCTTAATTTTGGTTTGATTGAATCGAAATTGTCCTAAATACCAATTCCCATTGCTTTAACAATATTCATGTACAAAGGTATTCCCACAATAATATTAAATGGGAATGTTAAAGCCAGTGCCATTGAAACATATAAACTAGGATTAGCTTCGGGTACAGTCATTCGCATTGCCGCAGGAACAGCAATATAAGATGCACTTGCAGATAACACAGCAAACAAGAGTGCGTTACCTTGAGACATGCCAAGAATTTTGGCAATAAGAATGCCGATAATTGCATTTGCAACTGGCATAAAGATGGAAAAACTAATTAAAAATGAACCTGTCTTACTCAAATCCCTGATCCTCCTTGCTGCAACCATTCCCATATCGAGGAGGAAAAACGATAAGACTCCATAGAAAACTCCAGGAACTCCTTTTCCTCCTCCGGTAAATGGCTCCAGTTTGTGCCAGTAATCTGCTCCTGTCAAGACTCCAATCAAAAGACTACCAACTAACAAGAATATGGAACCATTAAGGAATGCTTCCCGCAGAACTTCAACCCAAGAAAATTCCGTGCTATCTTCGCTATCTTCGCTTTTAGCAAACATTCTAACTAGGATAATTCCGAGAATAATTGCAGGAGATTCCATTAATGCTAAAGCTGCTACCATATATCCATCGGCTGGAATTTTTTGGGATTCTAAAAATGCATTAGCTGTGATGAATGTAACTGCACTAATTGAACCATAGGTTGCTGCGATCGCAGCTGCATTGTATACGTCGAGTTTGAGTCTGAGAACAAAGAATGAATAGACAGGAACCGCACAAGCCATAACGATTGCAGCAATTAGAGTCATGGCAATTTGTGGATTAATTCCACTTTCATGTAGTTCGTGTCCACCTTTAAATCCAATGGATAAAAGTAGATATAGTGAGAATAATTTTGGGATAGGTTGAGGAATTTCTAAATCGGTTCTGCAAAAGATTGCCAACATTCCCAAGAAGAAAAATAGTACTGGGGGATTTAATATATTTGATAAAATTAGACTTGCATTCACTGGTTTAGTTCCCTTATATATGATTCAAACCTATAACTAGATCGAACACTTCTGCGAAGTCAAAGAAATATCATTAACATTTAATTGACGAAACGGAACATAAGCTTCAAATACAATATAATACTTCTACAAAATAATATAATTTTCTTCTATCTTTCAGCAAGCTTTACGTCTCAGCGACTAACAAAGAGTAGTTTACAAAATCCTGAAACAAGTTATTTCGGTTAACACATAAGATGATTCATTAGTACACGTAGTAGCACCATATTGTAAGCCCGTGAATTCAATATGTCAACGTCATGATATGCCTCTTTGAAAGTAGAATTGGCAATATTTTTTATTTAGTGGCAAGCTTAAATAAGTCTAACTAATCCTTTAATTTATTTCTATCACAATCTTCTTATATAGCAGATACATACTAGGGATAATAATCAATCACAAGCTATGGAATTTGGGATATAGAAGTCAGGATATATAGGAATTTTGAGGATTAATTCAAAAAAAATGTAGAGAGGTTTTGTCATAACATCTCTACATAGACAAATCATATTATCGTGCGATAAGCGTAGCTTAATGCCAAAGAGATATCGCAACAATTAGCGTCAAACCAAAACCAAAAGAAATCCCTATCAACCAGTTACGAAATAGAATTTGCTTTTGAATTTGGGTTTCCATTTTTTTGTGTAAACGTTCAATTTCTACTTGTGATTCTCGGAAATTATTACGGATACTTTTATTTTCAAGGTGTAAATTATCTAAGGATTCCTTGCCTCCAAATTCAGTGATAATTGACTCGATTTCATTTTTGATTTGGTCAATTTGTGAATATGCTTGTGTAGCTTCATGTGCTTTATGTTCGATTTTTATTTGGAATTGTGCTGTTTCTTGTCGATCTATTTTGACTTGAGAAGCTAGAGTTTTGACTTCATCAATATATTGGGGTAATTCCTTGGTAAATTCTGGTAAAATTGCGTCAAGTTGTTGAGCTTGAGTTTTGGCAGTATCTAGACTATTTTTAATTACTTCTAGCTCTTGCTTAAACCGATCGATAATAGTATGAGAATTGCCAATTTGTTCAATTTGTGTTGTGATGCGATCGCGAATTTGTGATGCCAATGTGATATTTTCAATTAGGATTGATTGTTGTTGTTGAACTTCGCGAACAGAATCTTGAATAGTATTAGCAATTAAAGAAGCATCAGATTTAATTTGTTCTAATTGATTATTTTCTTGAGAAATAAACGCATGAATTTTCTGAGCTTTTTCGAGAGCATCGCGAGATGTGATAATTCCGCGTTCGATAGTTTGCCATAATTCATCTAATTGTTTAGCAACTTCCAAATCTGTAAGTGTTTTCATATATTTACTTCCTGGTTTTTTATAAGGTTTTCGAGACGGGAATTAAAGGATTGGCAGAGTAAATTCACAAGTGAAAGATTAGACTGTGACTGAGAATTTACTTCTTGCCAAAAAGGGAAATTTTGCTGGTAATTGCCATTAAAAATACTAGCTCTAACCCTTGCTGCTTCGTATGGCATTCCCTTAGCTTCCAAATCTTTGGCAATCCCTTTAAGCAAACTTTCATAGCCTTTTACATCGCTATCCTTGACTAAATTAGCTTCTATGACTGCTTGCCAAGAATGTCCCATTGCTCTTAATAATAGACAGCGTAAATGGATATTTTGGGTTTTTTGTAATTCGTTCTGAAGATGCTCTTGGGAATGTTTTTTTAATAATGAAATTGCTTGGCTTTCCCATTTATAAAGTTCTGCCTTTTCCACTCCAGCAAATTGTAAAGCCAAGTATGTATCCCAATAAAGCAAACCTGTTTCACAACGTTTTAATAAACGCTGCTGTACATCATCAGGAATTTGGTTTAAATCGGCATCACTAACAACTTCCGTAATCCATTTAACGGCATCACGGGAATTAATGCGATCGCATTTTTTAAAGAAGTCGTATCCGTTATTTTTTAAGCGTTGAATCTCATCAGTTGTCGCAACTACTAATAAACGGGAACGAGCGCGAGTTAATAGGGTATACCATTGAAAACTTTCTTCTAAAGATGGTGCTGTCTTACCTTCAAATAAGCAGAAAGCGATGCAGGATTCAAATTCCCTACCTTTAGCATTTTCTGGATTCAAAATTACTAAATTATTATGGGAATCTAAAGAATTTTTAGCTAGAACCTTGATTGCTTTGGCTAAATCCCGCAGTAAATAACGATGATTTTCTTCTTTCCCACATTCTCCAGCAAGTTTTTCTAAAAATGACATTGCTGAAGCTGAGGAATTTAATTCTAATAATTTGACTGGTTCCCCATTTTCAAATGCATGTTTGGGATTAGCAGGTAACGGTAACTCTTTACATTTGTTTCTGGCTGTAATTTTTTGAGCGACATTCCAAAACTGATTCGCGAATTCCAATATCTGTTGGGAATTTCGATAGTTTTTTACCAACTCAATCGAATGCTTAATTTGTAAATGTCCCCAATTAAAATCAGTCAATTGGATACGCTGATTTAAATCCCCCAAAAGCCATAAATAAGTTTTATGTCCTTGTTCAGACCAAGATTTACAAACTGAAATAATCGCTTGTAATTCGCTTAATAAATAATCTTGAGCTTCATCAATAATTAATAGAGTACATTCAGAATTGCTAGGAATAGTACTCAATTTAGTTTGTAATATTTTAGCAGCATCTAACCGACAAATCCGACAAGACAAAGCTTTATAAAAATGTTTTTTGCTAATTCTTAATAAATTATCAAGTCGGTGCGAATTCACTTGAAACATGACATTTTTATCATGTAAATGCTTCTCTTCATTCAATACAAAAGCTTGATACAACAAAACATCATTAGTAGTAATATCATCTTGACGACTATACTTTAATGCTTGTCGTAAAGCTTCCAACTCCTCCTGTGGAGAAGCCAGATTATTATCAAAATCAGGGTTGATTTTACCCAACCATTGTGGGAATGCACCTAACCAAAAATTTTCCTGATCGATAGCTTGCTTCACTTCCGAAAACTCCGCAATATCGCGTCGCAAACCTTCCGGCACAATCAACATCGTATTCCATTTATAATTACGATGAACCTCACATGCAAACAAAGTTGCACATACAGTTTTACCCGTACCAGGGGCACTTTGAACCACAACACAAGAACTGTCTTCAAACTGATGAATTGCAGTTGGTTGATATTGCGAACATAAAGCCTTTAAAGGTTCATCAAGAATATTACGTTGGTAATCAGTCAAAATTGGTGAATAGCGGTAACTACCATAAACAAATCGATACCAATCACCATCCTGTTCCTGATTCCATTGATATGCTGGATTATCAGCCAACGCAGTACCCTGGGGATGTAATAATTCCTCTATAACTTGTGGTTGAGTGCGATCGCGACTATCAAACGCATCATCATAAACACCACCACGCAACCCAGCTTTAATCACCACTATGTTACTTGTATCTTCCCGTTGCCAAATCACACGCCATTTACCTAAGCGAGTACGCAGCAGATTTGTTACCCCCCTCAGCGCTTTCGTCTGTCTCTCATCTCCTAAACTCAACCGATGCAAAATCTGGTAAATTCTTTGCAAATCAGCAGTTGGAAGTTTCTGGATTTCACGAAACGCTGCCCGAATTATCTTAATATCAGGCATACAATAAGACTTCTCCCCGATAATCAGTAGCTTTACAGTCTTATTGTTCCCATTTTTGCGAGAAATTTATTTTCTTCTGAAAACGAAAATTATGTGCGATCGCATTTCTCTAAATTAGAGTGTTTTTGAAGTTGCTTTCTTAAATAAAAATTATCCTAAAAACTCATATTCTTGAGCATTTTGTAACCTTTGTTACCGCATACACACAAACCTATTTTATCCTGATATATCGGAATTACCCCCCTTAATCCCCCTTGTAAAGGGGGGAAACTAGAAAGATAATTCCCTCCCCTTACAAAGAAGAAAGCTAGAAAGATAATTCCCTCCCTTACAAAAGGGGAAAGCTAGAAATATAGCTCCCTCCCTTACAAAGGGGAAAATTAGAAATATAGTTCCCTCCCTTACAAAGGGGAAAGCTAGAAATATAGTTCCCTCCCCTTTCCAAGGGGAGGGTTAGGGAGGGGTAATTTTATTAGTTTCTTTTATTTGAGTTAATCTTTTCTAATTAGTCGGATTCCAAATATATTTCCCTTCTTTATCAATATAACCTGCACCACCACGGGCATATACCAATGCCAAATCATTAACAAAACCGAAAGCCAAATCAAACCGTGGTGCGATTACCATTTTTCCAGTTATATCAATAAAACCATATTTATCATTGACTTTGACAGCTGCTAAACCTTGGAAAAAAGCCGTAACCTTATCATATTGTGGAGGAATTATCATCTCACCATTTGCATTTACAAAGCCCCATTTTTGCCCAACTTGAACTGCTGCTAAACCTTCAATAAATTCCCAAGCATCATTAAATTGCGGATTGATAACAAATTTACCCGACTGATTTATGTAACCATATTTATCGCTAACTTGAACTGCTGCTAAACCTTGAGAGAACCTCAAAGTACTTTCAAATTTAGGTGGAATTACAACTTGCCCATAAACATTAATATATCCCCATTTCCCATCAACTTGAACTGCTGCAAGTCCATCATAAAAATGTAAAACTGCCTCAAATTGTGGCTTAATTACAATTTTTCCAGTGAAATCTATATAACCCCATTTATCATCAACCTGGACTGCTGCCAAGCCATTTACAAAAGCCAATGCTCCGTCAAATCGTGGTTGAACAACTACTTTTCCAGATGAGTTAATAAAGCCATATTTATAATCAATTACGACCAATGCCAAGCCATTTTTAAAGGCAAAAGACAAACGATATTTTGGAGCAATTACTCTTTTTCCTGTGGTATCAATATAGCCATATTTATCACCAACTTTTATCTGTGCTAATCCATCTACAAAACCCCAAGCTAAATCAAACTGTGCAGGAATAACAACTTGACCAGTTTGGTCTATAAAGCCATATTTACCATTTTGGGTAATTCTATATAACTTCGCTGACATACTCTTACTTTTTAGTAATTCTGCTTTAATTTTTGTTTTTATATCTTGATTTACAGAATTGAACTTAGATGTTATATTCGTCTGTGCATAGC
Source organism: Brunnivagina elsteri CCALA 953 (assembly GCF_002289455.1). Classification (GTDB taxonomy): domain Bacteria; phylum Cyanobacteriota; class Cyanobacteriia; order Cyanobacteriales; family Nostocaceae; genus Brunnivagina; species Brunnivagina elsteri. Next base: position 6,306 of record NZ_NTFS01000380.1, read on the forward strand.
CAATATTAATTGTACTTAAAATAACTACATTAACTAGTAAACTAATTAGTAAATTATTTTTTGAACTAATTCTTAAATAATTAGTAAACTTCATCATCATCCTCACATATA
>NZ_NTFS01000381.1 GCF_002289455.1 Brunnivagina elsteri CCALA 953
CTCTAATTCTATTTTTGGGACTTTGGATGATATAGGTAAAAATAGAATATGCTCCATTAAGTATTTCGCGTTTTCCAGTGATGGATAATTAAAAGAATTCCTAGGGGATTCACAGACTGTCAAACTAGTGGTTCCCCTAGTGACATCAAAATTGTGCGATCGCAATTTAACCATCAGTAATTCTGGCTGTTTGACGATAATTGGAAACAACCAAAAAGAATGATAATTAGCTTGAATTCCCGGAAATATAATGTTTTTGATATTTGCTTGGAGAATGGCTAGAAAATTTTGGGCTGTTTCGATACGATCAGAAAAATCTTGACATTTACTCTCTTCACATTTCGTCAATCGATATGCAATAAAGTATACTAAATGATGGGGAGGACGATAGCGTATTTTGGCAAGTAAATTTCCTTGAGCAAAACCTCTTGTTGTCGCGTTGATTGTCGAATCTAAATCTTTTGATAATATGTTCAAAGTCTGGAGTAATAAATAATAAACCCAGGGAATTGATAGTGTTTTTAAGAGTAAGTATTTCCAAACCCGTATCAAAAACCATAATTCAGTTTTTTGGGGATATTGCTGATGTAATTCTTGTATATTTTCAGCTATTTTTTGATTTTGGGTTTGATTTTTTATTAAGGTTACTCCTCCTCCCAAAGCAGTAGATGATTTAATCGAACCAAAACTGAAAAAACTAATATCAGCTTGTGGATGTCCGTAATATTCACTTCCTGCAAATGCTTGAGCGCAATCTTCTATCAAAATCAAATTATGTTTTTGGCAAAATTCCACGTAGGGATGTAAATCAATCACTGTACCGAATAAATGGGTAATCAGGAGAACTTTTGTTTTTCCTGAAACTGATTTTTCTAATTGTTCTAATGATGGTTCGCAAAGTTGGAGAGAAATATCAACAGAAACAGGAATTAGTCCATTAATTTTGATGATTTCTATCATGTTTTTAATAGTTATGGCACTCATTAACACTTCCGAACCAGTGGCAAAATTAAGTGACTGCAATAACAAATCAAATGCAGTTCTGACGGAAAATGTAACTACAATTTCTTTATCGACTGGGAAGAAAGATTTAATACTATTAAGACTTTCATTTATCTCAATCCTGTGTCCAAAGGAAAATAGGCTATTGATTAAATCGTGATAACTAATGTCTAGTTGCAACCTTGGGTAAATTTGGAATCGTTTTTCATATATTTGAATATTTCCTATTTTTTGTAATAAATTCATTATTTATAAATGATTAATAACGAAACTGGTATTCCCTACTAAAAAAATAGTACCTTATTCTCAGGTACTAAAAGTAGTGATATTGGAGTTGTAAAAGAAAATACATTATTGTATCAGTAATTATTATTAGCACGGGGACTGCGAGTGCCAACAGCAGCACCAATCATTGATGAAACTTGCCAACACTATCACGCGTAAGGGTGGGGAGACCCCACCCCTACAATTGTGGAGAATTTACTTATTGGTATTCCTTAGGAATGAGGATTAAATAAAGTGAAACAGTAGCGTAACGCACCATTCCTAATTCAAGCATAATTACATGTTATTTAATTTGCGTTCCCTTAGAGACAATTCGTTGTGGATATTATTTTCGACGACTAACGTATCTTCACCGCAGTTCCACTAGCGGTAATGAGGATAAGAACTCCAGATTGGTCAATATTAATAGTACCAGTATCGATTTCAATACCGATAACAGCATCCGCTCCTAAGCGTCTTGCACGTTGTTCTAGTTCGCTTAATGCTTTCTGCTGCCCTTCTTCAAATAGCCTTTCGTAGCTTCCTGTACGTCCACCAACGATATCGCGGATGCTTGCGAAGAAATCGCGCAAGAAATTACTGCCATAAACAACTTCTGCGGTAACAATTCCCAAGTAGGATTGAACTACGGCACCTTGAATTACATCTGTAGTCGTTAAAATCATAATTTTTCCTCAAAAACATCAAAACGGTTCGTATTGGTCTTATTTATTTGAATTTCCAGGGTTTAATGCATCAAGCAATGGGATAGCTTGGAACAGTTTTTTTTGGATTGGGTGAAATTGATAATATTCCTACCACTTAGCATTCCCACAATATTCTAGGGTTCGGGAACATACCTAATTCATCGTAAATCTTTTGTAAAAGTAAAGAAATGGAGTTTTCAAATCTGGAAATTTTTGTTTTAATGTACAATCAACCTCGGAAATTGTAAGAAAAAGTTACAAAAGATTTTTAGGTAATCAACTGTGTACAATCGAACATCGCTTGTTATTATTTTTCTCTTGTTAGGAAGTATTTCAATGGCAGAGCCTTCAGTGGCTCAGGCACAAGTATTGGTAGCGCAACGAACAACACAAGAGGTTAAGCAGTTGCTAGATGAGGGACGCAGACTTGTAGATGCAGGAGATTACAGAGGTGCGATCAGTGTTTATCAACAAGCTGCAAATCTCGAACCGAAGAATGCTTCGATTCATTCGGGTATCGGTTATTTGTATGCACTACAAGGGAATCTTCAGTCTTCGCTGTCTTCCTACCGTCGTGCAGTCTCATTGAACCCCAACAATGCCGATTTTCAATATGCCTTGGGTTACGTTAGTGGTAATTTGGGCGATAACCGCACTGCAAAGGATGCATATCGTAAGGCAATTCAGATCAACCGTAATAATGTCAATTCTTATCTTGGATTAGCGACTGTTTTGTTGCGTTTGGGTGATACCAATAGTGCAATGTGGGCTACAGAACAGGCTATGAACTTGGATAGGAACCATCCCCAAGTTTTTGAGTTACGGGGTACATTTTTGATGAAGCAGGGTAAATCGAAAGATGCGATCGCACTGTTGAAAAAAGCACGGGATATCTATGAAAGACAAGGAAAACAGGAAAATGTTAGTCGTATCGATGAGACTTTGCGGAAAATAGGAGGATGAGGGGATTCTAGATTTTAGATTTTAGATTTTAAATCGATTCAATATATTGTGGTGTGAGTTATTTGTTGACTAGAACTATAAAATAAGCGTTCCCTCAGTTTGATAAACCTATTTTCCAAGTTTGAGGGACGCATTGTTATGTTTATACTAAAAACGGGTTAGAACTTTACTTTTAACAAGCGTGAAAATCTTGAAGATACTACCCTTCGGGAATGCGTGCTTCGTACGTTCTACCCTGCGGGTAGACGCGCAAGCGGCTTCTGTAAGTAGCAAGCTACAGTATGACAGAAGTCCAGATTTTACCCGTTTGCAGTATATTTTCAGATGTTGACTATATTAAAATTAAGGTTTTAGAGGTTTATGGTTTAATAATTTTTCATTAAAATAGATTAATGCATAAATTATTACTGAATTTTCAAGATGAAAAGCTCTTACGACAGGCTTTAACTCATCGTTCCTATGTTAACGAAAATCCTGGCGAAGTCCATAATGAGCGACTCGAGTTTTTGGGGGATGCCTTACTAACCTTTATCAGTGGTGAATATCTCTATCGGAAATATCCGGAGTTTGCAGAAGATGAAATGACTCGACGCAGATCTGCATTAGTTCAAGAAAAACAACTTGCCAAATTTGCGATCGCAGTTGGTTTAGACTCGAAGATGCGCTTAGGTAGGGGAGCGATTCAGGATAGAGGATTTCAGAGTCCCAATTTATTGAGTAGCACCTTTGAAGCAGTAGTGGGAGCTTATTATTTAGATCGCGATCGTAATATCGAGGCAATTCGTCCAATTATTGAAGATTTATTCAATTCTGTACCGCAAATGACGGTTGAAGTCCGTTCCAATGTAGATTCCAAAAATCTATTTCAAGAGTGGGTACAGACAAATTTCGGCACTATCCTGCCTAACTATGTTACTCAACGATGTGGTGGTTTGGATCATGCACCAGAATATTTAGCTAAAGTCTTGGTTGACGAGCAGCTTTATGGTGAAGGAAGAGGATGCGGCAAGAAAGGAGCAGAAAAACGCGCTGCTGAGGATGCTTTATCGAAGCTGAAAAAGCAGGGATTAATTTAGTGTCATCAAAAATATCTTCAAAAAAACCTGGTTTCTCCCACACGATAAATCTTAAACTAAGCGCGACAAGAACCAGAAACCGGGTTTTTCACAAAACGACAAAACCCCGAATAACCGAATAATTGCGTTTTCCTGATGTTACATGTTGGGAAGTGCGATGTCTGACGACAAGCCTGACGGCTACGCATTTCATTAGCTGTTAAAATACGAATAAAATCAACAGCTTGCGTTTGATTATGCGATCGCTCGAACAATTGACCGAAGAATTATTATCCTTGCCTAGCACATCTAGGGCACTTCTCGCTGATAAACTGGTGGAAAGCTTGGAATTTAATACCGATCCTGAAATTCAAAGAGCCTGGGTAAATCAGCCAAAGCAGCGACGGGATGAAGTCAGAAATGGTTCTGTTCAAACAATTTCCGGAGAGGAAGCTTTGGAGCAAGTGAGACGATTACTTGAATAATGAAGTATATTTTTCATCCTGAAGCAGTCGAGAACCTGGATGCTGGAAAGAACGAAAATAAATTTGATGAATGCGATACTCGTACCGAGTCGTTACGCGATCGCAGTCTCAATTCCATCTAAAGCTATCCTCAAGAAACCCGGTTTCTCGCAAAACGACAAAACCCCGAATAACCAAATAACTAGGGTTTTTCGATATTATTTCTTGGGTTTACGGGGAAGTGCGATCGCATTTTATATTTGGAAGTTTTGGTGTTCAATAACTACAAATTCTCGATAAATTCTTCATCAGAAACACCAGCTTGGTTCAAAATGCTTTTGAGTGTCCCAATTGCGATCGCACCTAATCTTCAATTCCATCCAAAGCTATTCTCCAGAAACCTGGTTTCTCGCAAAACGACAAAACCCCGAATAATAAAATAGTTGCGGTTTTCCCGATATTGTCTGTTGGGAAAATAGGGAAGTGCGATCGCGTAGAGCGCTGACTTGTCGGTTCGCAACTTGGTAACTCAAATTCTGTATATCAAGACTTATCCCTATAAACCTTACCGTGACTCCAAAAATTCTTCTATAGTCACTTCGATATCACTTGCTATTTGCCGTAGAAGTCTAGGAGAAATATCACGTCCTTTATGAAACGGAACCGTTGTTGCTCGACCATCTTCGTGCCGAAACTGCTTGTGCGAACCTCTTTGACGAACTTCTACAAAACCTAAATTTTCCAGAATACGTACAACCTCTTGTGGTTTCAATATAGGAATACTGCTCATCGCTTACGGAATCACAATTTGCTGTGTACCAACAAACTCCGTGTTCAATTCTACATTGTCATCTTCCAAAAGCATTTCAATGACTTCGCGAAGATTATCACGTAACTCGTCTAAAGTCTCTCCTTGGGAATGCGCTCCAGAAAACCCAGGAACATAACCAACGTAGAGATTAGTATCAGTATCTCGTTCGACAATCGCAGTGAAAACTTTCATAAGCTGATTATGTTTATTCGATCGCTCAATTCAAATACTAGTAATAGCATAAGATATTCTAATGCCGCGCGATCGCAACTTGGTTACTCAAATTCTGTATATCAAGACTTTGATTCTCTCTTGTATTCTTCCCAAGACACTGTACCGTTAATTCGTATATCTTCTCTCGCTTCTTGAATATCTTTTAAATCTTCTTTTTCTTCCTCTTCGTCAATCTGTTTTAATAATGCCAAAATTTCATCTAAATTGCTATCGTAAGCTTGATGTAATAGTACATTAATAGCCTCAATAATTTCTTTTCTCTCGCGGTCGCTTTTCATAGTTGATATTTATTTTAGGTTTTACTAGATAGATTCGAGTTTGGGATATATATTTGTAGGTTGGGTGGAACGGAGTGGAACCCAACACATGATATGGAGAATATATAAATTATTTAAATCACAAAAATCTTTAATTTAAACGAGTAAAATAACACTTTAATAATTATATAAAAATGTTGAGTTACGACGCAAATGTAGATTTCTCATTAGCTACAAATATCTCTCGTACGTCTCCACCCAATCTACGTGTATTTACTACCTGATCTGCGTAAAATGCGTAAAAAAAATATACTTTTATTAAGATATAGTTTTTTTGATATCTTTTTTGTATAAAGTGCATATTATCAAGCTATAGCACCCATAATTTCTGAAAAACTTTTAGAGAATATGGAACAAGAACAGAAGAACAAACAGAAGGAAAAGCAAGCCAAAAATTTCAAGAACACAGGTTCTTCCTTCTAAAAAGTGAGTATAATTCATGTTTAAAAATTCCATTAGTGCAAAAATATTATATTTTCTTGGAGAAATTCAAAATCATCTTCATGATGGAACTATTAAGCATGAGTTGATTCAGATTGTTAGACATACTAGAGATAGAGAGATTCTAGATATTTGCGATCGCTCTGCTCAATGTT
>NZ_NTFS01000382.1 GCF_002289455.1 Brunnivagina elsteri CCALA 953
AGTATGAAGTATTTGTGAGTTGTAAAAAATCCTCTTTTTCTTTTTATTAAATTATAAATTAAACACCAATGTGAAAATATAGATAGGGAGATAAACCGCCAAGTACGCCAAGAACGCCAAGGGAAGAAGGAAGAAAGAGATATATAATTTAAGTGCGATCGCAGATTCTTGGGAGAAGCCACCTTAAATAGATTTTTCTACTAGTTAGAATACAGGATATTGGCTCATTTTGTTACTGCTGAATTGGCTGTTGAATTAAATTTACAGATACAACTTGACAAAAAGCGAGACTTTAGGCTTGATTCTGTAGTATTTTTGGGTAGTCTGTGTTTTGGTTGATATATCAGATGAAACATCTCCTCAACGAAGTCAAAAGCTGGCTTCATGCAATTATTCTGTCGCTTATTATTACATTGACGGTGGTTTCCCTCTTCCCCTTACCCGCTTTAGCGACGGGGGTTTCGGAAATGCCTGATTTGACACCAGATTCCTGGGTTGTCGATGAGGGTGATATTATTAGCCGCACTACTGAAACTAAACTCAGTACTACTTTGGCAGAATTAGCACAAACCTCTGGGAATGAAGTTCGATTTGTCACAGTTCACCGTCTCGACTATGGTGAGACTCCAGAAACTTTTACGCAAAAATTGCTAGAAAAATGGTTTCCTAGCAAGGAAGCGCAGGTAAATCAAACCATTTTAATGATTGATACTGTTAGTAATGGCATTGCAATTGTCACTGGAGACAAGGTTAAATCGGCTATGTCTGACGACATTGCGAAAAGTGTTGCCTTTGAAACATTTTTAGCCCCTTTGCGGGATGGTAACAAATACAATCAAGCTTTCATTGATGCAAGCGATCGCATTATAGCTGTTCTCTCTGGTCAACCCGATCCAGGACCACCACTAATTATCGAGAAGGAACCCGAAAGTACTTTTACTAAAGCTGAGGATACCGAAAAGCAAAGAGGTAATTCCACAGCTTGGGTTGTCGGTTTATTAATCGCTGCCACTGTTATCCCAATGGCTACATACTACATATACCAAGTCAACCAACCTTCTTCTTCTGATAGTTAGAAATTTAAAGTTTAAAGTTAGGAGTTAGAAGTTTAAAGTTAGGAGCTTTATTCATAATTCATAACTCCTAATTCATAACTCCTAATTCATTTTAATCTTGTACATACTCTTGCCCTGTCACTAAAGCAATTTCGGCACGCATAAATTCTCTACCAAGATATGCTGCATGATCGAACATTGTTAACGGACAGGGTTTTGTTTCTTCAAAAATATTCACACACAACTCTTTAGCGGTTCTCCCACTATAAATAGTCGTGTAAGTACGTTCGACTTTTCCACGTGCGGGAATCACTTTACCAGTTTCTGGATTGACAGCTAAACCGCGATCGTCGATCGCATTTGTAAAATGCTTGGCACAAATTAACTTGGCTTCTCTGTCCAAATAAATAATAAAGTAACCTGCTGGATCGAGATCGATGTGACGTTGTGAAAGTTTATCATCGATAGCCGCCAGATTCTCGACAGTAAATCCCATTAAACTCTCCTTGGGAACAAATTATTGGTTGGGAAGTAAATTTTAGATTTTATTCCTTTTTTAAGGATGACTGATAAGTGTTACTTGTGCCAAATGTTTATTACTAAAAATTGAAGTCATAGCTCTAAAATTCTCTAAAAACGCAATATATCCCGTCTCTACAGAATTTCAGTACCGTATTTATCCGTAGTCTTCCCTTTCTTCCTACTCCATATTCCCCATTGCCGATACAATCCAAGATGCAAGTTTTCTCTTTTTTAAGTTATGGATTGCATTAATGTAACTGGTATTCGTGCTTATGGTTATACTGGCTATTTACCTGAGGAACAGGCTTTAGGGCAATGGTTTGAGGTTGATGTCAAGTTGTGGCTGGATGTGTCAACTGCTGCCAAAACTGATGGGATTGAGGATACTTTGGATTACCGTAGCATTATCAGCTTGGTCAAGCATCTACTGATCACATCTAAGTTTGCCCTGATTGAAAAACTGATTGTGACGATCGCAGATTCGATTTTGGCTGAATGCGATCGCTTGACTCAAGTTCAGGTGATTCTGACTAAACCTGCTGCCCCTATTCCCGATTTTGGTGGCAAAATTAGCCTTGAAATCATCCGCACGCGATCGTAAATATGTCGTAATTATAAAATGCCATTCGTCTTAATATTCCATATTGATGCCTAAATGGTCTGAATAATCCTCGTAGGGGTGAACTTTGCCACTGGGGAGAATCCCCGTGGCAAAATTTGCGTGAATAACTATTCGCATTTACAAGTATATTTTGTTGTCAAAAACTTGTGCTTACTTAATTTAACTAATATTTAATACTTCCAATTTTCAGTAGTGTTTTGTACCCCACAAACATGCTCTATATGCATTTTTAATTATTATTTACTCGATATTTCATGTTTGATTAATTTGTTTTTATATGAGGGAATGATATTTTTTATACTAACAGTGCAAATAAGCATTGACTAAATATTGACTAAGTATTGACAATGGCTAAAATTAGACGAAAATATAGTAGTAATCAGGGTTGCAAAATACACAGTTAAATTCAATTAAGTTCAATTAAGATTGTTTAGAATAGTAGAAAGTGAACTTTATAACCAATCAATGACATCGCACTTTGAACTCTTTAAGATCAAAGAATTTATGATAGAATTGGAATCCTTGAGATTGGGTTCATCTTAGATAGGAACATCCGAGCCTTAATAAATAGGTGGCTTTAGCATGGACTGCCCAAAAATCCTAGTTGTTGAGGATGAAAACGTCCTCGCTGTTGATATTAGGAATAGTTTAGAAAAGTTAGGGTATAGGGTTCCGGAAATTACTGACTCAGGTGAAGCAGCAATTAAAAAGGTAGCAGAAACCCATCCCAATTTGGTGTTGATGAATATCTGCTTGACAGGAAATATTGATGCTGTGCAAGCAGGTGATATTATCCGGAATAATTTTCATGTGCCTGTAGTCTATTTAATCGAGTATACAGCACAGAATAATTCACATGAAAATAATTTGCATGAGCCATTTAGTTACATTCTCAAACCATTTGCTGAAAAGGATTTAAAGATTGCTGTGGAAATGGCTTTATATAAAAATAAGATTGAGAAAAAATTTAGTTTAGAACAGCAACATTTGCTGACAGTTATTAACAGTATGGGAAGTGCAGTTATTGTCACTGATACAAGCGGTTGTATGCAGATGATGAACCCTGTTGCTGAGAAACTAACTGGTTGGAAACAGTCAGAACTTTTTGGCAAAGAAATAACTCAAACATTGTGTTTGATTGATAAAGATACAGGGGAAGAGATTGATTATATAGTTAAGCAAGTGGTGAAAAAAGGTAAGGTTTTGACTTTACCGGATAATTGTACTTTGATTACTAAAGCTGGTAATGAAATTTCGATTGGTGATAACGTTGCACCAATTCGCGATCGCAATGGTGATATTACTGGGATGGTGTTTACTTTCCAAGATATTTCCGAGCGCAAGGTTCAGGAAGCAAGGTTGTTACGCAATGCCTTTTATGATGCTTTAACATCCCTACCAAATCGAGTTTTATTCTTAGATCGACTCAGGCAAGCTTTTGAACATGCCAAACGTCGGAATAATTTTCATTTTGCAGTGTTATTTTTAGATTTAGATGGATTTAAAAGCATAAATGACCGTTTTGGTCACGGAATGGGGGATGATTTACTAGTTGCGATCGCTCCAAGGTTAAGTTCTTGTTTACGAAGTGGTGATACAGTGGCAAGATTTGGTGGTGATGAGTTCGCTGTATTATTAGAAGATATTAAAGATGTTAGGGAAGCTACTAATATCGCACAGCGTATTCAAAATACATTAAGAGTACCCTTCAGTTTAAACGGGCAAGAATTTACGATCACTGCAAGCATAGGTATCACCTTAAGCTCAAATCGTCACAATGAACCAGCAAATATGCTCCGTGATGCTGATGTGGCAATGTATCGTGCCAAGCAGCAAGGTAAAGCTAATTTTACTGTGTTTAGTTAATTGTTAATGGTTAATTATTAGGGAATACCAAAAAAAATTATCCCAAATTGTAGGAGCGGGGTTTTCCCGCCCTTATAAATGATACAGTTGATAAGTGTATGGTTAGGATATTTTATTTCCTGGTTGGTGCTAAAACCATCAACATATCTGCTTGCTGTGTCTCTTCGGTTTGGGATGTGGTGGCTGAAATACTATAAATTGAACCTATTGCCTCTTTAAAAACTTTTACAAATTCATTTTGCTGATATACCTGGGGGATAAAACTATAGATCAAGGATAGGGAAGAACCCATATTTACATAGAAATATCCTTTATTGGGATAGGGAAGGGAATTAGTTGCCGTGGTGAAATTATAGGTATCAGATAGTTGTACGTAAGGTTTGGGTACTAAATCGGATATTGCACCAAATCCAGTGGTTACAAGTAGGGTATCTTGTTCGATCCAACTGTAAGCAAAGGGACTAAAATTATCTGCTTTTACACCCAAACTGGTGATATTTTGACCTTTCATATAACTAAAATCACCTGCTTTCACATCCCAACTGGTGACATTTTGACCTTTCATATTAGTATTATTTACTATCACTTCCCCTTTGCTAACTGATTTAATTAATTGCTCTAATTTAGTCAAAGTATTTTCAGCAGCACTACGATTACTGGTTTTGATAATGAAACCGATACCGAAATTCGCATTTGGACTAAAGAACTTAAATAATCCTCCCTTGGTTGGAAAGGTGAAAAAGCCATATTCCTTATCCATCCAACCAATAAAGTCTTTGTCAAAATCTAAACTAGTGGTGGTTTTGACAAACTCACGGAAACCTGTCAACCCTTTTTTGACTTCCGGTATGGTTTCCAAACCACGGGATAACGCTTGCCAATACAAGTTAATATTACTACCTGTGATTGCTGAGTATGTGGCAGCAGGCATTCTCGCTATAATTGCTTCTTCTCGCTTATTTTTACTTGACTTATTTGCTGATTTGAGCTTTTCTTCTGGTGTCAACTTAGCTAAATAAGTTTGAACTTGGAAGCGCATTCCTTCCGGTTGCGATCGCAGAGAACTATTAATACTTTTATATGCTTTTAATTGTTCTAAGTTAATATTTTCAAAGTTCAAGAACGATGATGATAAAATTCCACTTGATTCTGGAGGTAAATCTTTTGCTATATCTTTAATTAAATCTTTAAATAAAGCTATGTAAGCAACTGGATTTTGATACATGGAAAATAATACACCAGGTGCTTGATGTTGCTGGGTTAATAGTTGTAGCTCTGGATTTGCACTAATATTCGCTCTACTACCATTTTTAGTATCGATTAATTGTTCCAGAGGTTTACTATCCAATCCTAAGACAACATAACCTGGAAAAGTTGCGATCGCGAGATTATTCTCTCTTCTACTTTTGAGTTTTTCTAATGCTTCTGGGAAGGGTTGAGTTACTGGTTTTGCTGCTTTTGGTGCGGGAAGTGGTTTAGTTACTGGTATTTCCGATGTATTAGTTTTAACTTCAAAGATTTTTACACCTTGATATTCTCTAATTTTGACTTTTTCCTTATCTTTTGTAACTTCATCTAAAAATGACTGTACCCGCATATCGTTGGTAACCGGAAATACCATCACAAAAGTAGATTCCATTGTGACGGGATTATTACCAACTTTAGGCATAAATACAACTCCAACTTCATCACCTAACCAGGATTGTATGTCTCTGGCATAATTAAAATTTGCCTCCTTGGGCATAAATTTTAAGAATGTTTGCTTTGCCATGTGGAATAAATGAAAGCGAGTCAAATTTTCCCAATTTTCGGGTTTAATGTTGATGAACGCAACTAAAGCTGCATCCGCAGGGAAAAGACTGCTAATATCCTTTACAGAACCAGAAGTGATGGGATTAGTTTGCTGTTGGTTTGATTGTCGTAATCTATCCTGTAATGTATTTTTAGGATTATTTGCTACCAGATTCAATTTTTTGTCTAGAAAAATAATTGCATCGTTCAAAGCTAGGGTTTGAGAACTTTTCGCTATTGACTTATCTCTAGAATTTTTGCTTGCAAGTTTCACAGAACTTGCTTGAGATTGATTCGCTACTTTTAACTCTTCTGCTTTTGCTGCTGATGTACAGATTAACAAACCAATAGCAGTTGTGATTCCAGCTTTGATAAATATCCTCATACTATATACCTTTAGTTAATGTATTTTGTTACTAACACAAAAAAGCACAAAATCAACCCAGTAGATTCGCTTATGTAGATTCTACTGATAGAATGTTTAAAATAGATGAAAATTTAATTAAGAATGTAAGAATGATAAATCAGTAGATTTACTA
>NZ_NTFS01000383.1 GCF_002289455.1 Brunnivagina elsteri CCALA 953
TAATATCACACTGCCAATAACCAGCATCTAAATTAAATGTAATTAATTTTTCTTCATACAAAGCCTTGAGAAATTGGGTGCTAAAAAATGGATTTCCTTGAGTTTTTTGAGAAATTAACTGTGTTAATGGCTGTGCTAAATCAGATGAACAGTTAAGAGTCTGTCCCACTAACTGATTCAAGCTATTTTGACTCAATGCTTGTAAAGTAATGCTATTAACTACAGCACCAGCTTTTGTAATATCATCCAAAGTCATCATCAAAGGATGGGCTGGAAAAACCTCATTATCTCGATATGCACCAATTAACAATAGATGACCTGTATCAGTCATTAATAACTGTATTAAATTCAGTGATGCTGAATCTGTCCATTGCAAATCATCTAAAAACATCACTAATGGATGTTCAAAACTTGTAAAGACTTGAGTAAAATTTTGGAACAATAAATTAAATCTATTTTGTCCTGCCGTTCCTGATAATTCTGCTGCTAGTGGTTGCTTACCAATAATCCGTTCTAATTCCGGGATGACTTCAATAATTACCTGTCCATTTTCTCCAACTGCTTCTAAAAGCTTACTTTTCCATTGGAGAATTTGAGCATCGCTTTCTGTTAACAATTGCTCCATTAAATCACGGAAGGCTTGCACAAAGGCGCTAAAGGGAATGTTGCGATTGAATTGGTCATATTTCCCTTTGATAAAATAGCCACGTTCTCTAACAATGGGTTTATGAACTTCGTTGACAACTGCTGTTTTCCCAATACCGGAAAAACCAGCTACCAGCATCATTTCGGTTGCTCCAAGACTGACACGCTCAAATGCTTGTAGTAGGGTTTCTACTTCGGATTCTCGTCCATAAAGTTTGTCGGGGATAATAAATCTGTCACAAATATCCCGTTCAGCTATTTGAAAATATTCAATTTTTTCTGTTTCTTTAATTTGAGATAAACATTTTTCTAAGTCGTGCTTTAATCCCAATGCACTTTGATATCTATTTTCGGCATTTTTTGCCATTAGCTTCATTACAATATCAGAAATAGCTTGAGGAATATCTTGATTTTTAATTGCTTCTGGTTCTTTAGCAATATGACAATATACTAGCTCCATTGGTTCATCAGAGATAAATGGTAATTGTCCAGTGAGCAATTCATAAAATGTTACTCCCAAAGAATAAAAATCACTGCGGTAGTCAATTCCGCGATTCATTCTTCCAGTTTGTTCGGGGGATAAATAAGCGAGAGTTCCCTCTAAAACATTGGGACTTTTAATTTCTTGAGTTTCTCTAGGAAGTAGGGAAGCAATACTGAAATCGATTAATTTTATTTGTTTGCTTGCTGGATTAGTGAGAATATTTGCGGGTTTAATATCTTTGTGAATGATGCGGTTTTCATAAAGATGATGGAGAATATTAGTAAGTTGAATTGTAATTGATAAAAACTCTGCTAAAAATGTTGGGTGTAATCTGGTTAGATTGTCTCTATATTCCCGCAAAGAACTTCCCCCAAAGTCTTCCATCACGAAAGCATAACCATTGCGATATACTTCCAAAGACAATGCACGAACGATTCCTGGAAAATTCAGATTTTTTGCGATCGCATACTGGTTGCGAAATTGTAATAATTCGTTGCAGGTAGGATATTCAGAGGTCAGAAATTTGATCACAACTGGCAAAGAATCTTCTTCTCTAATCCCTCGATATACTAATGTCCTGGAACCAGCATACAACTGTTCGCTAATTTGATATCCAGGGATAATAGGGGTATTGCTTGCCGTAGTCATTTACACTTACCTCATGTTACTTTACTTTTGTTTCATGAAATTAGTATTCCCATTTACTAGATGTTTATTCACAGTAGTAGTAAATTGTAGATATTTGACCCAATACTGATAAAAAGTCAAATATTTCCTTGTTTTTTCAGCAAAATCACACTTTTGAAATAGCCAAAAATCAAAGAAACTTTTTAGTTAGTTTTGGCTACTAAACACATTGATGCGTTATGCTTCCGGCATTAAGCTTCCCTGATCGCAACTTGAATGAGGTATTGTTTTCGATGCCACTGCCTGTTCTTTCCGTTCCAAAAATCAAAAAGAAGTCGTCGCTTGTACTGACGCTTTCAGCTACTGGGGTATTAATTGCTGGTGGTATCGCTGCATACTGGTTTATCACTCAAAGTCAGCCATTATCTAGGGATTTGCCCCCAGCTACCAACGTAATTCCTCAAGATGCTCTATTTACAGTTTCTCTGACAACTGATACAAAACAGTGGAAACGCTTGCACGAGTTTGGAACTAAAGAACTTCAAACCGAAATCGAGCAAAGTTTAGTCCAATTACGCGATCGCTTTCTTAGTAATAACGGTTACGATTTCCAAAAAGATATCCAACCTTGGGTAGGAGAAGAGATTACCTTAGCAGTGATCGCACCTGACGCAATCAAATCACCCTCCAAACCCGTTGCAACCGACGGAAAAGTCGCCAACAGTCAGCAAATGCTGATGGTTTTACCCATCAAAAACCCCGAAAATGCCAAAGAAATTTTAACCCAACTCAAAGCACCCAAAGGTGGAACTTGGAGCGATCGCACTTACCAAGGTGTTTTAATTAAGGAAAGCGATATTAGCACTGGGGAAAAATTTTCCACAACCGTCATCGATAATAAATTTGTCGTCATTACCGATAGTTCCAAAGCCACAGAAAAAGCGATCGATGCTTATACAGCAAAAACATCCCTAGCCAAAGTACCCGGTTTAGCTGATAATTTCCCCAAAGTCGCCAATTATCAACCTTTTGCCCAATTTTACATTAATGTACCCACAAGCGCCAAAATAGCCAGCACAGCACCCAACCGACAACTACCTGCTCAAGTGTTGACCCAACTGCAAAATAATCAAGGATTAGCAGGGACAATTACTTTAGAAAATGAAGGTATTCGGCTCAAAGGAGTTTCGTGGCTCAATCCCAACAGTCAGCGAACACTGGCAGTAGAAAATAATGCAGGTGAAATACAAAAACATATACCAGCCGAAACCCTGATGATGCTCTCTGGTGGGAATTTACAACGTACTTGGGCTGATTATGTTTCCACATCCCAAGGAAATCCCCAGTCACCATTAACACCAGAGAAATTACGTGCTGATTTTAAATCCTCGACTAACATGGATTTGGAACGGGATTTACTCAGTTGGATGGGTAATGAGTATTCTCTATCAGTGGTTCCAGTTGTATCAAAAGTAGGTGCTGATGAGAGTTTCCGGGCAGCTTTGATGTTTCTGGTCAAAACGAGCAATAAAAACCGTGCTGAAGCATCCCTGAAAGAGTTAGATGAGGTGATGCGGAGTCAGTATCAATTCCGTATCGAAGAAAAAAATATTTCTGGGAAATCAGTCACTAACTGGATTGGACCCTTTGGAACTTTAACAGCAAGTCATGGCTGGTTAGATGACAAAGTTGCATTTTTGACAATTGGCGCTCCAATTACTGAAAAAATCATCAGCCAATCGGGTAATTCATTGGCAAATGCTGCGGAATTTAAGAAAACCGTACCATCAGAACTAAATCCCACGAACGGACAATTTTATTTGGATGTCGATGGTATCCAGAAAAATTTTCCCCTACCACTTTTATTTCCCAACCAACAAGTAATATTGTCATCCACACGCTCGATTGGCATGACTAGCGCAGTTAGCGATAATCGTAGTGCCCGCTATGATATTTTTGTATCCTTGAAGAAGTTAGAGAAATAAGGTATTGGGGATTGGGTATTGGGGATTATTCTGATGTGAACCGCTTAAAACTTGATTAAATATAGAACCCCACCCTAACCCTCCCCTTGCAAAGGGGAGGGAACATGATTTTTTATTTTCCCCCCTTGGAAAGCTAGGGGGGATTCAACAAGCTGATGGGCAACATCAGAGACTTGTGTACACCGTAATTAACAAAGGTAGGCAACTAGATAAGCTGCTATGTGCCTAATTTGTATACCAGAGGCAGGCAAGATGCCCGCACTACAATTATTCTATATTTTTGCTTATACAATCTAGCTGCACATCAGCTTATCTAATTTCCTCCTATCCTTTCCCCTTCCTTCCCCTAATCAGGTAGGATCGAAGCATGACAAAATTAATAATATTTAAGAATTGAATGGGGAGAATATTTTTATGAGCTTTGTCAATCTGGTTGTCCTTCAGAACTGGCTGGACAATGCTGCGTTTGCAGTCTTATTTATTACCATGCTTGTTTATTGGTGTGGGGCTGCATTTCCGAATCTCCCCATTTTACCTGCCTTGGGAACTGCGGGAATGGCGATCGCAAATCTCTGTATAGCCTCTTTGTTGGGTGCTAGATGGATTGAAGCGGGTTATTTTCCCCTGAGTAATTTGTATGAATCCTTATTTTTCTTGGCTTGGGGGATGACAACTGTCCACTTAATTGCCGAAAATAATAGTCGCAGTCGCTTAGTGGGAGTTGTAACTGCACCTGTGGCAATGGGTATTACAGCTTTTGCGGCACTGACACTACCATCGTCCATGCAAACTGCCGAACCATTGGTTCCCGCACTCAAATCAAATTGGTTGATGATGCACGTCAGCGTGATGATGCTGAGTTATTCAGCTTTGATGGTAGGTTCATTACTTGCGATCGCATTTCTGATTGTCACCAAAGGTCAAAATATTCAACTTCAGGGTAGTTCGTTTGGGAATGGCGGTTTTCGCAGCAATGGTTACAAACTACATAAAGCTGGTCAACTTGTCACCGAACCGTCGTTAGATAATGCCGAAAATAACGGCTATGCCAGATTTGAAGTTAATAGCAATGGTAACGGAAATGGTAGTGGCAAAACCGCCGTTCTCAACCTAGTGACTGCGGGTACTCAATCGGTGACTGCATCAGTATCGGATGAGATATCGACTGCGAATTTATCACCGCAACGTCTTAGTCTTGCCGAAACTTTAGACAATATCAGCTACCGAATTATTGGTTTGGGTTTTCCCCTATTGACAATTGGGATTATTGCTGGTGGAGTTTGGGCAAATGAAGCTTGGGGTTCCTATTGGAGTTGGGACCCAAAGGAAACTTGGGCTTTAATTACTTGGTTAATATTTACAGCATACCTCCATGCTCGCATTACTAAGGGTTGGCAAGGTCGTCGTCCAGCTATTTTAGCTGCAAGTGGTTTTGTCGTTGTTTGGATTTGCTATTTAGGTGTGAATCTTTTGGGTAAAGGTTTACATTCTTACGGTTGGTTTTTCTAGGAGTTTTATCTTTTTAACCCCTTCTTTGCAGTTTGCGAAGAGGGGGCATTTTTTTGAAAAAGATACTTAGACATCTCCAGAAAAGACGTAGAGACGTAGGAATGCTACGTCTCTACCAGGGTTTTGGATAATGCATAATTAATTCTCGGAGATGTCTATTATGACCAAGGTTGGAACGGTCTACTACTACTCTTAAGATACAAGGTTGGGTGAAGGCTTTGCGTAAGTGACTTCCAGAAAATAAAATCTTCAAATTATATAATTACCAACACTATCACGCGAAGGGTGGGGAGACCCCACCCCTACAATATTGGGATACTGTTGGCGAATTAAAAGGGGGTCAAACCCATCAGTTACCACCTGCCTTAATTCCCAAGCTTTTAGTCCGTTTGAAGAAACTTGAGTTATTAGCTCGAAATTTATTTGAGGACGGATAAACAACGCAAAATCAAGGGTTAAAAGCTGAGGGGCTTAACCCCACACGAATTGACCAACAGTATCATATTGGAGTAGGGGCTGGGTATCCCTGCCCCTTATATATTGGGACAATTTATTTCTTGGTGTTCCCTAAGAGTAAGCTACAGAATCACATTGGGCATTTCTTTCTGTGGAGTTCCCTAACACAACACATGATATCGGGAAAACAACGATTGTTTAAGTTAAAAATATCAGTATATATCTGGGAGAAATACGTAATTAATGGTATGTATTTTTCTTCTTAAAAATTCCTTTTATTTTCAGCTAATTCCTTAATTTTTATCAAAAATAGATGTAGTTATAGAGAAAATTTATGGATAATGAATTTCAAAGACTGCATCATTATGAAGTTGTTTCTGTAAATTCAGAAACACTTGAGAGTTTTGAGGTTGCAACTACATTTAAAGTGATTCAATTATTACAAGCAATTAAAGAACTTGTTTGTTTAGAAAGTCCAGAGTCAGCCCTTTTTGATACGGGTATTGATTGTGAGGTATTACGTTTCCGTGCAAATAACTGGAAAAAAGGAAAAGTACGCTTGACACTAGAATTTTGCCCCGATAAAGATGATTCGATCCTTGAGGATTTTAGCGAAGCTAGTAATTAATATGTCAGAATAGTAGGAGTCAGAATATATGAGTCAGAATAATAGTCTAGAT
>NZ_NTFS01000384.1 GCF_002289455.1 Brunnivagina elsteri CCALA 953
GTGCAAAAGTGTCAAGGGCTAGGAAGAGTCCTCGACGAAAATACACCACACACAACACGAAAACCGATAAAGTCGCTATCGTAGGCGGGGTTGAGGTTGTAGCGATAAGCAGAACGACAATAGTCAGGATTGTCGACCCACGAACCACCGCGCAGCAGCCGGGATTGATTATTATTCTCGCTATTTTCTATCCACGCACTACCATCTGTTGGTGCCCCTTCATAATTCTTATGCCATTGGTCTGCACACCATTCCCATACATTTCCGTGCATATCATATAATCCAAAGGCATTCGCTACTCCAAAACTACCTACAACTGTAGTTTCTCCTCTGTTTGTTCCCTTTACTCCAGCACCATAAGTATATTCAGCGTCATAATTAGCTAATTCCGATGTAATTGTTTTGCCAAAATGAAATGGGGTAGTCGTACTTGCACGACAAGCGTATTCCCATTCGGCTTCGCTGGGGAGACGATAATTTTTACCTGTGTGTTGGGTGATGCGATCGCAATATTCCACTGCATCAAACCAAGATACTTGCTCAACTGGGCGATTTTCTCCTTTAAAATTGGATGGGTCAGATTTGAGTTCGCGGTTTACTTTGGGAAGAGAGGCTACAAATTTCCATTGCGCTTGGGTTACTGGATATTTACCCATGAAGAACGTGGGAACGGTGACTTCGTGTTGTGGACGTTCCGAGTCACGACTACCTTCTTCAGTATCTGGCGCACCCATTGTAAAAGTTTCGCCAGGGATTTGCATCATCTCTAGGGTGGTTTCATTGCCTTGGTTTTCTAAGTATTCAATCAAACCATAAGCTTGTTGAGGACGACGATTAATTATTAATTCTGTCTTGCGTTGGGATAAACCTGATTTTTTAACTTCGATGTTGGCTACTTCAAATTGAAAGGGTTGGAGATTAATAGCTGGAGGTGTTTCTGCCCCATCTTCAGTTTCCCCATCCTCAAAGACAATATTGGCAATTTCAAAATCAAAGTTTTGCAGTGGTGGAAAACCTTCCAACTGAGTAAAAATATCGCCTATCTCTTCTTGAGTGCTACCTGATGGCAAAAACATCTCCAATGATGGTAATTCTTCACCTGCTACCGAATAGGAATGACGTAAATCTGTGCGATCGATATCTTTGGCGTTATTTAATACCCTGCTAACCAAACGAGCGTATTCCACCAAAATTTCATAAGCACTTAACTGTGGGGCAAGTTCTTGGGTAATGTTTGCTAACCGTGCCATTTCCGAACGATTTACTAAACCTGTCGCTATAGCAGTATTTACAGATGCAGCATCTTTAAAAGCTTGAGTAATTTCACTAAGAGCTTTTTCTCGCTGTTCATCCAGATATACCATTGCCGCCCATTGCTGCGTCTGTAGTTCTTTGGGGCTAATATAGGGATTGTTTTGAGCTAAATATTTGACATAGCTAATTAAACCTTTGGCAACGAGTTGCATCTGTTCGATACCCAATTCCTCTTGCATTTTCCCCAGCAAATAGGCACGAACGGCAGTATCCATCGCGTAAAGTTCGTAACCTACTTGACGACATAAATCGGATAACAATAAATCAACTTCCGCTACCCAAGGAATATTTTCATCTCTGAGAAATTCTACGCGCAAGTAATTTACCAGTTCGGGGGTTAGAACCAGGGGAAGTGCGGCATGGTAAGCTAACAGGCGATAGGATGTATCAAAGCGGTTGATAAATCGCCCTAAAATTTGTTTGGCTCGTTCTGTTTCCTGTTCTTGGATGAGCAAATTGGTAGTATTCATTACCAGGGTTGGATTTAATTCCTCAGTACTATAATTTTGCTTGTTCTTTTTGTTTGTTTCGCTTTATTCTGTATCCTAATTCCGAGATTATCAAGGGGAATATTGATGAAATACCGTCAACCATTCATCACAGGACTGTTAATTTCTGCTTTTAGCCTGCTGCTGGTATCTCCAGTGCAAGCAGAACCCAAAATTACTGCCACACCTCAAAATTTAACCGTAGCAGAAAAACGGTGTTTTTTTAAGCAATTAGATTGTACTAAAGTCAAGCGCAATTTATTGTTACGTTCTAGCCAAGAAATTAATAATATCAAAGTAGTTAGTCTCGATTTAAATCGTACAGATGGTGCTAAGGTATTTCCCGCAAATTCCCTGAAAATAAATTTGTCTAATTCCACTATACCTGGAAACAAACTGCAAGCTAATCAACCCGTCTCGATTCCCCTTGAGTTTGATTTTCAACAAGTTTCCAGTGGCGAATTTAGCGGTGTTTTACTGATTATTTCCCCAGATAGCGAAATCACAATTCCCATCACTGTAAAAGTCAAAGACCACTGGTTAATACCATTATTGGTACTATTATTAGGTGTCGGTTTAGGAATAACTGTTTCCACCTACCGAACAGAAGGAATAAACCGCGATGAGGTTTTAGTACAGGTTGCTCGTCTCCGTAACAAAATGCGTGCTGATGATAAGTTAGATAATGCTTTTCAAAACAAAATTGAGGCTTATTTAATCGAAGTCGAAACAGCTTTAGAAAACAAACGCTGGCAAATATCACAGGATGCGGTAGCGAAAGCTCAAACTATTTGGGATAAATGGCGCAAGGATAAACAGGATTGGTTAGACTTGTTGAGTGCCGAATCTAACTTGCGTCAACGTCTTCAAGAAGAAAATCCCAGCAGTAAAATACCTTATTTAGAAGAATTAGGTTGGGAAATAGAAAAAATCCAACGAGAAAGAGCAAACCAAGAGAATCCCCAACAAGTTAGTCAGTCTTTACAAAATGTTCGCAAGCAGCTTAATAATTATCTTTTAGGAAAAACCCAATCGGAAGAATTTAACGAATTGGTCAATAAAATTCCCACATCGGCATCAACAAAAGAAGAAAAATGGAAATTAGAAGCAGCAAGCTTACAAAAAGAACTACGTAATCTTTCTCCTAGTAATTCGGATTCTTTTAAAGAATGGCAGACAAATATTAAAACTAAAATTAATGATTTGATTACAGATATTCAGCAAGAATCTACAGATTCATCTACAAACCAAGAAAATATACAAGAAGATATATCGGTTATTTCTCGAAATATTAATAACCCAAGTATTCCAAAACCCCTGCAACCAGTTCCCAACACTCACCCTTTAGAAATTGATAGTTCGGAAAAAATATCCCGTTATCGTTTGCGATTTTTTAATGTTTTCAGTTATTTAATTGCGATTTTTCTCTTAGGAGGTGCGGGGTTTACTCAGTTGTATGCAGTAAATAATACCTTTGGGGCGAATGGATTGACTGATTATTTTGCATTATTAGCTTGGGGTTTTGGTGCAGAAGCAACCCGCGAAAGCGTGACTAAGGTATTACAGGAATGGAAGTCACCGGGGGTGAGAAAGATTTAGTATCTAGCTTCAATTAAATAACTTATTCTTGCCTCCCTTATTCTCGTTACTAGGCTCTGCCTGGTAACGCAGTTTTGAAGGCTCTGCCTTCATTTTAATTACGAGGCAGAGCCTCGTGCAATGTGTTCCCAGCCGGAGACTGGGAACGAGAGAATCAAGTTTTGTCAAATTCAAATCAAAAAACTTCAAGTTTGTTTGAGAAACTCAATTTTTGAAAAATAAATTTGATCGCTCCGCTACACTTTTATAAGGGTAAAGAATAAAAGAGCAGAGGGCAAAAGTGCAAAAGTGTCAAGGGCTAGGAAGAGTCCTCGACGAAAATACACCACACACAACCCGAAAACTGAAAGTGCTGCCATCGAAGTCAGGGCTGTTGAGGACGGGATAAGCAGAACGGCAATGCTCAGGATAGTGGAACCGCGAACCACCGCGCAGCAGCCGGATAAGATTATCATTATTATTACTATCTTCTATCCATGCACTTCCATCTATTGGTGCCCCTTCATAATTTGAATGCCATTGGTCTGCACACCATTCCCATACATTTCCATGCATATCATATAAACCAAAGGCATTCGCTACTCCAAAATGACCTACTTCTGTTGTTTCTCCTCTGCTTGTTTCCTTTTTTCCAGCACCATAAGTATATTCAGCGTTATAGTTAGCTAATTCGGATGTAATTGTTTCACCAAAATGAAACGGTGTGGTTGTACCTGCACGACAAGCATATTCCCATTCCGCTTCACTGGGGAGACGATAATTTTTGCCAGTGTACTGGGATATGCGATCGCAATATTCTAACGCATCAAACCAAGATACACGCTCAACTGGGCGATTCTCTCCTTTAAAATAGGATGGGTCAGATTTTAGTTCGCAATTGACTTGGGGAAGAGAAGCTACAAATTTCCACTGTGCTTGAGTTACTGGATACTTACCCATGAAGAAGCTGGGAATGTTTACTTCATGTTGGGGACGCTCGCTGTTGTTCCTGTAATGCAGTAAAATTCACTGCTGTTTCTTATTCCTTGTTTTAACGATTTGGTTGCCAAACTTGACCTTGAACTGTATTAATTGCCTGACTAAATCCTTCCTGATTCATTTGGTACATGGGCACAATGTAACTTAATATTTGTGCCGAACTATTTGACCAACGCTCTTTTGGCATCGGGTTTAACCAAGCGATTAAACTAGTATGCTGTTTAATATCAAATATTACATCAGTTATTGCCCGTACTCGCTCCATGCGACGATAACCCCTTGCTGCTCCCCCATCGCTAACTATTAAAACTCTGGTTTCACTGTCACAACTGGCTAGCAAATCCTCTAAAACAACAGGTTCCGTCAGATGGGAATCTTGATAGACGCTATTGGCAGGAATATTATGAAAATATCCCACATCTACCCTTTGAATACCACCTTCATCCTTAGCAGTTTCCACCAAATCGCGAGTAAAACGATGAAAGGGAGCCATTGAACCTTCTTGGTCGATTAATAATAGTAAGTGAGCGTGGTTTGATTCCCGTCGTTGGTAAACTGGTTTGAGGAAAAATCCTTGTTTTGCAACTTGTTCTACGGTTGCGCTGACATCTAGAACATCTTCCGCACCATCCGCGACAGGAAAGCGTAAATAACGCCAACTATAAACCATATAGCGACGGGACAACTGCCAGTAATTTTGAAATTCGATATCCCCTACTAACTCTGTAGGGGTAAAAGGTGCTTGTACGGGTTGAGGTGCAAATTCTTGTTTTTGTTGTTGTCGAACGGTTTCTCTTTTATTATCTAATTTATTTTCTTGTTCTAATTGTATTTGTTTATCTTCTTCCGAGAAAGACTCTTCAGTTTCTATTCCTGTTTCTGTTATTGATGAAGTCTTAGTTTCTTCTTTTGGTGTTGCAGTCGCAATAATCGATTCCCAAATCATTTCTAAGCGATTTTGTTCCACTAAGGAAGAACACCACAATAACCGTATTAGTTGCTTTAAATTATCTTGTTTGAGATTATCTTGCTTTAAATCATCAACACTATTTCCCCATAAATCTGTATTTTCTATTGCGTCTAAAGCAGCTAGATATTCGCTGACACCCAAGTTAAAACTTTCCCGACGCAAGCGGTAAAAAATACGAGTTAAAAGTTTGCGAATATCGAATTCACCCATGAATAATTTGCTGGTTGAGAAAATTAATAATTGACGCTAATTGACGCTAAATTAATTTGCGGATGCTGGCAGATAATTTTGAAAATCTTGTCGTAATTTAAACAGTAATTCCGGATAGGGTAGGGAGCTATCCTCACTGAGTTGAGAATCTGGATAAGGAATTTCATCAAAGCTTTGTAAAGCTTGCAGCCAATCTAGAAATTCACTTGTTCCAGGTAACTTAAATAATCCCTTATCCTCTCTAATTTTGAGAAAACGTTGAGCGGCAGATTGAATCAAATTAGGGTTTGGAGAATCACCTAGTTCATCCAATTTAACTTTATAGCGAATTTCCGCAATTTTCTCTAATTCTTCCGGTTTACTGGGAAACTTGAGATAATAATACACGCAACGTCGTAAAAATGGTGCTGGGAGATTACCTTTTTCTTTATTACTGGTAATTATTATAATTGGTTCCTGGATTGCTTTAATAGCTTTAGCTCCCACTTCCCCCGTTTCTCTAATTTCAAATTGCATCGGTTTATCTAAAACCGTTAACAAATCATTTGGAAAATCGACATCCGCTTTATCTATTTCATCAATTAAAACTACTGCTGGACAATCTTCAACTATAAATGCTTTTCCTAAAGCTCCAAACTCCCGATAATTCTTCGGGTTTCGTGGGTTTCGTTCCCCATCATTTTGTGGGTTTAATTCTGCTTTTGAGTACGACTTTTGAATTTCTACATCATGCAAACGCAAAATTGCATCATATTCATATAAACCCTCTTTTGCTTTAGTAG
>NZ_NTFS01000385.1 GCF_002289455.1 Brunnivagina elsteri CCALA 953
GGTATTCATGTAAACGTAAAGTCTATGTCACATAAGCTTTTGAGCAAACAGTTGCCACATATTTAGCGTGAATTTTTACCCCCTCAAAAGGCACAAAATACACAGCCTAGACCCTGCCCCTACGAATAGCCTAAATTCCGATGAAAAAATAAGACTTCCATATTTTTCAATCGAGATTGAAACAGCCCTGTACAAGGGGGGAAATAAGAAATTTACTTCCCTTACCTTATTACCTTAATCTTTACAACTTTCAATTGCGGCACGGAGATTACCTTGGTGTGCAGATAATAATTCTTCGCCAGATTTTTTTTCTATCCCCGTCAAATGCATGAGTAGGGCGAGCTTTACCCGTTTCCCACTATGATCGAGGAGCGAACTAGCAGTATCTCGACCTAAACCTGTGAGGTCTTCGAGAATCCGTACAGCGCGATCGCGTAATTTATTATTGGTGACTGCAACATCAATCATCCGATTACCGTAAACTTTACCCAGGCGAACCATTGTACTAGTAGAAAGGATATTGAGGGCGAGTTTTGTCACCGTACCAGCTTTGAGTCGGGTAGAACCTGCTAAGATTTCTGGTCCAGTAAGCAAGCGAATATCAATATCAACATCTGCTGGAACTTGTTCGCTAGGGACGCAAGCGATAAAAATTGTGGATGCACCCCGCTCCTTGGCGGCTTTGAGGGCACCATGAACGTAGGGAGTGGTTCCCCCTGCGGTAATACCTACCACCACATCATGCTTGCCAATATTGTGTTCAACCATTGCGATCGCACCATCTTCGGCACGGTCTTCCATATCTTCGGAACTGCGTACTAATGCAGCTTCTCCACCAGCGATGATTCCCTGGACTAATTCTGGGGGAGTGCAAAAAGTTGGTGGACATTCGGCAGCATCAAGCACACCTAAGCGTCCTGATGTTCCCGCGCCAATATAGAATAAGCGTCCCCCTTGACTTAATGAGGTAACTGTGCATTCGATAGCGGCTGCGAGTTGGTGTTTTGCAGTTGCGATCGCGGTTATGGTTTTTTGGTCTTCGGTGTTGAATAATTCGACTAATTCTAAAGCGCTGAGTTGGTCTAGGTTTAAGCTATTTGGGTTAACTTGCTCGGTTAAAAGGTGTCCGCGTTCCTGCATGTTGATTATTGGTATTGGGGGATTTGTATCTTTGCGAAATCATTTAGAGAGAGACGACCCACCGGGTCGTCTCTACGTGGATGATATGATTTTTTATAACAATCCTTCTAATCGGCGACGTATGCTGTCGAGTTCGCTGTCAGGGATTTCTGGCTCGGTTTCCACATCTGGGTTGCTGGGAATGGTGGTGTTGCTTGTTTTATCGTCACCATCAGGATTCCAGTCAGTTTCCTCAACATTGACTTCCGGGGGGATGACTAAAGCACCCTCAGCAGGGACGATTTCCCAGTCATAATTTGCACTTTTGCAAAATTCTTCGATATCTTGGGAATCCATCCCTTCAACACCTGGTGCGGGGAAATCCTGAGCTTCGAGCATCATGGCGAAACGCTCGGCATCATCTTGAGACTCGAACATGAGTATTTTATTGCGATCGCCAACTTGAATCGTGTGGATACCTTCGTTTTCAGTCCGAGGATTAAAAAGCAACACAAAGACACGCATTGATGTAATGACCAGTCCTTTTTAAATTAACTTATCCATATTAAAGTCTTAGGTAGTCATAAAATAAAGGTCTAGGTAACAATCGCCAATTTCCTTATAACTGTCCCGATAGCTTTAAATGGCTACGCATACAGAATATAAGTTTTAATATAGGTTTCAAACCTATATTTTCTGGGTAGTTATTTTGTCCGACGCTGGAATCATGGCAAAATCCAGAGAAAGTTTTGATTTTTAAGAGTATTCCACCTAATTGCACCTAACTATAAACCTCATTTTTGTACTCTCGCTTAACTAATCAGTCTTGTAGCTAATCCCAAAAATCCCAATAGCTTTGTATCCTGGTTTATATTCTGTATGTGGCACAGCACCATAGTATCTCAGCTAGTGTGTTATTCAGTGTGTCAACTAGACTCGGCGAGTAAATAGTAAAATCTTATGAGTAACTCCCCTAATCACGAAACTCCCCCTGAGTCGGAGAACGATAAGCAAAACTTAACGTCGAAGACAAATCCCAATTCCCGAACTCTCCGCGATCGCAGATTTTGGTTGATGATTTTAACCCGTGGCAGTATGGCTTTGGGTGGAATTTTTGTGATTGGATTGGTTGCTGGT
Organism: Brunnivagina elsteri CCALA 953; assembly: GCF_002289455.1. Taxonomy (GTDB): domain Bacteria; phylum Cyanobacteriota; class Cyanobacteriia; order Cyanobacteriales; family Nostocaceae; genus Brunnivagina; species Brunnivagina elsteri. Next base: position 2,257 of record NZ_NTFS01000385.1, read on the forward strand.
ACTTGGTGGTTACAAAAGTTTATTCATGAGGATTTGGCTCCTCTGGCACAGCAAAATTTGACTAATACCCTCAACCGTCCGGTAAAATTGGGGGCAGTGAAGGAATTTTCCCTCTCTGGGGTCAGGTTTGGTAGTTCCTCGATTCCGGCGACGGATACTGACCCTGACCATGCTACTGTGGAGGCTGTTGATGCTAGCTTTGATATTTGGCAGTTGATTTTTCAACGACGCTTAAAGCTTGATGTCAGCCTCGTTAATCCTAATCTTTACGTCGAACAGGATTCCCAAGGTCGTTGGATTGGTACTCAAATTCAACCTCCTGGTAAAAAGGCAGTCATTAAAACTGACCTTGATAAAATTCGTTTTCGCAATGGCAATTTGGTTTTAGCTTCATCTTTCACCAAGTTGGGGTTAGGGCAAAGTCTACCAGGGGAACAACCAAGTTCTCCCCAATCTCCCCTCAATCAAGTTGCTTTTTCCCAAGTCAATGGGGTTGCCCAGTTGTTGGATGATAATCGACTAATTAAATATGAGGTGGCAGGGAAGCCGAAAAATGGTGGTAGTCTTTTTGCTCGTGGGACAACCCGCCCAAAGGGGGCAATACATGATGTAGACCTGCAATTTGAGGATATACAGGCATCTGATATTACAAAAATTGTTAAAATACCCGTAGGTTTACAGAAAGGAACCGTTAAGGGCGATTTGCGGGTACAAGCGGCAGGAGAGCAAACACCGCTATTATTTGGAGATGCGATCGCATCGGGTTTGCAAGTCCAAGTCGGGAAGATGCCTTATCCTTTTGCGAAGAGTCAAGGTAAACTCAGCTTTGATAAAACGGAAATTAAGCTGGGGAATGTCTCTAGCATCTACGGTAAGGTGCCTCTGGTTGGAAATGGGACTATCGATCGCAAAACTGGTTATAAGTTAGCTGCAAGGGTAAATTCGGCTAGTGCGGCAAATGTTCAAGAGACACTGAAGGTCAAGTTTCCTTTGGCTGTTGCTGCGAATTTTAATGCAGATTTGTTGGTGACGGGAGGTATTGACGAACCTTTAGTGTCGGGGAAAGTGAATGCGATCGCTGAAAGTGGTTCTCCGAACATCGCTACTGCGAAGATTGATAAGGTTGATTTGAAGAATTTGACGACGAGGTTTGAATTTGCTACCCGTGAAGGTTTGATTAATTTTAGCGATATTCAAGCTCAAGCTGTTGTTGGTGGGGATATTCAGGGAAGTGGTCAAGTTCAAATTGGGCAAGTTCAAATTGGACAAAATTCCCAGGTAAATTTTAATCTGACAGCAAGGAATGTACCGGGAGATGCGATCGCAAAAGTCTATAATGCAACTCCGAATTTTCAAATTGGTGCTGTTAATGCTACTGCCCAAATTGCTGGGATACCGGGAACTGGAACATCTGGAAACATCCAAACAAGCGTAAAATGGCAAGCTCCCAATGGCACTTATCCGGGTACGGGGGAGACGATTGTTAATAGCGATCGCAGTGTGGATTTTCGCAATGTGGCGTTAAATGTCGCTGGTGGAAAAGTTAAAGCTGCGGGTATTTGGGCTAATGACAAATGGCGAGTGATGGCTGATACTTCGGGTATTCCGGTTGAGCAGTTCGTCAATAAGGAACAAACCGAAAATATTAACTTAAAAGGTGTCACATTTAATGGGCTTTTACTCATTGCTGGTAATACTGCCCCATTTAAAATTGCTGGAATTGAGTCGCAAAATGCTGGGATTGATATTGGTGGGGGTAGGGTTGCCCTTTCCCAGGTAAAGTTTAATGAGGAAAGTTTTGCTGCACAATTAGTTGCAAATAATGTACGTTTATCCCGCGTTTTAAAGGAGTCTGCCCCCGTATTACAAAATCCCCTCGCTGGAACGTTTCAAATCGCTGGCAGTAGGGATAATATTACTTTAAAAACAATTCAAGGTCGGGGAAATGCCCGTCTGGCTGTTGGTGGTGGAACTGTTGCTGTTAATAATATTCGCCTAGATAAAGGTGCATATCAAGCGCAGTTACAAGTTAATGATTCCAACGTCCAGGAATTAGCCCAAGTACCGCAGCAGATACAGGGAAGGGTAACGGGAGATTTTCAAGTTGCGGGTACGGTTGATTCGTTCCAACTGCCAGCGATTCAAGCCAGGGGGAAAGCGCGGTTATATGTGGGGAATGGTAGTTTTAATGCTGGGAGTATTTTACTTGATAAGGGTCGCTATCAGGCGCAGGTACAAGCAAATAATGTCCCTTTACAGCGTTATGTCAAAGTTCCTCCCCAGGTACAAGGTGGTTTAAATGGTCAATTTAATGTTGCGGGTACGGTAGACTCGTTTAAACCGGAGAATATTGAATTAACTGGTCAAGGAAAGTTAAATGTTGCCGGGGGAACCGTAAATGCCACTAATATTAGACTTGCGAAGGGACGTTATCAAGCTTTGGTAAATGGTTCTGGAGTCGAATTAAATCGCATTAATCCCCAGTTAGAAGGGTTATTTGGGGGAAATCTCCAAGTTGCGGGGAATGTGAGTAATTTCAACTTGGCGAATTTAGCTGCTGCTGGTCAAGTACAATTTTCCCAGGGTTTAGGGGGTATTCAACAACCCCTGACGGCAAATATTGGTTGGAATGGTGAAAGGTTGGTTGTTGAACGGGCAAAATCGCGGGATGTGACTGCTAGGGGCTATATTACAGCGAATGCCAAGGGTGAGGGATTCCCGGTAATTACGGGGTTAAACTTAGATATCAATGCCAAAAATTACAATTTAAATAAGTTGTCTCTAAATTTACCGAATGGGATTAAAGTCACTGGAAAGACTGATTTTATCGGTAAGATGACCGGGAATTTACCCGTGCCGAATTTGCAAGGGATGGTGGCACTGAGGGGATTAACGGTAAATAAATTTGCTTTTGAACCCTTACTCGCGGGAAATATTATCAGCGAACGGGGAAGCGGGTTAAAATTGAATGTTGCGGGTAAACAAGACAGGATTGCATTCAACTTAGATGCAAATAATCGTCCGAAAGATTTCTCAGTACGCTGGAAAGATGCGATCGCAACTGGACTTACCCAGGGAGAAAATCTCATTGCCAAGGTTGATAATTTCCCAATTACAGCATTAAATTTAAGTTTACCAAGTAACCCATTTATTGGGAATGGTGGAGTTGGTGGGACTTTGACGGGGAATTTTCAGGTTAACCAAAAGACTTTTGCGACAAATGGGAATATTGCGATCGCAAATCCTCAAGTTGGTAGAATTAGGGGTAATAGTTTCGATGCTACTTTTAATTACAACCAAGGTAAATTGACCCTAGAGAATAGCAGTTTTATCAAAAATAACAGCCGCTATGCCTTTGTTGGTAGCATTAATCCCACTACGAAAACTCCCCAAGTCCAAGGTACATTTTCAGTTACTCAAGGTGACATTCAAGATGTTTTGACAACATTACAAATCTTTGAAGTCGCAGATTTAGGACGGGGAATCGGAGAAAAAGACTTTGGCACTGCTAGCGATTTGAGTAATACAAAACCTGCAAGTCTACCCAACAAAACAGCTTTAGCCCAAATCCCCCAACCATCCCAAGGAAAAGAACCCCAAGAGAATAAACTGCTATTATTCCAATTACAACGGTTTGCCGAACTTGCTGCCATATCCGACAAACAACAACAACAGCGACGGGATGCATCACCCATTCCCGATTTAGCAGACTTTAAAGGAATTTTTAACGGGGAAGTAACCTTTGATACAGCCACTAAAACAGGACTCACCGCAGACTTTAAATTAAACGGTCAAAACTTTATTTGGGGACGTGCGAACGACCCAAATCGTTATTATGTAGCCCAAAAAATCATTGCTCAAGGTAACTTTAATGACGGCATTTTACGCTTTCAACCCCTACGTGTAGAATCAAAAAATAGACTTTTAGCCTTTACCGGAAGCCTTGGAGGTCAAGAACAATCTGGAACATTTCGGG
>NZ_NTFS01000386.1 GCF_002289455.1 Brunnivagina elsteri CCALA 953
ATTGTGGGGTCAACTTTTGCTGTTGCAGCCCATGTTGCTAAATCAGTATAATTCCAAGTTCCTGCCAAGGGAAATAAACCCAATACCCCCATCAACAAGAACAAATCTCCTATCCGTTTGGTCAAAAATGCGTCACGGGCACCTGTCACCACTAAAGGTTGACTAAACCACAATCCTACTAATAAGTAGGTTCCCAGGGTCAATACTTCGAGAATTACATAGGTGAAGAATAGGTTATTACATAAAGCTAAAGCGCATAATCCCCCTTCAAATAGTCCTAGAAGTGAGAAAAAACGACCCCAACCCCAATCCATCTCCATATAACCAATGGCATAAATCTGCGCTAGTAAATTCAAACCGCAAATTACAACCATCGCTGTAACATTAACTGAAGATATTTCTATATCGATGGATAGATTTAAACCAGCAGTCGAAAGCCAAGGGATAAATATCTCTTTTGCTGGTTTATCCCAAGTTGCCGATAGTGCGATCGCGCTATGGATAAGTGAAGAAAACGTCATAATTAGGTTAACATAACCAGCTGGTCTTGGTCCCGTCCGACGTATAATTCCCGGTGACCAAGGTAGCGCCAAAAGCCCACCCAATAAGGCATAGCATGGCACCAACCAAACGGTGTCAAGCAAGTACTGAACCATCAATTTACCTCTAGATTTGCAGCATTAACCAAGGGCTGTCATCAATAATCTCTTCACCACTGACACCCAATATTGCAAGTTATGCAAACTTTATATTCACTTAATCTTGATAGTTATAGACTACCGTCATATGGCTCAAAAAGGAATTACTAGATTTAGAAGAATACATAATAATAACTCTAAGAAGTCCTTATATGTAGTTATATGTAGTTATATGGGCAATCATTACTATCTCAAACAACATGTATAGATATAAATCTATGATTGACATTTCTTAATCACCAGGTTTACTATCTATAGGTCTTTTATCAAAATAAAAAACCGAGTTTATGTTGTTTTATTCTCTTTTAGAAAGATTGAGAGGATTGAATATCAGCAACAAGTATCGACTGATTAATTTGGCTAATTGGTGCTGGTTTCATTTCACCACGAAAATCTAGAATTTGGACAATAATTAGATATGCAACTGCTAAAATAATCGAAATTGCACCAGTGAGAACAGCTACTATTTTCGAGCGATTCATGAATATATCCTAATGTTTAGTAACTCTACTAATATATAGCAATTTTAAATCATTTGTGTGAGCCAGTTTATTAAATATCAAACTAAATAACCAAATTGATTAATAAAAAGGTTCAATACTGAGCGAAAAATATTTTTAGTAATTAAAATCAGGCAAATAATTCTTTCTGTGCGTCTAAAGCCAATGATGGTTCTAACCAAATGGTAGAAGCGTTTGGTACTGTTCCCTTCAAAATTGGGGAATCGGTTTAAAGCTGCATCGACTAACTTTAAATATAGGGAATAATCAATAAAAAGTGCAGTTCTTGCCAAATCAAAATAACAAGCAGCCATTGCCCGACGATAATTATTTGAAAGTCTTTGCAAATCTAATAATTTTGATTCTGTTTTCTCTAAAACTAAACAATGGCAGGCTATCCAACGTGGTTTAGAACAGGTTGAAACGGTAACATCACCATATCTTCGATAAATAGAATAACAACCAGATTGATATTTAACTTTAGCACCATTAATCACAACAGAAAGAAAGAAGTCTCTATCTTGTACGGCAGGTAAATTTTCATCCCAACCATCACTATTATCAACTGAAGAACGTTTGTAGAGTAGTGCGGCAACGGCAACCCACCATGTAGCTAAGAGTGATTCTAAAATATCACTTTGTATTCCAGAAATCTCAATTTTACCAAGTTGAATTGTTCCATTATCGCGATGATATTGATATCTCCAATCTCCGTAAACAACATCTGCATCTGTTGTTTCTAAAAATTGTACTTGACGCTCGATTTTTTCCGGTAAAATATAATCATCTGCATCTAAAAATTGAATATATTCTCCATTTGATAGTGAGATAGCAAGATTACGAGCATGATTTCCTCCACTATGGGAAATACTGCGGTATTTTATTTTATTGGTATATTTATCGCTATAATTTTTGATGATTTCCCAAGAGTTATCTGTAGAACCATCATCAATAATAATAATTTCAATATTAGAGTATGTTTGTTGCAAGCAACTATCTATGGCTTCTGATAACCATCTGCTAGCATTGAAACAAGGAATAATAATAGATACTAATTTGGGTAGATACATGTCATTTCGATTTGAAAATTAGATTTGTACAAAAACTGCTCAACTGCTCATACCTCTGACTTGATTCAAGAAGTAGGGGATATTGGTTTTCACAAATGATTTAAAACTACTATATAAAAATAAATAGATAAAATATATTTTTTTTACATCTTCATTATTCTCAACTCCTAATTCCTAACTCCTAATTCCTAACTCTTCATTCCTAATTCCTGATTTATGACTTTCCACGTGCGAGGTTGATAAAATAGGGATTGACTAATCACTTTGTCTGACTTCACTAAAAATCGAAACGATTGGACTATATCTAATGATTTTACCCCTTGTTTGATATATATTTTGGCGTTATACAACCCAGGTAGCAAACAACAGTACGGCATTTGCATTTGGATTTCGACTTTACCGGGAAGTATTTGCAGAGACTCATCATCACTAGTTGAGGTAATATAGAGTATACGCTCACCTTGTCCAGATAAAGCATTGATTAATATCCCAACATTGGCATTCTCTATTTTCTGAGTCGCAAGACATGCGATCGCAAGGTTAGCAGGTTGATTACAAAATAGTGCTGAGATTATCTTACCTTGATTATCTTTGAAACATAAAGAACTAATATCAACTCCCATGCTTTCCGATTTTGCTTTGGGGGGTAAGTGGATAATATCTGAAGATGTTTGCGAGTTAACCATGCATAAGTCATCTTCATACCTACGGATAACATCAGCAGTATTACCACAAGTAATTAATTTACCTTTTGCTAAATAAATTGAAGATTCACATACATTAAGAATCACATGGGGGTTATGGGCAACTAAGATAAAAGCTGTACCTCTTTCTCGCAATTGTGCTAGCTTTTTATAGCACTTCATTCTAAATTTTATATCTCCAACAGCTAAGACTTCATCTATTAGTAATATATCGGGTTCGATGTGGACTGCACAAGCAAAACCTAAACGTGCTGCCATCCCCGAACTATAGGTTTGTACTGGAGCATCGATAGCTTCTTCTATTTCTGCAAAATCAATTACATCGTTTATTTTCTGATTTATTTCTCTTGTTGATAATCCGAATATCGACATATTTGCATAGATATTTTCACGTCCAGATAAAATTGGATTAAATCCTGCTCCCAATGCAATTAATGGTGCTATTCTACCGCGTATTTGAATACTACCAGTATCGGGTTTAATTAAGCCACTAATGAGACGTAGTAAGGTACTTTTTCCGGCTCCATTTTCCCCGATTAAGCCAATTGCTTCGCCTTTTTTTAGTTGAAAGCTAATGTTATCTAATGCCCAAAACTCTTGATTACGCAATTTTTCACTATTACGCTTTTTGGCGATTAATTCAGTAGCTATATCTTGAATAGCGTAAAACAAGGAACGTTTGAGGTTACGACAAAACTTTTTAGATACGTTTCTAACTGAAATTAATATGTTATTTTTATTTGTTTCTGTGGTATTCTCTTGCACAATCATTGTTATTATTTTCTTGATTATTTTTTATTTACAGTAATTTAAATATAATATAAAAATGATATTGGTATTTTCTAGTTTAATAAAGGTATTTATCTGCGTTTATCTGCGGTTAATTATTTGCTCTTGTACCTAACAAATATGAGAATTACTATATTGAAAATCAAGAACTAATACGTTCAATAACAAATGGCATTGCAATCCGAAAAAATATCCATGTCAGAATTAATCCGAAAAAAGTTATGGCACTGACAACCCAAAATTCTGTCGGTTGTGATAATTTAACATTAGTTGTCAGTTCCCTTGCTGTTACTAATAAAGGTGTAACTGGATTTAGCTGTACTAAAGTGCGAAATATTCCAGCTTTTGGAACTTGATAAACAACAGGAGTTAGAAACAACCAAAATCCTGTAATCAGATTCAATCCTCTTGATACATCTTGATATAAAAGTCCAAATGGTGCGATTAAAATACCTAAAAATAAACCCAGGAAAATTAAATGTAAAATTGCAACTGGAGCTAATAAAACTGTCCAACTTACGGATATTTGAAAGCAGAAAAATAATCCGATGATTAAAATTATTTTGATACCAAAATTAAAAATAATTTCACCTAATTTTGCTAATATCAACGCTTCACGTGGAAAATTGACTTTCGCAAGTATAGGTTTTGCTTGTATTAATGCTTCTAAAGGTGCATTTAATGATTCGAGAAAAGTTTGCCAAAGTGCAGTACTAAACATCACATAAGCAGGATAAGGTAAATCAGTTTTACCTACTTGAATGATACTAGCTTGATTAGCAAAGGTAAATCCTGTTGCCATAATTATTGGTGGTAAAAAAGCCCAAGTTATTCCTAATAAAGATTGACGATATTGGGAGTTTATATCACGTACCATCAATCTCCATGCAAGTTCACGAGCAGCGAATAAATCTCGTAACATTTGCTGAAACAATCTCAGAGGATGACGCAGACTGCTTTCAGATGTATAGGTTATTTCGTATATTTGTGGTTTGGAGATGCAATGTTTCATATTTACTATGACTTTTTTAAGAAGTTAGAGATATTTTGGTAGTTTCTAAGCTTTAATTCCTGATTTTTGATTGCTAGTTCGTGTAATTATATTTCCCGATACTTGTTTATATACTTCTATTAATTCCTGATTCAATTGATGTATATTGTAGTGTTTTTCAACATAACTCCTTCCAGCTTTTCCCATAGACAACCAAATTTCTGGATGTTCAATTAGATAAATAATTTTATTAGCAATTGCGTTTGCATCTCTTTCTGGAACTAAAAAGCCGGAAATCCCATCTTCGACAAGTTCGGGTATTCCTCCGTGGTAGGTTCCGATGACTGGTAAACCCATTGCCATTGCTTCTTTTAATGTATTTACAGGAGCATCTTGATTGCCATTTATAGCTGTTACACTAGGAGCAATAAAAATATGTGAATTATCTAATGTTTCAATGATTTCTTGCTGATTTTTCCAACCTAAAAGATGAATTTTATCTTTTATATCAAACTTATTTATAAGCTGTTGAAAATCTTTTTTTAAATAGCCTTCGCCAATAATGTTATATTCAAGATTGGGATAATCTTTTAAAATTTTTGCGACAGCACGAATACTATATTCAATACCTTTCTTTTCAATTAAACGACCAATTGTCACAATTCTTATTTGCCGATCGCATGAAATATAACGTGCTTTGAAAGCAAAGCGATCGCAATCTATTCCCGAACCATGTACAATGATTTTACTCGCTTCGCAACCAAGTTTAATCGCACGTTCACGGAAAAAATTGCAATTAGTTAGAAAAAAGTCACCTTTAGTAAATAACTCTTTGTAAATATCGTCTCCAAATTCCTTAATATACCAACTAATATCGTATCCACGAAAGCAAGTTATTAATTTCCCTCTAATCGCAGCAAGTTCCCGCAATCTCATTCCTTCAATCCCATACATGCCAAATTGACAGTGGATTATGTCATATGTTTGGGAATCTAAGAATGCTAAAATTGAGTAGAATAATCGCAGTGAAATCGCAGGTTTACCATACTTGAAAAAATTTAGCGATCGCAACACTGCCAAAGGTGCTTTTTTCAAGTTAATTATGATTAGCCAAATCGCCTGTAATACCCTGAATATATAATTTTCTGGCACTTCTACCATATAATGTGTATGACTGAGCAAACCATATTTAATCACATCTGAATGCAGTTTATTTGTATCATCAGGGTAATATGCATAGATATTAATCTCATGTCCAAGTTCAATCAACCCAATCACTTGATTGAGGATAAACGTTTCAGTTAAAGCTGGGAATTTCTCAACAATAAAGGCAATTTTCATACCATCCAATCAACAGCTATGTTGCTGTCATATCACTATTTATGAACGATATTCTTTAGCCATTAATAGGGTAAAATCGTAAATATCTACCACTAGAGAATAATTATCCTCAGTATATAC
>NZ_NTFS01000387.1 GCF_002289455.1 Brunnivagina elsteri CCALA 953
CCCACCCCTACAATTGTGGAGAATTTATTTTTTGGTGTTCCCTTAATGGTTAATGATTGTTTGGAACTAAAATCTGGTAACAAACAACAAATAGTCAAGAACCAATGCCCAATCCCTAATCCCCTATTCCCGATTCCCCATTCCCAACAAATTAATGATTAAAAAGAAAATACCTAGTTTTCAACCCCATCCAAACTCTAAACTACAACTACCTTGGAATGCGCTACAAGTAGGAACACTGATTTTCCCCCTAATGCCAGCTTTTGGGGCAGTTAGCATTGGCTTTGCCATACTGGTAACATTGGCATTTGACTACAAAACAATTATTCATCGTCCCCGAAATTGGGGATTTGGAATTTTTAGCCTATTACTTATAATTACAACAGCCCTAGCTCATGACAAAATATCAGCACTAGAGGGTCTATTTAACTTTTTACCTTATATATTATTATTTTGCGCTTCAGATGCCCTAATTCAAACACCAGGGCAATTACGTCATTTAGCCAGGATATTAGTAATTACTTCCATACCAGTGGTAATTATTGGACTCGGACAAATGTTCCTTGGTTGGACAACACCCGAAACCTGGCAGAATATTTTTGGTTGGGTGATCGCACCAGGAGGAAATCCACCTGGACGCATGGCTTCTTCGTTTATGTATGCGAATACACTCGCTGGTTACTTAATAATTACCTTCATTCTCGCTTTTGGTTTGTGGTTAGAAGAATTCGGCAAAAAGGGAAAAAGGCAACTATCTATTTCTCAACCTCTTATTTTACTTTCCCTTGCAGTAATTCTCAACTTTGTCGGGTTAATTTTGACAAACTCCCGAAATGCCTGGGCGATCGCAATTTTTGTTGCGATCGTATATGCTGCATATCAGGGTTGGTACATTCTTGTTGCAGGTGTTGCCAGCATAGCCACCACAATAATTTTAGCCGCATTTGCACCCAAACCAATAGCCGAGATATTTCGCAAAGTCGTTCCCACTTTCTTTTGGGCACGTCTCAACGACCAAATGTTTCCCGATAGACCAATTGCACTGATGCGAAAAACCCAATGGGATTTTGCTTGGAATATGGCACAGCAACGTCCTTTCACAGGTTGGGGACTGCGAAACTTTACACTATTGTATCAAGAAAAAATGCATATTTGGTTGGGACATCCCCACAATTTCTTTTTGATGTTATCAGCCGAAACTGGAATCCCCACAACAATTTTATTTATTAGTTTAATTACTTGGATATTAATAGCAGGATTGCAATTATTACGAAGTCCTCAATCCCTAGAAAAACAAGATAGATTGATATTTTTTAGCTATTTATTAGTAATTATTGCCTGGGTACTATTTAATACAGCCGATGTCAGCCTCTTTGATTTGCGTCTAAATGCCCTGTCTTGGTTGTTATTAGGTGCTGTTTCTGGGGTAATATACCGATGCGATCGCCTCCAAAAATTAACTTAACCAACAAGTTAAAAGTCTTTGAAATAATACTCAGTGTTCAATTTCCACTTTTCCGTACATCTACTGCTGTCGTCAGATTTTATTGTTAATAAAATTGCTAATAGTCACGTCTATGACTGTGAGTGTGGCTAACTAAAAATTAGTCACTGTTGCTGATTGTTGGGAAGGTGTAGGTATTCCCCTATTTGGGGTTTTCCTGCATGACGGGCATCTTTAAAAAGGTGCCCTTCTTTATTTTTAAGTAATTTTTAAAGTAAATATTTTAGTAAATATTGTAGGTTGGGTGAAGACGCAGGAGAAACTGTAAACTAAATTAATAATCTCCAATGCGTCGTAACCCAACATTTTACAATGATTACTTAACTACTTGTATTTTGCTCAAGCCAAGCAAACAAATCTGAAACATTTGAAAAACTCAAAAATTCCTCTCCCAAAGCTTCTAACTGTTCCGTAGTAGGGAGGTGCATGAGAAATATTTGTAGCGAATTGATAAATATATATTTGCACCGTAACCCAACATTTTATTTAATATTTGAAGAGTTAATTTTAAGTGTTGAGTTATGTATTTCGTTGTTTAAATAATTTCTATTTTTCTCATATCATACGTTGGGTTACGCAAAGTCTTCACCCAACCTAAGGGAGATTGCTAATTTCAAAAAAGGGATAATTGGAGATAAAAAATGAGATACTTGAGAAATTGAATCAGCAAAGTGTACTAACGAAAATCATGACAGCCAAAAAAGCCAATTGGTTTAAAATAGCATTCCAACTAAAAGGTTCTGTACTCGCAGCAATCTATAAACGGGTTTTCCTATGTGGATTATTTAGTGTTTTGATTTCTATAATGTACCACTTTAAACTACCTGTCTCCCAACCAATTTTAGGTACTGTAATTCCTAGTATTGTATTAGGCTTACTACTCGTTTTCCGTACAAATACAGCATACGATCGCTTTTGGGAAGGGAGAAAAAGTTGGGGTTCCATCGTGAATAATACCCGGAACTTAGCTAGACAGATTTGGGTATCGATTAATGAGATTGAACCTGAAGATAGAAATGATAAAATTAGTGCTTTATATTTATTAGTCGCATTTGCGATCGCAACTAAACAGCATTTACGTGATGAGACTATAAATGGCGAATTAGAAGTATTAATGCCATCTTCTAAATATAATCAGTTGACAATGATGAATCATCCACCGCTAGAGGTAGCATTTTGGATTAGTGACTATTTACAACATCAGTACAACCGTAAGTGCATCAATAGCCATCAGTTATCAGGAATGCAGGAATTATTGAATAATTTAGTCGATAATTTAGGTGCTTGCGAGCGGATTTTAAAAACACCAATACCACTTGCATATGCAATTCATCTTAAACAATTGCTATTAATTTACTGTTTGTTATTACCATTTCAGATGGTGCAAAGTTTAGGCTGGTTGACTTGTTTTGTTACTGGTTTAATTAGTTTTACTCTGTTTGGAATTGAAGCAATTGGATTAGAAATTGAAAATCCTTTTGGGTACGATGAAAATGATTTACCATTGAATGCAATTTGTCAGACAATGAAGCAGAATATTGATGATTTGATTAGTTTAAAGCCCAGTGTGAATGAGTATAAAGCTGATTTTATTGCTGAAGAATTAATTTAAAAATTATGCTGACTTCAGGTATTACTGTGTTTGAATCTGGAGCAATTCTGATGTATTTAGCCGAAAAAGCAGGGAAATTATTACCCCAAGAACAACAAGCTAAATATCAAGTAATTGAATGGTTGATGTTCCAAATGGCAAGTGTGGGACCTATGTTTGGACAACTCAACCACTTTAGCAAATTTGCTCCAGAAAAAATTTCCTACGCAATCGAACGTTATAAAAAAGAGACTCTGTATTTGTATGGAGTATTGGACAAACAACTGGCAAACAACGAATATATTTGTGGGGAATATTCAATAGCTGACATTGCTACATATCCTTGGGTTGCCATTTACGCATTTCAGGATTTAACTTTAGATAATCATTCAAATCTTAAGCATTGGGTAGAGACAATGCAACAACGTCCATCTGTACAGAAAGGAATGAAAGTGCCTGAATAGCAATAGAAAAAGGGATTTCCTATTTTCTTTTAGTACTTGTATATATTAATAATTGTAAAAATAGCGACCGAAAAAGCGCTTTATATTTAAAAAAATCTATACTCAGAGATTAGACAACATCTCTGGGTAGTTTTTTGTAATATACCGACCGTATCAAGCTCTGCTTATCGCATAATTTTTAAGCAATACTACGCTACAAATTTTAGCTAGGGGTTGAAGTGAACGCATGATTAAAGTAAATTGATATCCAAAATACTTGGATATGTTGGCATGGCATGGTCAAATGTAAATGATTAGGTTATGCTGCGTCAGTAAATTTGCACTATTGAGGAATCGAGTGCATATCTAACGCTGAATTACCCCTAATTATTTACAGAGTCTGTATAGCTTGTTTGTACAATATCTAAAATTAACTTCAAATTAACTTGATTGTTCTAGAAATGAAAAAAAACATTACTCAAAAAACCTTATTATTTGTATTTTTGGCAGCTATATTAACAGCTTGTGGTGGTACTGATACTAGTCAAAATTCTGGAAGTAATACTACAAACAATAATACCACATCGGGTGTAATACCTATAGGAATTGCCCTTTCGCAAACAGGAAATGCAGCATTACTTGGTCAAGACGGTATTAATGCAATTAAAATTGCTGAGAAATATTTTAATGATAAAGGTGGTGTAAACGGAACTCCCATCAAACTTATTATTGAAGATGCTGGTGGAGAAGAACAAACTGCAATCAATGCATTTCAAACATTAATAAATAAAAATAAAGTCGTCGGTATAATTGGTCCCACTTTATCACAGCAAGCATTTAGTGCAGACCCCATTGCTGAACGTGCTAAAGTACCTGTTATTGCAGCATCAAATACCGCTAAAGGTATTCCTGAATTGGGAAATTATATAGCAAGAGTTTCAGCTCCTATTGTTAGCGTTGCACCGAATGCAGTCAAAGCAGCAATCAAGCAGAATCCCAATATTAAAAAAGTTGCTGTTTTTTATGCACAAAATGACGCTTTTAATAAGACAGAAACAGAGATTTTTCAAAAAACTGTTAAAGATTTAGGTTTAGAAGTTGTCACTGTGCAAAAGTTTCAAACTACAGATACAGATTTTCAAAGCCAAGCCACAAATGCCATCAATTTAAAGCCAGATTTGGCAATTGTATCTGGATTAGCAGCAGATGGGGGTAACTTAGTTCGGCAGTTACGAGAATTGGGTTATAAAGGTGTAATTGTTGGTGGTAATGGTTTGAATACTTCTAATGTATTCAAAGTTTGTAAAGCTCTATGTGATGGTGTTATCATTGCCCAAGCATATAGTCCTGAACATCCGAACGAAATCAATAAAATATTTCGTCAAACTTACGTAAGTAAATACAAAAACGAACCACCTCAATTTAGTGGACAAGCTTTTACCGCAGTTCAAGTGTATGTGGAAGCTTTGCAAGCTTTAGATAAAAAGACAAAAGTTAGCAGTTTACCACTTCCACAATTACGAACTGAACTAAACAAGCAAATATTAGCAGGAAAGTACGATACACCAGTTGGAGAGATATCATTTACTCCCGTAGGTGAAGTTATACAAAAAGACTTTTATGTTGCTCAAATAAAAATAGAAAAGGATGCTAGTGCTGGTAAATTTGTATTTATTAAGTAATTGGCTTAATGGTTAATTATTGATAATTAGTAGTTAATTACTAATTAATCACTAATTACCGATCTTAATACTCTACTTCCTAATCTCATAATGACTTTTACGCTATTTTTACAACAATTACTCAATGGGTTATCAATTGGCAGCACATACGCAATTTTTGCTTTAGGATATACCCTAGTTTACTCAATTCTCGGAATCATTAATTTATCACATGGTGCTGTTTTTACTTTAGGAGCATATTGTACTTATGCATTAATGGGAGGTGCATTTGGCTTTAGTGGAGTACTGGCAAACGCATCTTTACCTTTTAGTTTGCCCTTTATTTTCGCTTTAATTACAAGTAGTATTTTAGCTGGATTAATTGGTGTAGTGATAGAAAGGGTTGCATTTTTACCATTAAGAAGTAAAGGTTCCGATCCTCTACTTACCGTTGTATCAAGTTTGGGAGTAGCACAAATTATCGTAAACTTAATTCAATATTTAGTTGGAGCAGAAAATTACACCTTTCCAGCAAATACTTATGGGGATTTACCACCTGCGATTAACTTTGGTACTGCTGAAAATCCGATTACAATTCGTACCGTACAAATCATAATTTTTGTAGTTTCAGTGATAATTGTGGCAATTTTAACCTACTTTATTAATCGTACTAAATATGGCAAAGCAATGCAAGCGATCGCAGAAGACCCAATCACTTCTAGCTTACTAGGAATAAATAGCGATCGCATTATTATTTTCACGTTTTTTATCAGTAGCTTCCTAGCAGGAATAGCAGGGACATTACTCGCTTCTAGTGTTAGTATTGCTGGACCTTATTTTGGTATTGTTTTTGGATTACGAGGTTTAGCTGTAATTGTTTTAGGCGGTTTGGGTAGTATTCCTGGTGCTGTTTTAGGAGGATTTTTAATTGGCATAATTAAAGCGAAAATAAAGGGCAAACTAAAAGGTAAAGATGCGTTTGCCAGTACTCCACTAAAG
>NZ_NTFS01000388.1 GCF_002289455.1 Brunnivagina elsteri CCALA 953
ACACAGAGAACGTATGGAATAGTATACTTTGGTATAGACTCGCTCTGAATAATCGCTAACAGAATATTCGCCTAAAACGGAATTATCTATTGCCTGAAAAGTTGTTATTGATGATTTACGTGCAGCCATAATTCAAATACCTCTTAAATCATTCATTTTCCTATTGGCGTTAGCCTTCTTAAAACAAAGGAAGAGGGAAGAAGAAAGAAGCCTGGAATTGGGATTTACCCACATTTAGTAGAAGGTATAAAGTAATTTCCCTTCTTCCTTCTAACTCCTTCCTCCTTACGAAGGAAGTGAGTTAAAACCAGGTATAATTATCGCAATCTGCCATTAAATCTTTAATGTCGCAGTGATATTCGTAATCTACTTCCAACTGCTGTAAGTCCGTATCCGATATCAAATTTTGTAGTTCTTGCACAATCTCTCGAACTTGATTTTCTTCGCTGATACCTGAGTAGTATGTTTTGATAAATTTGTCAGCTTTGCTCACAAATTGTTCGAGATTTGTAACGAATGTTTGCTCACTGCTAATTGCTTGTACCATAATTTTTCTCACACTATTTACAGATTTGATGCAGCTTAATATTCACTGGGAATCATGGAAACAGTTCGCAATTCGCAATTCGTAATTAAACTGCGAATTGCGAATTACGAATTGCAAATTGTTTGTTTGTATCCCACTCACAAATCAAAACACCGGAATTATTTTCAACTCGTAAATGCCAGATTTGAAATTCTCTTAAGTTAGGATTGGAGAGAAATTGTTTAGTTTCATGTGAGAAAATTGCATCCAATAGCCAATAGCTACTTGTTTCATCAGCTAAGTATTTGATGCCATCTGTATATTTCAAGCCAAGCCAGTGTTTATAGAGAGTAGTTGAACCAGTAAATTTCTTAATAAGTAATGGCTGATTTTGATTTTTAATAGCTGGTTTTTAGGGTTATTTTACTTGATTTAAACCCATGAATTGGCATGTCAATTTTTATTACTAGAAGTTGGTGTTTTCAGTATTCATTACTTTTAATGTATTGTATGTATCTTTGATTGGTTTGGTCTTTACTTGGAGTTGCCCACGTTCTGGAGGTATTTTGATGATGTATTAATTAAATCATCTTTAATTTAGCTAATCCAAGCATTTTTTTCTCACTTGTGAGAAATCCGGGTTACTATGTATAAAATTAGCCATTATCCAAATTTCATCCAGATTTCATCCTCGCATGACAAACTGTAAAATAGGCAGTTAAGTTTTTTAACGCTGTGACGATTTAAATTCCCTGTTTACAAAGGAATCTCTGGATGATGCAAAAGCCTCACCATACCAAAAACCAAATAAAATCACTTGGTCATGTTTCTTCTGCTATCGTCAGCTTTCTGTTACTAACATCAACCACCGCAGTATTGGCTCATGCTGGTCATGGAGACGAATTTAAAAGTGTAGGTGATACAACAGGAACACCAAGTTCCGTTCAAGTTGATGCTGAAACTGCTAACCGACTTGGTATTAAAACTGAACAGGCAAAAAAGCAATTTCTTACTGTCGGGATCAAAACTACGGGGCAGATTGAAACATTACCCAGCCAAAAAGTTGAAGTCACTACCCCAATAACAGGGGCAAAAGTGGTTGAATTGTTAGTAGAGCCAGGTGCTACAGTCAGAAAAGGTCAACCCGTTGCGGTTGTCACAAGTCCTGATTTGGTAACATTGCGTGTTGAATCTCAAGAAAAACGTGCAGACGCGATCGCATCTCGACAACAAGCACAAACTGACTTAAAGTTAGCTCAACAAAATTATCAACGATATGTGCAGATAGCGAATGCGGAAATCGTCCAAGCCCAAAGTCAGGTATCATTTGCTCAGGAAAAATACAGTAAAGATACGCAATTAGCTTCCGAGGGTGCTTTACCTCGTCGTAATGCTTTAGAATCGCAAACCCAACTGGCAGAAGCAAAAGCAAAGTTGGTTTCAGCTAATAACAGACGGGATGTAATCGAAGCCGAAGCGCAAATGAAACGCGCTCAATCAGCCTTCCAAGTAGCACAGGAAAGATTACGCCTTAGTGATATTATCTATAATACCAGACTACAACAAATCGGGAATACCCCTAATTCTAAGGGTTTGGTAACGGTGACTGCCCCGATTTCTGGCAAAGTTACAGATCGAGAAGTAACACTAGGTCAGACTTTTAACGATGCAGGTGGCAAGTTAATGACGATTACTAATGATAGTCGAGTTTTCGCCACAGCTAACATTTATGAAAAGGATTTAGATCGAGTAAAAGTTGGTCAAAGAGTCAATTTGCAAGTTGCTAGTTTACCAGAGCGGAATTTTTCTGGCAGAATCTCCCGTGTTGCGACATCGGTACAGGGGGAAACACGAGTAATTCCAGTACAAGCGGAAGTGGACAACGCAAACGGGCAACTTAAACCAGGGATGTTTGCAGAACTTGAGGTATTAACAGACAAAACATCAGCATCTGCGATCGCAATCCCTAGTTCTGCGGTGGTTGATGCCAATGGGAAAAAGATAATCTACATCCAAAATAGTAATACTTTCCAATCGACGGAAGTAACTTTAGGTCAAACTTCCGACAATATGGTGGAAATCAAGAGTGGTTTGTTCGATGGTGATGTAGTTGTGACTCAACGTGCTTCGCAACTTTACGCACAATCTTTACGAGGTGGAAGTAAAAAAGAAGAAAGTGAACATTCTCATGTGGAAATTACTCCAGTGAAAACTAACAACTTACCAATACCCTTGTGGTTATTAGGAGTTGGGGGAGTCGGGATAGTTAGTGCGGCTTTTGCTGCGGGTAGTTTTTGGTCATCTCGTCGAATGCGTCAGGATTTAGTGACGGTTGGAGATGGGGATATAAATGGGTTGAGTTACGAGATGGAGGTGTATTTGGATAAACAACCGAATTTATTGGGTGCGTCTGTAGTGGATAAGGGAGAGAAAGAGGATAAAATACAGCAATTCTCATTTTGAAACGATTTTGCACCATTTCAGCGCTCCCCAGATTCGTTAAGAATTGTAAAACCCTATGACTGTAAGGGTTTCAATGTCATGAAACCTTAAAATGAGAATTGCTGGATATACTGAGCTATTACTAATATTGACAAGTATAAATGAAATTAAGATGAAATCTTCTAACTTCCAAAAAACCACTGAGTCCCCGTAAACAGGTAATACACCCCAGTTAAAATCAGTGCGACACTACCAAAACGAATAATTCCCTCGGAATGATTCAATAAATTACGACTTTGTTTAGCCAATCCTGTAAATAAACTTGCCAGAAAAATTAATAGGGTATAACCAAGCGCATAACTAACCATTGTCAGCGTACCCAATACCTGCGAACCCGTAGCTGCTGCTGATGCTAACACCGCAAACAACACCGGACTCGCACAGGGAGAACTCACCAATGCAAAGGTTAAACCGACTCCATAGGGTCCAGCTTGGGGAAGATTGACGTTCATCTGTGGTAAAGGTATATTTACCACACCCATCAACCACAGACCCATCACAGCCATAATTAAGCCCACTACTATATTGATATAGCCTCGGTACTCCACCATTACAGTTCCTGCAAAGGAAGACACCAAGCCAAATAAACTTAAAATTGTCACCGCACCCAACACAAACAAACCAGCTTTAATAAAAGCATCCCAACGGGATTTGATATTCAGTGTACCGATATAGCTGAGATTGACAGGTAAAAGTGCGAGAATACAAGGAGACACAGACGCGATCGCACCACCTGCAAAAGCCAATGGTAGCAAGACAAAGGGATTTGCGGTATCCTGTTTATCAAACCATTGTTGGTAGCGGTTTTCCACAATGGAAACTACCTGTTCGATGGGATGACTAATTACAGGTCCTAGTGTGAGAACTAGAATTAGTGATAGTAGTCCCAATCCAACATAGACTAGCCATTTTTTCGAGATGGGAAACCGTCGGGAAGGGATTCGCTCTGGGGAGGATTGGGGTATTGGTTTCATAAAATTCTCCGTGATGAAGAGGTAAAGATTAATTTTTGGCTATTGCAACATCAAGTATTTTGGTGTAATCAGCTTTGTTAGGATTATTTTTAAACACCGTTAAAATATTGCCAGTTGCCGGGTCAACAATAGCTACTGTACTGGTTTTACTCTTGTTGTCCTCCAGGAATTTACCTAAACCCAATTTTTCAGCTTGGGCTTGTGTCTCTTGAACCTTGGCTTTATCGGTGACATCCAAGACTACAAAATTCACCTTACCGGAATATTCTTGTTTCAATTGCGACAAGGTGGGAGCAATATTTTTACAACCAGGACACCAGGTAGCATATACATCTACTAAAACTGGTTTACCCTGAAGTTCTTTGGCTAGAGGTCCCCCCACAGAGGTTAATTTCCCAGCACAGGGGTCTTTTTTACCCGCACAAGGGTCAGCTTGAGCAACTTCTGTAGTCGATGGTGTGGCTTGATTTTGGGAAATATTGTCTGATTTTGTGGTGCTGCATGATACGGTCAAAACCAGGCTGCTTAAGCACAGTAGACTGAGTAAAAATTTGCTATTTTTGAACATGATTGCTTCTTAATGGTTGTATGGCAAAATGTTTTTCCGAGATAACTCGAATTGCATCTATTTACTAAGACGACCAAAAAACGAGATTGGATTTAATTCAAGGAAAATTCTGTTTAACCAACCAAATAGGGGGTTTATACGGACTTGTTCCCTATAATCTACTTAAAAAGGTAGTTTATAGGGAAAGATTCAGTATAATACTCTTATTTGGGGGATTAAGCGGAATAGTTCGGTATAAATACCTTGTGGGAGGGGATTGCATGGAAACGTTCGGTATAATAAATAGTTAGCCCTTGAAAAATATGACTGAAGAAGAACGTTGGGCTTATCTAGTAGCACTTGATGAAGAATTACTAAAAGGTGGCGTTATTCTGTCGGAGTGGTGCAGCTTCATTGTGCGAGAAGATGACATTGCCTTTGCTAGTGGTGCCTATTTGGCGTCTATCCTTACATCTGTCTCTGGCATAGAAACCTACTTACGGTCTGAGTATGGAGAGAAATCTAGAGAACGGCTGATAGATTTGATCGAAAAAGCCTCCTTGGACCCTGAACTGGCGAAAGATCTCCATACACTTCGTCAATATCGGAACAGGTGGGTGCATGTTGATGATCCCCGGGATGACGAGTGTTTGTTAGAAGGTTCAGAGGGTAAGGAGGGTGAACTGGAAAAAATGGCATTTTTTGCAGCGAGGGCGCTGAGACGTACAATCTACGAAAATCCCTGGATATGAAATAGTCTTGGTATAGTCTGAATCCCCCTAAGTATTAATGAGTAGTATCAACCGTGAGATTTTTCTGGATTCCAGGCACACTGGTAAGCATTTACCAGGTACCCCCCAGATGCAGCGTTTGCTGAGGCGAGGTAGATCTGCTCATGTCTTCAATAATGAAGCCACAATGGAGAAGGTTGCTCAAGCCATCATTGAGAGAGGAGAGTTTACAGGGGTAATTCGAGGATATGAGCGCTATGGCTTATTTTTTGCTGAATCAATCGGTTATCGAATCAGCCCTGAAGATGGCTCCAGTACCCCGTTATTCTATGGAGAGGTGAAAATTGATGCAGAAAATCGATACCATGTCATCCCCCGCACTCGACCCAGTTAAGAGTGAATGGAACTTTGTTGAAGTCTGGATAGATCCGATGCTGTCTCCTCCTTATATCCTACTGTTGCTAGGTGATCCAGCAGGAAGTTGTCGTGTGCATGATCCAGCCGAGAATTATAAAGTTGTTTTCAGCAGCGCAACCTATGACGAAGCTCAAACTTGGTTGTTAGAAGATGAGTATGAGCCAGTTGAAGGACGGCTTGCAGCCTCAGGGTTGTAGACAAGGCAATAGAGTCAAGCAGCGAAAGGGCTAACAATTCGCTTGGAGCGGACTGCCGAAAGATCTTGGTGCATAGAGGAGGTTGTTTGGAGCCGCTCAACCGCGCCGTTAAACATCTTTGAGAAAAGCGATCGCTCAACGTTCAAACAAAGAAATCAATCATTCAAAATACTCACACTCGAATCCCACGTTCAGTAAATCACAAAGTTTTTTCCAAGGCTTATGCTCATTCAATCACTAAGTATAGTTAAGTAACTTTATACACTT
>NZ_NTFS01000389.1 GCF_002289455.1 Brunnivagina elsteri CCALA 953
GGGTTAGGGTGGGGTAATTTTATTGCTTTATTTAAGCGCTCTTAATCTTCAAACTCTTCAAGTATTCCTCTGGCTTTTCTGGGTCAAATTTAACACCATCAAAGAACGTTTCTATACCACGGGAACTACTTGCGGGAATTTGGTCAGCAGGTAATTTCAGAGCAATAGCTGCTTTCTTCCACAAATCCTCTCGGTTGACTTCATCAACGATCGCTTTAACTTTAGTATCTTTGGGTAGCTTGCCCCAACGGATATTTTCAGTCAGGAACCAAGTATCATGGCTCTTATAGGGATAGGAAGCATTGCTAGTCCAGAACTTCATCCGGTGTTCAAAGTTTTTGACATTGCGTCCGTCACCGTAATCAATATTGCCTCTAAAACGTTCTAAAATATCTCCAACAGCTACGTTAAAATACTTACGGCTTGAGCAGATTTTGCACATCTCCTCTTGATTTTCCGGCTTGTCACACCACTGCTGCGCTTCCATAACTGCCATCAATAAAGCTTCTGCCGCATTGGGATTTTTATCTACCCAATCTTTCCGCATCGCAAAAGCTTTTTCTGGATGATCTTTCCACAATTCACCTGTAACTAAGGCTGTATAACCTAATTTTTGGCTGACTAACTGGGCATTCCAAGGTTCTCCCACACAGAAAGCTTCAATAGTAGCTACTTTCATATTTTGAATCATTTGTGGTGGTGGTACGGGTTCCAAACCAAGGTCTTTATCGGGATCGATACCACCAGCAGCCAACCAGTAGCGCATCCATAAATCGTGAGTACCACCGGGTAAAGTTATACCAATTTTCAGAGATTTATTCTCAGCTTTGGCTTTGCTAGCAATATCTTTAAGGGATTTACTTTCTAAGGCTACCTTAGATTCTTTGAATTTATTCGCTACGGAAATACCCTGTCCATTGAGATTTAATCGTGCCAAAATATACATCGGCACTTTGTCAACGATTGTAATTTGGTAAGGCATGGGGCTAAGAATGTGCGCTCCATCAATCCCATCTCCCGATGAGCCTAATTTTAAGTTATCGCGGGTGACGGGCCAGGATGTCTGTTTACTCACTTCCACATCTGTCATGCCGTATTTGGCAAAAAACCCTTTTTCCTTGGCGATAATTAGGGGTGCAGCATCAGTTAAGGGAATAAATCCGAGCTTGGCTTTAGTTGTCTCAACTTTGGGTGCATTTGCGGCTGAAGTGACATTACTAGCTGGACTGGCTGTACCTGTTGTTCCCCCGGAAGAATTATCAGTATTCGTTCCACTCGAAGAACAACCATGCGCGATTAAAGTGCTAGCTGCGGTAATACCTGCGGAGATGATGAATTTTCTTCTGGAAAGGTTACTCATTTTGGGTTTTAGATTTTAGATTTTAGATTGGGGAATTAGGAATGCAGTTTGAGAGAATACTGTAGGGGCAAACGGCTGTTTGCCCTTATTTATTTGCCCTTATTTGTATTGCGTCCAAACTATAAAACTTTTGGATTTTGGATTAGGTAAATTAAGAATTAATCAATACTTTGGGTTTTGCACCGAAATGTTCGATCAGTAAGTCGTGTAAAACTGGCTGTAAATCTTCACAAGGAACCCCTTTGGTGACACAGGTTCCCAAGCTGGCATCTTTGCCGACTTTACCCCCTATGTAAATATCAACACCTTCTACGGGTTTGCCGTTTTTACGGGCTTTGGTTCCCATCAAACCAATATCGGCTACTTGTGGTTGTCCGCAAGAGTTTGGGCATCCCGTCCAATGAATACGTACCGGACGATTTAGTTCTAAGTCTAATTCCAACGCTTTCATCATCGCGATCGCACGTTGTTTAGTCTCAATCATCGCGAAATTACAAAATTCTGCCCCTGTGCAAGATACGAGCGATCGCGTTAATGGGCTAGGATTAATTGTAAACTGTTTTAGAATATTTTCAGTATAAAATGATGCCAATACTGAGTCAGGAATATTCGGGATAATAATATTTTGCTCGACGGTTAGTCGAATCTCGCTACTGCCATAAACCTCAGCTAAACGGGCAATTTCAAACATCCCTTCGGCATTCAGGCGACCAACAGGAATATTTAACCCTACGTAGTTTAAACCTGGTTGTTTTTGTTTGTATACACCAATGTGGTCGCGTTTTTCCCAGTCGATTTCGTCATGTTCAGTGGCAGCTAGGAGTGATTTCCCCAAACGCTGTTCAACTTCTTGACGAAATTTGTCTATACCCCATTCATCAATCAACCACATCAACCGGGATTTTTGACGGTTAGCACGCAATCCATTGTCTCGATAGACTTCTAGGATTGCCCGACATACTGCCACTACATCCTCAGGAAGTACCCATACATTCAACGGAATCGCCGCATCGCAGCGTTTAGCAGAAAAGAAACCACCCACCAAAACATTGAAACCAAAGATTTTTTCGCTCTTTTCTGGAGAAATATATCCTGGGGAAATATATCCTGGGGAAACATCTTTAAATGCGGGCACAAATGCCAAATCGTTGATTTCTGCGTGAACCGAGTTGTCTCTGCCCCCTGCGATCGCAATGTTAAATTTACGTGGTAGGTTACTAAATTCAGAGTTTCCTTGACCGGAATTAGTAATCATGTCTTGGATCTGCTGTACCAATTCACGAGTATCAAATAACTCGTCGGCATCTAATCCGGCAACCGCATCACCTGTGATATTGCGAACGTTATCCATACCCGATTGCACCGTTGTTAAGCCAACTGCCTGGAATCGGTTGAAAATGTCCGGCAAATCTTCGATGCGTATTCCACGTAGCTGAATATTTTGGCGAGTTGTAATATCAGCACTACCTTCATCCCCGTAACGCTCCACAACTTCCGCTAAAACCCGCATTTGGGCAGAATTGAGAATACCGTTAGGCAAACGCATCCGCATCATGAATTTACCAGGAGTCACAGGACGAAAGAAAACACCCACCCATTTAAGTCTATGATCGCGATCTGTTTCATCCATCGCTTCCCATCCTAATGAGGCAAAGTTCTCTATTTCTGCCTTAACTGCAAGTCCATCTTTTTCCGCTTTCAATTTCTCAAACTTGTTGAGACTGGTTTTAGGGGTAGTTGCCGAGTCTGTCATATAAATAAATCCAGGGTTTTAGATTTTGGATTAGATTTTTAGGCTAGATTTTCGATTAAATTTTGGGCTATGCGATATGACGCTCCACTCATAGCAAATTAAAAGTCTAAGGTTTTATCCATTACCTTTAAGAGCGACCAAATTTTAGTTTTAGTTTTAGATTTATTCTTAGATTTAAGATTGTGCGATACTCCTTTCTGAGTGGTTGTTTATAAATAAAATTAGTCTATAAGCCATTACAAATCCCAAATTAAACTTCTCCATTTCCTATGTATAGGTAATGAAGTCAATCCAAAATCTAAAATCGATTAGTCTAATTAATTTACACAACCTCACGCAAGCCAAAAAACAGAAAGTTTTTGCTGAAACCTCTATTTTGCTAACTTGTCAAGAAGGCTCGGACAAGCGGTTGGTAACAATTTATATAATTTAAGTTAAGCTTGAACAAATGTACAAATCGTATAAATTGTTACGAAATATTCGTTTTAATGTAAAAATCGCGTCTTTAATATGCAGGTATTGCATAAATTTAACCCTGTCTAAGTAAAAAAGACTTTATTAGTTGCGTACATATGGTTGTTAATAGAGATATGGCAATGGGTAAAGAAGAAAGGGGAACAAGCAGACAAGTTAAGTTGTAATGCAAAAATATTGATACATTGTGAAAACATTGAACTTTTGCGTACTTCTAAGAAAGCGGGAAGCGTAGAGTGAACGGAGCAGGTAAGGATGAATTTAGAGGATAAAAGAAAGTAGCGATCACATTTACAAGTTACTTGGAAGATGCTTCCTACGTCAGCATGACAGTTGAGAGTTTTCTTATTTTCTGCCCAATTCCTATTAGCCAATAACTATTAACTACTAACCATTAACAAATTGTGAACAATATCAATCAGCTTTTGGTACAAGCACGGGTAGCTTATGATGCTGCGGAATGGTCATTATTAATTCAATGCTTGCAGGAGTTAATTTTAGAAACCGATTCTAAAGATATTGAGGAGGTGAAATGCCAGGAAAGCTTACTCGAATTGGCGTTATCAGCTTTAGAAATTGGCGATTTTCAACAGCGTTGGGAAATTGCTAAAATGTTGACTCGCTTGGGAAATATTACTATTCCCCCTTTAGTTGCCATTTTGGAAGATGACACAACAGAAGATGAATTGCGATGGTACGCTGTACGGATTTTGGGAGAATTAAAACAAACTGAAGTGATTCCAGTTTTGATGGAATTGATTCAATCTAGCGATAACGAAGAACTGAGGGGAATGGCAGCGATCGCACTTGGACAACTGGGAAAAACGGCGATTTTGGCTTTGACTGAATTGCTTGCTAACGATGACACAAAACTTTTAGCAACACAAACCCTCTGTTATATTCGCAACCAAGAAACTATTGTGCCATTACTCAGCGTTGCTGAAGATTCTCAAATAGCAGTGCGTGCAGCAGCAATTGAAGCCCTCAGTAGTTTCCACGATTCGCGCATTACCCAAGTATTATTAAATAGCTTAGAAGATACATCAGCAACAGTAAGACAGGAAGCAGTACGGGGATTAGGGTTTCGTCCAGAATTGCGCGATCGCTTGGATTTAGTCACATGTTTACAAGCTAAACTATACGATACAAAGATAGATGTAGCTTGTGCTGCGGTTGTTTCTCTATCACGCATGGGTTGCGACACTGCCGCTTCTCACTTGTACCAAGTTTTAGTAACTTATGATACACCACTAAAAATTCAAATAGAAGCAATTCGGGGATTAACTTGGATTGGCAGTATTTCTGGATTGGAATATTTACAAAAAGCCCTGAATACGTTGGTATCACAAACTTTATGGCAACAAATAGTAGTTGTAATTGGACGAGTGCAGCATCAATTTTTGAACCAAAAAGCAACTGAAATTTTATTAGAAATGTTGTACCAAAACCATCCCGCATCTGAAATTAGCAACATAAAAAGCGCGATCGCACTTTCTTTGGGACAACTCGGTAGGGATGAGGCAATCGAAACACTAATTTCTCTCTCAGGGGATACCGATAACCAAGTTCGTTTACATGCGATCGCAGCACTCAAAAATCTTGCACCAGAAATTGCACACCACCAAAATTAACACAGCCCAATCCAATCCCAATCCAATCCCAATACTATCGTACAGACGACCCGGTGGGTCGTCTCTCATATATTCCCATATTCCATATTTCTCATATATTCCTTCCTCTTAACCCAAACTTAACTCAAATGTGATGAAATGTTAATTTTTCAATAATGACGATTTATTTATTAAGAAAATATTACAATCTTCTGATAGACAGATTTAGGAATAAACTCAGTTATTCAACTGATGGAGGACGTAAAGAAGTAAACATTGCAGCTATTGTAAAAAATGGCAGCAAAGGAACAAGATGTAACAAAATTTACTAAAGCTTAATCGGAAATCCGTTAAGTTAGTGGAAGCTATAAATGTAAATAAGGCTACAAATAACATGCGACTAGAGCAGTTGCAAGCTTTTCTGGCTATTGCAGAAACCGGAAGTTTTCAGGGAGCAGCGCGGCAATGCGGTGTCACCCAATCGACTGTAAGTCGGCAAATCCAAGCGTTAGAATCAGACTTAGGGTTGGAACTTTTCCACCGTACAAGTCAAGCAAAGCTAACACTAGCGGGTGAACGGTTATTACCTCGTGCCCGAAAGATAAATCAAGAGTGGCAAAGTGCGACACAGGAAATTTCCGATTTGGTATCGGGAAAACAACCAGAGCTATGTATCGCGGTGATTCATTCGCTGTGTGCATACTACTTACCACCAGTGTTACAGCGATTTTGTCACGATTATCCCGAAGTACAATTGCGGGTAACATCACTAGGGAGCGATCGCGCACTCAAAGTTCTCAAAGACGGGTTGGTAGATTTGGCAATTGTGATGAACAATCGCTTTTTAACAACTGGTCGGGAAATGATTGTCGAGACATTATATGATGAACTAATCGAAGTCTTAGTTGCCGCCAATCATCCCCTTGCAGAGAATGAATACA
>NZ_NTFS01000039.1 GCF_002289455.1 Brunnivagina elsteri CCALA 953
CAGGGCTGATTCATCCCCTAAAACACCTTAAAAATCAATGGTTCTAGCAATTTAAAACTGGTTATTTTGTTACCAGCGTGTCGAGAAAACGCACAAAACTACGGATACCTGAGTGCTTAAAAGTTCATTTAATTGTCACCCTTACTTAGGTATTTATCGCTAACTATCTTGACAAATCCTGTTTAAAAGGGAACGAAACAGCCCTGCCGCAAGCGGGGTGGGGTTCTTTATTTACTGACAAAGCTATGTATCGCCTCTCTACATTATTATTCGATTTTTAATCATGATAAATAAACCAAAGATAATTGTCCTTGATGATGATCCAACAGGTTCACAAACTGTCCACAGTTGCTTGCTTTTGATGCGCTGGGATGTAGATACTCTACGTCTGGGATTGCGCGATCGCTCACCGATTTTTTTTGTGCTAACTAATACTCGCTCTTTGACTCCAGAGGATGCAGCATCGGTTACAGAGGAAGTTTGCGATAACCTCAAATTAGCTATTCAAGCTGAGGGTATTCAAGATTTTTTGGTTGTCAGTCGTTCAGATTCGACTTTGCGGGGACATTATCCGATTGAAACAGATGCGATCGCACAACGTCTTGGTGCTTTTGATGCTCATTTTTTAGTACCCGCATTTTTTGAAGGGGGACGTATTACCCGTGACAGTATACATTATCTAATCATTGATGGTGTACCCACACCTGTACATGAAACTGAATTTGCACAGGATTCGGTTTTTGGATACCATTACAGTTACTTACCCAAATATGTAGAAGAAAAAACCAAAGGTAAAATTAAACAGGAGTCCGTAGAACGATTTTTACTTGATGATATCCGTAGAGGTTGCTGCGATCGCTTGCTGAAACTTAGCAACAATCAATGTGGGGTTGTGGATGGGGAAAATCAAGCTGATTTAAACCGCTTTGCTGAAGATATTTTGAGTGCAGCAAGTCAGGGTAAACGCTTTTTGTTTCGCAGTGCCGCAAGTATCTTGACTGCTTTGGCTGCTTTACCACCACAAGCAATTGCTGCCGAAAATATGGCACAGTATGTCAAAGATGGTAAACCTGGTGTTGTTATTGTTGGTTCCCATGTTAAAAAGACAACTCAGCAATTAGAAAAATTATTACAAGCGGAAGGAATTGTGGGAATTGAGGTGAATGTAGCCGAATTACTTGGTGAGAGTACAAGCCAATCTGCTACACT
Source organism: Brunnivagina elsteri CCALA 953 (assembly GCF_002289455.1). Taxonomy (GTDB): domain Bacteria; phylum Cyanobacteriota; class Cyanobacteriia; order Cyanobacteriales; family Nostocaceae; genus Brunnivagina; species Brunnivagina elsteri. The sequence goes on from NZ_NTFS01000039.1 coordinate 1,210, forward strand.
TCTATCCAATGTTCTTGAAAAAATCCAAACGGTACATAATGATGGGAAAACACCTGTTATTTATACAAGTCGTCAGGAACTTACTTTTGAGAATGTCAAAGTTAGATTAGATTTTGGGGTAAAAGTCTCAAATTTATTAATGGATATTGTGCGGGGTTTACCATCTGATATTGGTTTTTTAATTAGTAAGGGTGGTATTACTTCAAATGATGTTTTAAGTAATGGTTTATCATTGACTTCTGCGAGGTTGTTAGGACAAATATTAGCTGGTGTTTCGATGGTGACAACTTCTCCTGAACATCCTTTATTTCCTAGTTTACCTGTGGTTTTGTTTCCGGGTAATGTTGGTGATGCAACTGCATTAGCGACGGTTTACGAAAGACTGACTAAAAAAAGAGGAATTCAATAATTAACCAAGCTAAAACTCACAAACAATAAAATCATTTATTGTACTACCCGGTGGGTTGTCTCTAATTTTTGGCAATTATAATTCTTGATAGACGACCCACCGGGTCGTCTCTACTTTAAAATAATCTTATTGGCTGGTGTTGTATGACTTATGATTCTGCCATTCCGAATCAAGAATCAAATCCAAATAATTCTGAACCAGCAGAAGTAAATTCAACTGCATTTGGTGCGGATATAAATCCTATTCTCCCTGATGCAGAAGTTGATTCTGTTTTGCATTTTATTTCTAGTCCAATCGCTGATAATCAAGAATCTGGAAAACCTCATTTTATTTCTAGTTCAGATTCTCTCAATTTAAATTCCCTCATTTCAAATTCCCAAAATTCAGATTCTGTAGCTGCCAATTCTTTACCTTTAGAAAATGCAGAAATTCTCGTGGAATCTGATATTCCTACTGCTGTCTTGACTCCATTTGTATTTACCGAATCTCAAAAAACTGAATCTCAAGAAAGTAAATACCAACAAATTGGTTTACCCCCAGCAAGTATTGAAGCGATCTCACAAAAAAATCTTTCTTCTGAAACCGTTCCAAATAACGCATCAATTCAGATGAATGAGGATAAAAAATCTGATTCTTTAGTCAGTAATGCGGTTTTACTCAAAAATAACGTTCATTATCTCGTTTCCGTTCCATCTACAGAAACAGAAAAATCCGACTTTGCATCTAACATCCCTAATAACCCGCAAATTTCAGCAGAAAATCATATTACCCAAACGATTCTCTCTGAAAAACCAAAAACTGAATCAAAAATTGTAGAGACTTCAGAGAAAACTATTCCCCTTGTCGAACCAAAAATCTCTGAAACTTCATTAGATAAAACCAACAATAATGAAGTAAAAGTTACAGAAGCAGATAGTAAAATTACCACATTATCTAGCTTAGACCAATTAGACACCATCGACTTAAACGCCCCTGTAGAACCAGGAACCATTAGCAAATTTCTTCAGGTACAACTAAAAAGCGAAGCAGAGCGACTAGTAATAATATTACCCAGCGAAACCCAACTGAGTACATCCGAATATAGTTGGTCAGAAATTTGGCAGCAACTCAAACAGCGTTTAAATGGAGGCGATCGCTTCCGGGTTGCCAATACAAATGTACACTTAATCGCAGGCGATCGCTTACTCGATGTCAGGCAACTCCAAGAACTTGCCGAATCATTAAACGAAGTCAACCTCCAACTAAAATCAGTCGCAACCAGTCGCAGACAAACCGCGATCGCAGCAGTTACAGCAGGCTACTCAGTCGAACAAACCCCCCTACAACCGAAAACTTCCCTCTCCTCCGAATCGAGTCCAACAGCGACTCCAATGGCAGAACCACTGTACATCCAAATGACAATCCGTTCCGGAGTCGAAATTCGTCATCCCGGTACAGTAATTATCTTGGGAGATGTTAATCCTGGTGGTATTGTAGTTGCAGATGGCGATATTTTAGTTTGGGGTCGTCTAAGGGGGGTAGCACATGCAGGTGCAGGAGGCAACCGTGATTGCTTGATTATGTCAGTACAAATGGAACCAACCCAGTTACGAATTGCTGATGCAGTCGCAAGGGCACCAGAAAAAACTCCAAAGCAGCATCATCCCGAAGTCGCTTATATTACTACCGAAGGGATTCGCATTGCCAAAGCTGCTGATTTTTCCAAGTTGAATCGGGGTAATTAATTGGCAAAAAAAGCAAAAGGGAAAAGTGGGGGAATTAAAAATTAATATTTAGTGATTTATTTTTTACACTTATTGCCTTATACTTCGTACTCTGAAGTGGTTTCTGTTTTGGGATTAAATCTAACGCATGATTGCTTGCGTAGTGACAATTTCCCCTGACGGGAAATTGAGGATTTAAACAGCTAAACGAAACTAAACTAGGATTTAAACAACAATATGACTCGCATTATTGTCATTACCTCCGGGAAAGGAGGAGTAGGAAAAACAACAACAACTGCTAACCTGGGAATGGCGATCGCCAAAATGGGACGGCAAGTTGCTTTAATTGACGCGGATTTTGGCTTGCGAAATCTCGATTTGTTACTGGGTTTGGAAAACCGAATTGTTTATACTGCGGTAGAAGTTTTGGCACGAGAGTGTCGATTAGAACAAGCCCTAGTAAAAGACAAACGCCAACCAAATTTGGTACTTTTACCCGCAGCACAAAACCGGGCAAAAGAATCGGTGACACCCGACCAAATGAAACTATTAGTAAATGCACTGGCACAAAAGTACCAGTATGTAATAATTGATAGTCCCGCAGGCATCGAAACCGGCTTTAAAAATGCGATCGCACCAGCAAAAGAAGCATTGATTGTCACCACACCGGAAATATCAGCCGTTCGTGATGCCGATCGCGTCGTTGGACTTTTGGAAGCACAAGGAGTAAAACGCATCCACCTCATCATCAACCGCATCCGTCCCGCAATGGTACGGGCTAATGATATGATGTCCGTACAGGATGTTCAGGAACTTCTCGCAGTTCCCCTCATTGGTGTTGTTCCCGACGACGAGCGCGTGATTGTTTCCACCAATCGCGGTGAACCTCTTGTATTGTCAGATACTCCCTCTTTAGCTGCAACGGCATTTGAAAACATCGTTCGTAGATTGGAAGGGGAAACTGTCGAATTTCTCGATCTTGATTCTCCTAACGAAAATATATTTTCTCGACTCCGCAAATTATTGTGGACAAAGATAATTTAATTTTTAGTTTATACTCCGAGCGGTTAGCTATTAGCTATTAGCCAAAAGCTAATAAAAGAAAGGAACCAGCAGATATTTGAAAAATCCAAATTTCAGCCGTTCTTAGTATATTAGTTTATTTAGTTTTTAATAATCCATTTCTCCACCCTTGCACCGTAGCTGCAATGATTCTCGAATTTCTCGAACGTATTTTTTCCCGTAGCAATGATAACAGTCGCAATGAAGTCAAACGTCGCTTGCAACTGGTCATTGCCCACGATCGCGCTGATTTAAGTCCCCAAATGATAGAGAAGATGCGGCAAGAAATCTTAGAAATAGTTTGCCGCTATGTTGAAGTGGAAACCGATGGTTTGGAGTTTTCACTGGAAAGCAATAATCGCACCACCGCTTTGATTGCTAATGTACCGATAAAAAGGGTCAAAGAAGATACAGAGGAAGAGGAAGAAAGTACTGGAAAAAACTAAATTTGTCATGCTATTTCCCAAGCTGCAACTATAACATACCTGAGTTTGAGTTAAGTTATTCATAGGTAGGGAGATTTTTTTATTGCTTTAATTACAAATTCCCTTGAGTGTATAGATGAATTTGAAAAAGGTTTGAATCTTCAATCTTCCTAATCTAAAAAATGCTAGTAACTGACTGAACCAGTAAAATTATCATCTCCACCCGTCTACAAGGTGGAGTTAATTATGGCAATTTTCATTCTCAAAAACCCGAAAAAAAGTTTATAAGTCAACTATTTATTTTACATAACTTACGGACAAAGTAACTCACCTAGCCAGTTTTCAACCTGCGATCGCAATCTTAAACCTGCACCATCTTTACTATTTGGTGATATCGGCAACAAAGCCAAAGCTCTACGGTAATCAGCAACCGCACAATTCCAATCACCAGAGAGATGATGAGTTCTACCACGTTCGCCAATTATATGCCCTTCATACTGCTCGAATAACAAAGCAATCTCAAAATTATCAATAGCTTCCTCGTACTGATCCAAATCCCGCAAGGTAATACCGCGATTAATCCATGCTCTGGTATAGGTAGGATTTAAATCTAAAGCTTCATCGTAGTCATACACAGCCTCTTCCAAGTTACCGCAAGCAGCGTAGTAATTCGCACGGTTATTATATGCACTCGCCAACTTGGGATTGAGTTGCAAGGCTAGATTATAGTCTTTTAAAGCCTTTTCCCGTTCGCCATATTGAAAATAAACCAACCCGCGATTATTATAGTTAATCGCATTCTCAGGTTGACGCAGAATTAAATGGTTGAATAGTGCGATCGCTTCAGTATAATCACCCTGCTTGGCAAGCTTCAACGCACAACTACGTAAGTAACTATTTTCCACAGCGCAACTTTCACTACCAATAGCGTCTTGATATTGAGCATTAAAAGTAGAAGTCGATTTAGCTACGGACTTCTTGGAATAGTATTGCTCATCGCCAGATGCTAAAAATGTATAGCTGTTCATATCTTCCTGCCTGCGGTTCTTGTTGCTGTGTAAAGTTGATTTGTTGGGTTTGATATTGGTTTTGTCTGAACTTTGCCCCTGGTTGGCTCAAAAACTGGTTTTGGAGTACTTGGGCGGAAGTATCGCGGAAAACTAGGACTATGAAGGAATGTAAAGTTTACAATTCTTTGCCCTAATCTAAATAATGCTCGAACCTGTTAATAGATACTTCATCCCTAGGTTGAATTCCAGAAAAGCAAACCTGAATTTACCAGACGAATCAAGTAGGAAGGGTTCACAACTTGATAGAATGCATTACGGGGCTAACAATCAGGAATAACAGATGAATTTTTCATCAAGTTCAAAAATTGGTTTTTAACCCGTTGACGTTATTGTTCCCATAACTAAGTCCGTAGTCCCAAATACCAGCTAAATAGTTTCTTATCGTTTATGAAAATTTCATAAAATTTACTTATGATAGAGGAATTAAGAATTAGAAGTGATTAGCTATCTTCCTTTTTTTTTCTCCCCTTTCCCCTTATCCCTTTCCCCTTAAAAAGCTATGGTCAAACTATACGGTGGTGTCTTTAGTCGTGCTTCAATTGTGAAATGGTATCTTGAAGAGCTTGCGATTCCTTACGAGTTCGTGACGCTGGATATGCAAGCAGGAGAACATCGTCAAGATGGATTTTTGCAAATAAACCCATTTGGCAAAGTTCCGGCAATAGTCGAGGATGATGGTTTTCAACTATGGGAATCAGGTGCTATTTTGATGTACCTTGCCGAAAAATACGCAAAAACTCCACTTTCAGCCGAAAAACGCGCTGAACTCAACCAGTGGATTATCTTTGCAAATGCCACTTTAGGACCAGGAATTTTTGGTGAAGAGAATAGAGAACGGGAAATGCCACGGTTGATGACAGCATTAAATAGTATTCTCGAAAAGCAACCTTATTTAGTAGGTGATGAATTTAGTGTTGCTGATGTAGGTGTTGGTTCACTCCTACTTTACATTCCGATCATGCTTAAACTCGATTTGAGTGCTTATCCAGCAGTTTTGGAGTACATGAAGCGGATAAGCGATCGCACTGGTTATCAGAATAGTATTGGTAAAAGATAATTCCCAGTTCCTAGTAGGGGCTGGGTCTCCCCGCCCTCACTTATAAAATGATACGATTAATAAGCCTATGGGACTTCCAGAAAATAAAATCTCCTTTCTCATATATTTACCAACCCCATCATACATAAGGGTGGGGAGACCCCACCCCTACAATATTGGAGGATTTATTTCTTGGTGTTCCCTATTGTAATTACGCGAAGAAAGTTAAATTTAGCTTGCTAATTTCGCCTGAATTACCCCAAAATCTTGTGTAGCTTGCTAGGGTAGTTATTGAAATTTTTATATAAACTCTAACTTCATATATGTTTAACGATAAATCTCTGGTGCGAGTTAATTCACCAACAGTTGCAATACAACGTTATGGTGGCAGTACATCCTATACCCAACTTCAAGTGACGCTAATTACCTTAGCATTTACAACCCTAACCGCAGTAACCCTTCCTGCATTTATGTTAGTGCAACCAGCTTTTGCAAGGGAATCAATTGTTGCCATCCAACGAACTATTAAAAATACCGCTAAAGGTTCTGTAAGTGCCGTTGATACCCTAGTCCAGGAAATTGCCGATCGCGAAGTGGAATTGGCAATGCTCAATGCTAGATTTACATCAGATGCACCAAACATTAAAAGTGTTGAAAATAGGATTCAAAGACTGCGGGACAAAATCACCAAAACAGGTAGAAACCACGCGACAATCAACCATGTAGTCGCAGATGGACTCAAAACAAAAGTTGCAAGCTTAGAAATTGACGTTGCTTTGCTTGATGCAATGTACATACCCGAACATCTAGAAGTGCAAGCAGTGGAATCCCAGCTACGGAGTTTACGACAGCGTTATAGTCAACTTCAACCACGTCATTCCCAAGTAGCAATTAATGAGGCTGTGTTGCGATCGCTCCAAACTGAAATTGCTGAACTCAAAGTTGCTAAAACCAGACTCAGTAAGCAATATGCACTCCACAGTCCAGTAATTCAATATACTGATACTCAGATTCGCAGTTTAGAAAAACGTCTAGCTATGTATAAGTAAAAAGTAAAAAGTAAAAAGATAATCACCCTAAATAAATTTAGAAGACTATGGGACAATACGGTTCAGTTAAGGCTAATAATTCAATATTATAAACCGCCATAGACACGGAGTGGCTACTTAGCCCTTACAGGACGGCTATCGCCAACAGAAGCTACTTCGTATCTACCGTAGGTAGACGCAGAGAACGCCTTAGACGCGGAGCGGCTACCTTTGGAAGTCACTTCGTGCCTACCCGAAGGGTAGGAAGAGAAGGAAAAATACTTAACTGAACTGTATTGGATTATGGGAAGGAAGAAGGTAGAGAGCAAAAAATATATTTTATTCCTTCTGCCTCTTTCCAGCTATCGTCGATTTAATTGTTGCAACCACACATCTAAATCTATCAATCTTTGGTTTGTCACCTTTGCATAGCAATTAATTCGTGTTGGTGGTTCGAGACTTCCACCTTCGTACATTCCCCCTTCAAATGCACAGGAAGTATCCCGATATTTAACCCAGCTTTCCTGAGATACAATTAAACGTTTCTTTTGAGTTCCACCTAATTTAGATTGCAATTGTTTATACACATTAATTAACTTTTTATTGGCTTCTCTATAGGCACTTCTACCACATTCAATCGTATCTCGTGTTGTCTGGGGGTTTTTACAATTGGGTGGTGGTAGAGTTTGTGATATTTTTTGAGGATATGCTAATCCAGGTGTAATATTAGTCCCCAATAATAATCCAGTTAGTAATAGTAAGGTTACTTGCAAGTGTAATTTCATCTCTTATTTCTCACCTTGACGATGCGATCGCTTTACGTATAACAATCGTACTGACTAATTTCTCCTGATTATTAATGATAGCAGTGTTACTTTTACTGCATTGAATACTGAATAGAAAACAGGTGAATATTATCAAAATTTAAATATTTCACCAATTAAACATATACTTTGACTTAAATAAACTTGAAAATAGAAACAATGAATTAGCAAAATATTTTATACATGGCTTTGAATTTAGGCTGATTCAGAACAGCAAAAACCAAGGCTCTTGTTTAGAAAAATTTAAGAATTGAGCATTGGGTAGTAGTTAGCTAGTTAGGGAACACCAAAAAATAGATTGTCCCATGCTGTAGGGTAGGGTTTTCCCTCCCTGATGTTAAAGATACAATTGGTGAAGGGGTTGAAAACCGTATGTCGTGAATCTACAAGCACAAGTTAAGCTTGATTAGAGTAGAAAATTGTCATGTAGTTAATATTAATTCTGCAATTGTTGTTAATTTTTAATTTTTACAGCTTGAGAACACGGGAATGCTAGACCAAATTTTTGATTATCTTCACCTTCACTTCAGCGTAGAAGCGTCTATCGTGTTGTTGTTGCTGATATTTTTAGAAGCAGTACTATCTGCCGATAATGCGATCGCACTTGCAGCGATTGCCCAAGGACTGGAAGATAAGGAATTAGAACGGAAAGCTCTGAATTTTGGTTTGGTGGTAGCTTATGTCTTTCGCATCACTTTGCTACTAACAGCAACTTGGGTACAAAAATACTGGCAGTTTGAGCTAATTGGGGCAGCTTATTTGCTATGGCTGGTTTTCCAACATTTTACCTCGGAGGAAGATGAAGATAATCAACATCATGGTCCCCGATTTTCTTCGTTGTGGAAAGCGATACCAGTAATTGCATTTACCGATTTGGCGTTTTCGTTAGATAGTGTGACAACCGCGATCGCAGTTTCCCAGGAAACTTGGTTAGTGCTGACAGGTACTACTGTTGGTGTAATTACCTTACGGTTTATGGCAGGTTTATTTATTCGCTGGTTGGATGAATATACACATTTAGAAGACGCAGGTTATATTACCGTTGCCTTTGTTGGTTTTCGTTTACTGCTCAAAGTTGTTAATCCAGCGTTAGTTCCCCCAGAATGGATCGTAATTAGTGCGATCGCAATTATTCTTGCTTGGGGATTCTCCAAACGCAACCTTCCCAAAGAAGATTCTTTACCCAATTCTTTACCCATAACCACACCAGAATTAGAAAAGCAAGAAGTTGCGGAATAGAAGTTAGAAATTAGGAGTTAGGAATTTAATTAACCCAGAACTCATCATTCCCTAACTCCTAACTCTTAATTCATCATTCCTAACTCAACAAATTACTCGTGTAACCAAGGAGTCATCTGAGGTTGCCAAGAAACAAGCTCTTCAGATTTAAACCACAAAGCAATCTCATTTTGTGCGGTTTCTGGTGCATCAGAACCATGTATAATGTTGCGTCCAACATTAATTCCCAAATCACCACGAATTGTTCCAGGTTCAGATTCTAGTGGTTTGGTTGCACCAATCATTTTTCTGGCAGAGGCAATTACACCATCACCTTCCCAAACCATTGCCACAATCGGACCAGAAGTGATAAATTCAACCAAGCCGGGGAAAAACGGTCTTTCCTTATGGACAGCATAGTGTGACTCAGCCAATTCTTTGGTAGGCTGCAAAAATTTTAAACCAACTAGGGTAAAACCTTTGGTTTCAAAACGGCGGATAATTTCCCCCACAAGTCCACGCTGTACACCATCAGGTTTAATTGCTAAAAAAGTGCGTTCCATTACATTACTCCTCAAAGTTTAGCTACCATTGTTATTTGTCCGTTGTCATTTGCCATTTGTCAATCTTTTTGTTAATGGTTAGTAGGTATTGCTTAGTGCTTGTCTTGAACCAATGCCCAATCCCCTATCCTCGATTAAAAAGTTTTTTAACTAGTTTACAGACCTATTGAATGCGTTAGATTGGAGATTCGTGGGTAAAAAGAAGAGGTTTATTAATAAAATGGGTGCTGAATCAACTGCTACAACAGATGAGGTGGGAAAGCCTCCTACCGCTAATGGTAAAAAAGCAGCTATAGAAGTTAGCCGCAAGCAAAAACAACTGCTTTTACCAAGTAGTACGTCGAATACCCCCCGACATTGGACGATTGAGGATAGCGAAGATTTATATCGCATTGAAGGATGGGGACAACCTTATTTTTCGATTAATGCTGCTGGGGATATCACGGTTTCCCCGAAAGGTGACAGGGGAGGTTCGCTGGATTTGTTTGAGTTGGTGAATGCACTCAAGCAGCGTAATTTGGGTTTACCCTTATTAATCCGCTTTTCCGATATTTTGGAAGACCGAATCGAGCGGTTAAATGCCTGTTTTGCCAAAGCGATCGCACGCTACAATTACCCTGGTGTTTATCGTGGGGTATTTCCTGTCAAATGCAACCAGCAGCGTCATCTGATTGAGGATTTGGTTCGGTTTGGCAAACCCCATCAATTTGGCTTGGAAGCGGGTTCTAAGCCGGAATTGATGATTGCTTTGGCTTTACTCGATACACCTGGTGCGTTGCTCATCTGCAATGGCTATAAAGACCGAGAATACGTTGAGACGGCAATGCTGGCAACAAAATTGGGGCAAATATCAATTATTGTCCTCGAACAAGTCGAAGAAGTTGACTTGGTAATTGAAGCGAATCGGCAATTGGGAATTAAACCAATATTGGGAATTCGTGCCAAACTCAGTACCCAAGGAATGGGAAGATGGGGAGCTTCATCGGGAGATAGGGCAAAGTTTGGTTTAAGTATTCCTGAAATTATTCAAGCTGTTGACAAGTTGCGGGAAGCTAATTTGTTGGACTCGCTGCAACTTTTACACTTCCACATCGGTTCGCAAATCTCCGCAATTCATGTGATTAAGGATGCTATCCAGGAAGCCAGTCAAATTTATGTAGAATTGGCTGGATTGGGTGCCAGTATGAAGTATCTCGATGTTGGTGGTGGTTTAGGTGTTGACTATGATGGTTCCCAAACCAACTTTTATGCATCGAAAAATTACAACATGCAAAACTACGCTAATGATATTGTGGCGGAGTTGAAAGATACATGTTCCGAAAAGGGAATTAATGTACCAACCCTGATTAGCGAAAGTGGACGTGCGATCGCATCCCATCAGTCGGTATTGATTTTCGATGTTTTGAGTACTTGTGAGGTTCCCCACAGCGAACCTGAACCTCCAAAGGAGGGGGAATCCCACATTATTAATTATCTTTGGGAAACCTATCAATCGATCAATAACGACAATTACCAAGAACTTTATCACGACGCGACCCAATTCAAGGAAGAAGCAATTAGTCGCTTTAAGCTGGGAATTTATAGTATTACCGAACGTGCTAAAGCTGAACGTCTCTACTGGGCATGTTGCCATAAGATTCTACACATCACTCGTCAGCATGAATACGTACCAGATGAGTTGGAAGACCTAGAACAAATAATGGCTTCCATCTATTACATTAATTTGTCAGTGTTTCAATCAGCACCAGATTGTTGGGCAATCGATCAATTATTTCCAATTATGCCGATTCATCGTTTGGGTGAGGAACCAACTCGACGGGGAATTTTGGCAGATTTAACTTGCGATAGTGATGGAAAAATCGACCGTTTTATCGATTTGCGTGATGTCAAACCTGTGTTGGAACTGCATGAGTTTAAGCGGGGAGAACCCTATTATTTGGGTATGTTTCTGAATGGTGCGTATCAGGAAATTATGGGGAATTTGCATAATTTGTTTGGTGATACCAATACTGTTCATATTCAACTTACGCCGAAGGGTTATCAAATTGAGCATGTTGTCAAGGGTGATACCATGAGCGAGGTTGTTAGCTATGTGCAGTACGATGCTGAGGATATGGTGGAAAATATTCGTCAGCGCTGCGAATTGGCGTTGGAGGAGAAGCGGATTACTTTGGCTGAGTCGCAAAGGTTGTTACAGACTTACGAGCAGAGCTTAAGTCGATATACTTATCTTTCTTCGTAGGTTTCTATATATCCCCGACTTTTCGGGGATATGAATAAAATAATAGCTTATGTAATTGCACTGAACCGGGTAATAGAAAATCATTCTTAGAATAAAAGTAAGTAAATTATTAATTATTCTAGGGTGTTAAAAATGCCACTAATTCCCCCACAGTGCGAAAATCTCAAATTACAAGTTGAGTCGATATTAGAGCTTTTAAATCAGGAAGTAACATTACGTTCTACTGATATTTCTGCTGTACAAACTTCTTTAAATAAAGCAATTTCACCAAAGTTTGAAATTGTATTTGCTGGTGCTTTTAGTGCTGGTAAATCAATGTTAATTAATGCACTTTTAGAGCGGGAATTGCTTTACAGTGCAGAAGGACATGCAACTGGTACGGAATGCAAAATTGAGTATGCAGAAGCAGAGAAAGAAAGAGTCATTTTAACGTTTTTAAGTGAAGTTGAAATCCGCGAACAAGCAATTTCACTATGTCATCAATTGGGTTTTAATAGCGTTACAAATATCAATCAAGCTGAAGTAATTGAATTATTACAGCAGGGATGTAATAACATTATTCAGCAAGAAGGAGGTGAAAGTAAATCTGAACGTGGAAAACAAGCAAAAGCTTTAATTTTACTGTTAGAAGGATATGTAACGAATCGACAAAGGATTCACACTCTCGATAATGCTATATATTCGATGGATGCTTTCAATTTTACTAACCTCAAAGAAGCTGCTGGATATGCAAGAAGGGGTAGTAATAGCGCTGTTTTAAAGCGAATTGAATATTATTGCCATCATCCTTTACTGGAAGATGGAAACGTAATTATTGATACCCCAGGAATTGACGCACCTGTTGCTAAAGATGCAGAATTAACTTACGGAAAAATTCAACATCCCGATACTTCTGCGGTGGTATGTGTCCTCAAACCTGCTGCAACAGGGGAAATGACGAAGGAAGAAACCGAATTACTGGAAACAATGGGGGAAAATTCGGGAATACGCGATCGCGTGTTTTATATCTTTAATCGCATTGATGAAACTTGGTACAATACCCAGTTACGACAGCGTTTGGATGATTTAATTGGTTCGCAGTTTCGCGATAGTCATCGGGTTTATAAGACGAGTGGTTTGTTAGGTTTTTATGGAAGTCAAATTAAGCAGACTAGTAATCGCGATCGCTTTGGGTTAGATTCTGTTTTTGCGGAAAGTATTAAGGGGTTGAATGGGAAGGAGGAAACACCGCAATTTGTGAATGAGTTTAACCGCTATTGTGCAAATTCTGGGAAGTTGTCACCAAATCAGTTTCGGATTTCGGTAAATAGTTATGAGAGTCCAAATGAGAATTATTTACGGATTTTAACTGAGCAAGGAACGGTACTAATTAATCAATTAATTCACGATAGCGGTATTGATGAGTTTAGGAGTGCAGTTACTAAGTATTTGACGGAAGAAAAACGTCCACAACTGTTTAAAAATCTTGCGGATGATTTAGAAAATATTTGTATTCAACTCAAAAATTACTATCAAACAAAGCAACGTGAGTTAGATAGTCAACCCCATGAAATTGAGGCAATGAAAGCATATGAATTACAACGTCTCAATTTACAGCTACAAGAAGTGGGAAATACATTTCTTATTCATATTACTGAAGAAGTAAATCAGATAGTTAATAGTGCTTGCGATGGTTTTGAAGCTGATTTTAAACAACTTCAATCTAAGATGATTCGTCGTTTAGATGAATTGTTAGATACATTTTCAGTTGCAGAAGCTTACCGACAGGCAACAATTAGTCATCCTCGAAATGCAACTGCTCCATTACTCGCAATTTTGGTTGAAGCTTTTTACTATCTTGCTAATCAATTGGAAGATATTTTATCTGATTCCACTTTAGAGGTAATAAACAACTTCTTTAAAGGTTTGACTGAACGAGTACAAACCTCTGAGTATTACCGTCAATTATATCGATTACTGGGTAATGATGGTGGTATCAAAATTGAACTTGAAAAAATTGAAAAAGAAGTAATTTCTGCCTTAATTAACGCTGCTAGAGTCGAGTGCGATCGCTTTGTGCGGGAAAGTCCAAGATTTTATGATGAAGGTACTTTTTCTATTTACCAATTTCGGCAAACTTTACTACAAACTTCCCAAGGTTATGATAGCGAAAGTATAGTTGATGCGGAACCAGCAATTCGTCAACTTTTAAAGTTAGATTTTGAGCCAAAAGTTTCGGAAACTATTCGCAGAAGCTTCCGACAAACAATTAATCAAACTTTGAAAACTCAGTTGTTACCAATGGCTGATAAACAAGCTGAGGTTATCTTACAGCAATATCTAAATGCTCGCAATTATTTAGAGAAAACCTTGGAAAAGGAAGCTGAGGAGAAGATTCTCAATAATCAGCGTTTGTTAGATACTGTAGCTCAAAAGGTTGATGTTTATAATCAAGCTGTATCGGCAATTAATAGCTGTTTGCAAACGATGGGTTTACACCAACATTTACTACCAGAAGTTGAAAATTTTGAAGTTAAATTAGAACCTGTAGATAGTTTTTCTTCCAGTGATGTAGCAGTTATTAATCACTTTTGAAATCTAATTGTACCCATATCCCCGACTTTAAAAAATCGGGGGTATGAGAACAAAAGATTAAGCTTAATTTTCACTAATTAGAGATGTATGAAATGGAAGATAAATTTAAGTCTATTGAATGTAACGATGATGATGTTATGCAATTTGGCGAAAATACATATAAGGTTGATAAGTTAAAACAAAGTATCAATAACATTTGTAATGATTCCTTAGCATGTGCAGTTAATCAAGAATTGAATCGTCAGAGAATTCAATTGACGCGAAAACATCCATCTGCGACCTTTTTTAAAGATGGAGTCGAATGCAAAATACTAAATTTAGGTTCCAAAAAATGGAAAAAGGGACGAGTTAAAATTAATATTAGCATCGAATTTTATTTAGATGATGAAGAAAATAATCACAGTGAATCATCTCTTGATGATTTACGACAGATGTTTAATGAAACTCAATCGTAATTATCTTCCCTGTCATGATAAATAGCAGTGAGAAGGAGGAGAAACTAGATTTCTCAGTTCATCGATTTTAAAACAAGAGTATTTATGATAGATAAATTTGAATTACTTGAATGTAATGATGAAGATGTTATTTCTTTCGATGATGAATTGTCAAAATTCAGTGACTTTAAAACTGATATAAATCACATCCTCTTAAAGAAAATGCAGTCATTCTTTCACAATGGGGATGGTTGTAATAACAGCATTACCGAAAGATTTCAACAATTATCTCCTACCTCCTTTGGCAACTGTAATATTACCCTCAATCTCTCTTCTCCAAGAGATGGTGAAGCATGTGAAATTCTCAGACTTGGTTCCCATAAATGGCAAAAAGGTAAACTTAGATTTAATGCTTTTATTCCAATTCCCATAGCTAATCACCAACAAAGTCAGCATAGTAATATAGAATTTACATTAGAATTTGCTCCAAATATACCAGAATCACCCTTAGATGACCTTCGTCAAATAATTAACAATCAAAATAATGAAAAAAACACCACGAATTAAAATTCCTAATGAAGTCAGACAATACGTATTCCAACGCGATCGCAATCAATGTCAAAGCTGTGGCAAAGTCGCACAAGAAACTCAGCTTTCCATTGACCATATTATCCCCCTAGCAAGTGGTGGAAGTAATGATATTAGCAACTTACATACTTTATGTCTTACCTGTAATCAACGCAAAAGCGATAAACCTGATTCCCGCTTTCAACGCTACTTTGATAGGTAATCGTAACAAAACTTAAGTTAATTAATGTTAAAAAAAAACAGACGAAATTATTCCCATTTTTTCGCAATAAAAATAGCATATTCTCAATATTATTGATAATAGAATCATTAATTTAACGCAAATGCGTCGTTTCAGGGCTTGAAAAATACCTTTGTTTTCTAGCAACAAAGTGGTATTATACTCTCATTAGGATGTTTGACTAAAAAATTGAATTCATCAAAAAAAGATTCTCAGAGATTTAATTACAGTGATTTTTTGGTAGATAAACATCACGCAGAGGCGCAGAGAGAAAAATAAAACTACTTCTATATTCTCTCTGCGTCCTTGGCGTACTTGGCGGTTAAAAAAATTAAATATTTTAACCTCAACTAAAACTGATTCAACCAAGGACTAACGCAAACCCCTAATTTTTCACCTAACTTCAGCAACCGACGACACTGCATAGTATCCCCTTCATTCGCCAAAACATCGGTACATTCAGGAATTATAGAGTTATACAAACGATGAAAATACAACTCCTGCGATCGCTCCAAGGAAATACCGATATTTAGCTGATGGGCAATATCCACCAGATTTTCAAACCGTTGCATATCAGCTTCAAAATTACCATTCCCATCATGCAACAATTGCCAGAGCGATCGCAATACTATCTGTTCTAATATCCCTTTGCCTTCAGGTATATTCAACCGACAGTGCAAATGTTCAGCTTCGGTTGCTACTGCTTTCAACTCAACTAAGTGATTAATTACCTGTGTTGATTCAGCTATATCCTGTTCTAATTTCCGCAGCAACGACATACAACGATGTCCCAAAGCAATATCAGCAGCAACTTGTAATTCTTGGGGTACAGGCAACTCATCGCGGTGAAACGCCATCAAGATTCCGTAATTATCCCGATATGTCTGAGTGTAAAGTTGGTCTAAGCGCGAGAGAGTTTCCTGAGTCAATATCCGCATAATTCGGTGTCTTTCCTCAGCAAACAGATTTTGTAAACTAAATGCTTCTTCGCCAAATAATTGCACCATTGCCAGAATCGTATTTGCCGCACTTGCTTGCTGTAAAGCCGCAAATAGCTTCTCTTTTAATTGGGTGTAAGCACGTCTACCTTTAAAGGGTTGGATGCAGCAATGGAAATCCCAACCACCAAGATGCAGCACTGCGAATACTAAATCTTCCCTTTCTAAAGTAATTTCGGAGACTAAACTCACATGTCCAATTGCTAAAGAGCTTGCTCCCATCCGTTGTAGTTGGTAATCATACTCGGTAGCTATATAGCAATAAACACGTTTTTCGTTACTACTGGATTGTTGATTAGGAGGGGATTGATGACGGTTAAATAGGGAAGTAATCGCATACTGGGCAGCAACTTGCTTGAAGTTGACTTGGGCAGTACTAACTAGTTGACGGTAAACTTCCGCACCATCTCGAAATTGTTCGATATTACATGGAGCATCTGCAAGTCTTTTAATAAAGGATTTTTCTAATTGTATCCCGGCAACATCACCTGCGAGTTCTAACGCACGGGCTGCGTAGCGAAGAATCTGTGTACCTTCAGGTCGGGAAAGTTCCTCAAAGAACCAACCACAACTGGTAAACATTAACAAAGAATGGCGTTGCATCTCCAACAATCGCAGCGCATCAATTTTTTCAACTTCGGTTAATTTGTGGGTTTGATGCCGAGCCAGAAAACGATTGACATTTGCTGAACCATGAGAACCCGAAGGAGTTAAACTTTGGCGATCGCGAATGACTTCGATATATTCGTCCCTTGCTTGCCAGGGATCGATAAATAATTTTCGACCTTGTTCTTCGTAGACTTTGATTAATTCATCCCGTAACCAGTTTAACGTATCCCGTAATGGTCTTCGCCATTTGAGATGCCAGCCAGGGGCACCACCACAACCACAATCATCTTGCCATCTATCGACACCGTGGGAACAACTCCAAGCTGTGACGGGTTTTAATTCGACTTCCCAAGTGGGAGGATTCAAGCTGAGATAGTGGGCAAAATTAGTTACTGTCCAACCATGTTTGGCAAATTCACCAATAAAAGCATAAGCGAGGGTTTTTTCCGTTCCCCCTTTGTGATGTCCGAAGGTTTCCCCATCGGTTGCCACGGAAATTAGTTGCGCTTGTCTGCGATCGCCCCTGATTGCTGCTCCAACACGTCCAGCAAAATGACTAGAATTGTAAACCACATCACTAAAACCCATATCCCGTGAAATTGGACCATCGTAAAAGAAAATGTCGATGTACCGGTTTTCTCGATCGTTTTTCAAATAGCATCTGTAAGGACGAGTCGGATCGATTTGTCCTCCCCCAACTTCGAGCCATTCGGGATGGGGATCGGTTTCTGTAGCCAGGAGACGACAGCGTTGTGCTTGGGATGGAGCCAGAATAATAAAGCGAATTCCTTCTGCCACCAAAGCGGACAAAGTTGGGTAATCAACAGCCGCTTCCGCTAACCACATTCCTTCGGTATCCCGTCCAAATCTGGATTTGAAATCTGCTTTTCCCCAACGTATCTGCGTATATTTATCGCGCTCATTCGCCAAAGGCATAATGATGTGATTATATACTTGTGCGATCGCATTTCCATGTCCATTGAGGCGGGCTTGGGATTTTCTGTCAGCTTCCAGAATACGCTGATGAACTTCCATATCGTGCCTTTCCAACCA
Organism: Brunnivagina elsteri CCALA 953; assembly: GCF_002289455.1. Taxonomy (GTDB): domain Bacteria; phylum Cyanobacteriota; class Cyanobacteriia; order Cyanobacteriales; family Nostocaceae; genus Brunnivagina; species Brunnivagina elsteri. The sequence goes on from NZ_NTFS01000039.1 coordinate 19,266, forward strand.
AGACATCAAGGTAGCACCAATATTGAAGCTCATGTACTCGTAATTATTTACGATCCCCACGACTTCACCTTTATCATTGAATACCCGTGCAAAAGCATTTGGACGATAGCACTCATGATGGATGCGTTCATTCCAATCGTGAAACGGTGAAGCACTGGGTTGTCGTTCAATCGCATCAAGGTAGGGATTTTCCCTTGGTGGTTGGTAGAAATGCCCGTGAACCGTCACATAAACACCCGCAGCAGTCTTCAAAGGGTCATTTTGACCAGAAACGTCAGCTTGCGGCATTGGTCGTTCAGCAGCAGAAGTCATGTAGTGTTATTCCAAATGATTTAGATAAACTTGCGGTTTTTTCAAACACATTCATATATAAAGTTCTTTACAGTTACGATCGCATGGAATCAGCAAAGGTGATAATTTTCCAGCCACCATTATAAATATCCTCTAATAATACTCCCAAAGCGCTCGCTCTAAAAGCGAGCCAATTAAATCACCTTTACTCAAGATTGTTGAATACTTTACAGCGATGAAAATTTCATTTGCTGAAGACTGAAATTAATTTCCACTTGAAAAGCCTTTATCTAAAGGAATTTACCTGAAAAATCACAATATTTTTTATACTGTCTTAATACATTAAACCTCATTTACAGAATATAAACCTCGTCTATCTTGAAAACTCTAGTTTGCCATAAAGACCTTGAGATTGCTACCCTGCGGGTAGGCACGAAGTGACTTCCGAAGGTAGCCGAAGAAGCGCGTCTACCTTACGTCGCAATGACGCATTTGAATCGCTAAAAAAACTCCAGGTTTCATCATGGACGAGGTTTAATTACCACTTTGACTTTAAATTTTTACAACAAAAGGTTATAAATGTGAATTAAAACATAACTTGAGTTTACAAAACTCAAGTTCCAATAGAAAACAGTAAAAATTCGGAGCCATTTACCCATACCCCAGGGATTATGCTAGATGGGAAGAATTATTTAGGGTTTGCCCATTGCCCGCTTCGATAGTAATTAAGGTGAAAAATGTCAGTCAAGAATACAGTATTTCTAGTTTTATTGTTATTTATCCCGGTTTCCCTAGCTGCACACTTCCTAGAATGGGGAGAACTTGTTGTATTTATTACTGCGGGATTAGCAATTCTCCCCTTAGCAGCTTGGATGGGGGCAGCTACTGAAGAAATCGCTGTCGTTGTTGGTCCTGTACTTGGTGGCTTATTAAACGCGACATTCGGTAATGCTACTGAAATGATTATTGCCCTGATTGCATTAAAAGCCGGATTGGTTGATGTTGTCAAAGCCAGTATCGCGGGTTCCATTATTGGTAACTTACTACTGGTGATGGGTTTAGCAATGTTACTAGGTGGAATTCGTTACAAAGAGCAAACATTTCAACCAGTTGTAGCCAGAGTCAATGCAGCTTCGATGAATTTGGCTGTAATTGCCATGTTACTACCAACAGCGATGAATTATACCTCAGAAGGAATTAGTCAGGAAGTCATCGAAAATTTCTCGGTTGCGGTTGCGGTAATATTGATTCTCGTCTATGGATTAACCCTATTATTTTCCATGAAAACCCACTCATACTTGTATGACGTTGGGGTAGCGGAAACGGAAGATGAAGAAACTCCTAATCACAAACCGAATGTTTTACTTTGGACTGGTGTTTTACTGGTTTGTACTTTATTTGTTGCCATCGAGTCGGAACTTTTGGTAGATTCCCTAGAAGTCGCCACATCAAAGCTAGGTTTAACAGCTTTGTTTACTGGGGTTATTCTGGTTCCCATTATTGGTAATGCTGCCGAACATGCTACCGCAGTTAGTGTGGCGATGAAGGATAAAATGGATTTATCGCTGTCGGTTGCGGTTGGTTCGAGTATGCAAATTGCCCTTTTCGTTGCCCCTGTTCTGGTTTTGGCAGGGAAGGCATTTGGACAACCGATGGATTTAGATTTTAAACCGTTTGAATTGGTTGCGGTTGCGGTTTCCGTGTTGATTGCCAATACAATTAGTTCCGATGGAAAATCTAATTGGTTGGAAGGTACTTTGTTGTTAGCTGCTTATGCGGTGTTAGGATTTGCATTTTATTTCCATCCCGTGATGAGTTGAGTTGTAGGGGCAAACGGTTGTTTGCCCTTAATTTTATTTCCTTACAAGTACATACAAGATATAAAAACCGCAGATAGACGCTGATATAGACGCTACTCTGCGAGAAGTCTCGCTAGCCTACGGCAACCTCTCCGATGTACGCTCGTCTAATGCGGCTACCTTTGGAAGTCACTTCCTGCGTACCCGCAGATAAATATAGATAAATATGGTGTTGCTACCACTGCGCGATCGCATCTCTCAATTCTCACAGAGGTTGCTGGCAAGGTAAACTGATGGAATTGACTGATTTAAAGATAATCCTATGCCTAGTTTTTTATTAGAAGTTGGTACAGAAGAACTACCCGCAAGTTTTTTAAGTGGTGCGATCGCCCAATGGCAGCAGCGTATTCCTAAGTCTCTGGATGAAAATAGTCTGGTTAACGATGGGGTGAAGATTTATGGTACTCCACGACGATTAGCGGTACTAATTACGGGTTTGCCAGTGCAGCAACCCGACAGGGAGGAGGAAATTAAGGGACCACCTGCAAAGGCTGCGTTTAAGGAAGATGGTACAGTTACACCAGCAGGGGCAGGGTTTGCGAAGAAGCAAGGTGTGGAAATATCCGCATTTGAGATACGTCCTACTGAGAAGGGTGATTTTATCTTTGTTAAAAAAGTTACTCCTGGTCGTCCCGTGGCAGATATACTCAGGGAGCTGATACCGCAATGGATTTTTAGTTTGGAAGGTAAGCGGTTGATGCGTTGGGGTGATGGTGATGTGCGGTTTTCCCGTCCGATTCGCTGGTTGGTGATGCTTTTGGATGATATAATTTTACCCTTGGAATTGGCTAATGGTTCGGAGACAGTGAAGAGCGATCGCATTTCTCGCGGACATCGGATTTTGCATCAGGGTGATATTAGTATTAACCATGCGAATGATTATGTGGAGATGCTACGTCAAGGGTATGTTGTTGTTGATGTGGATGAGCGGAATCGTACTATTCAAGAGCAAGTTAATGCTGCGGCAAAAAGTAAGAATGGGATGACAGAAATTTACCCAGATTTGTTAGCGGAGGTTGTCAATTTGGTTGAATATCCTTCCGCAGTTGTGGGTAATTTTGAAGAGGCATTTTTAGAATTACCGACGGAAGTTACTACTACGGTGATGGTGACACATCAAAGGTATTTCCCGGTATTTAAAATTAGTAATACCTCAGAAGCAAGTCAGGAATTATTACCCAATTTTATTACCATTTCTAATGGGAATCCCCAGAAGTCGGAAATTATTGCTGAAGGAAATGGAAAGGTAATTCGGGCAAGATTAGCTGATGGTAGATATTTCTATGAAAAAGACTTAGAAAAGCCATTGGAAAGCTTTTTACCAAAGTTAGAAAAGGTGACTTTTCAAGAGGATTTGGGTTCGGTACGACGTAAGGTAGATAGGATATGTAAGATTGCTGAATTAATTTCGCTCCAGTTAAAATTAGGCGAAAATGACCGTAATCATATCCAAAGAGCAGCATTACTTTGTAAAGCTGATTTAGTCAGTAATATGGTATATGAATTTCCCGAATTACAAGGAATTATGGGAGAAAAATATGCCGTTAAAAGTGGAGAAAATGAAGCAGTTTCCAAAGCAATTTCCGAACATTATTTACCACGAAATGCCGATGATATTTTACCACAAACCTTAGCAGGGCAAATCGTTGGTTTAGCTGACCGTCTTGATACATTGGCAAGCATATTCGGCTTGGGAATGATACCTTCAGGTTCCTCCGATCCTTTTGCATTACGAAGAGCGGCAAATGCAATTGTGAATATTACTTGGACAGGGAATTTACAAATTAATTTACAAGCATTATTAGAGCAAGTCACAAATAACTTTGCTATTGAATATAACAAAGATGCCAATAAATTAATTCCCCTACTCAAAGACTTCTTCCTCCAACGAATTCGCACCTTATTACAAGAAGAAAAAGGCATTGATTATGACTTGGTAAATGCAATATTGGGAGAAAGCGATAGCGAATATACGGAAAGAGCATTACAAGACTTGATCGATACTAGAAATCGTGCCGTATTCCTCCAAGAAATCCGCAACGATGGTAGACTTGCCGACATTTACGAAACCGTCAACCGTTCCACCAGATTAGCAGCACAAGGCGACTTGGATACACAACAATTGGAACCATCACCATTAATCCAAGAAAACCTATTTCAAAAACCATCCGAAGCAGCATTTTATAGTGCTTTAGTCAACTTACTGCCCCAAACCCAAGCAGCGCAAAAATCACGCGACTACCAACAGCTTGTATCAGCATTACAGCAAATAGCACCTACAGTTGGTAACTTTTTTGATGGTGCAGAAAGCGTTTTAGTTATGGACGAAAACCCAGAAATCAAGCGTAACAGACTACATTTACTCAGTTTACTACGAAATCATTCCCGTGTTTTAGCCGACTTTGGTTGTATCGTCAAAAATTAGTCACAATTGTAAAAAAAAAGCTGTGCGGATGTAACAAATAAACGCTACTATAGGGAGGCTTAACCAGGGAAACTGCAACAGTCTATGTCCAAAGCTCATGTAATTGGATTCGGAAAGTCCGGTGTTGCTGCGGCAAGATTGCTGAAAAGAGAAGGATGGGAGGTGGAAATTGGTGACAACAATACCTCCCCAAATCTTCTCGTGCAACAACAGGAACTTGCTGCTGAAAACATAACAGTAAAACTTGGCTATACCCTAGAATTAGAGGGTTCACATTTAGCTAGTTTACCAAAATTAATAGTCGTTAGTCCTGGTGTACCTTGGGATATTCCCCAACTCGTCAAAGCACGAGAATTAGGTATAGAAACCATCGGAGAGATGGAATTTGCCTGGAGAAATTTAAGTACAGTACCTTGGATTGGAATAACTGGTACAAACGGCAAAACAACCACCACTGCATTGACTGCGGCAATCTTCCAAGCCGCCGGATTAAATGCGATCGCTTGCGGTAATATTGGCTATGCTGCCACTGAAGTAGCTTTGGAATTTGGAGGTATAAATTATCCATCTTCCAATAAAAATCCCCTTGATTGGGTTATCGGTGAAATTAGCAGTTACCAAATCGAATCTTCCTCGACATTTTCCCCACGCATCGGTATTTGGACGACTTTTACACCAGACCATTTAGCGCGTCACAAAACCCTCGATAATTATTACAATATTAAAGCTCAATTGTTGCGTCGTTCTGAATTTCAAGTATTTAATGGTGATGACGTATACTTACGTAAAATCGGAACCAGCGAATGGTCAAATGCTTACTGGACAAGTGTTAACGGTAAGGAAGGGCTTTTGAGTGAGAAAGGTTTCTATATTGAAGATGGTTGGGTAGTAGAAAAAATTACTGCAAGTTCAGCACCATTACGGATAGTAAAAGCTGAAGCATTGCGGATGGTGGGAGTACATAATTTACAGAATTTACTCGTATCTGTTGCTGCTGCCAGGTTAGCTGGGATTGAACCCGAAGCGATTATTCGTGGAGTCAGCGAGTTTTCTGGTGTTGCTCACCGTTTGGAATATATTTGTACTTGGGAAGGAATTGATTTTATTAATGATAGTAAAGCGACTAATTATGATGCTGCTGAAGTCGGTTTAGCATCGGTAAAAAGTCCTGTGGTTTTGATTGCTGGAGGAGAAGCTAAAGAGGGGGATGATACAGCTTGGTTAGGGAAAATTAAGGAGAAAGCTGCTGCTGTGGTTTTAATTGGTAATGCTGCATCGTTCTTTTCTAAGCGTTTGCAGGAAGTTGGATATACTAACTTTGAAGATGCGGGAACGATGGAGAAAGCGATTCCAAGAGCAGCAGAATTGGCGAAGAAATATGCTGCTTCCGTAATATTACTGTCACCTGCTTGTGCAAGTTTTGACCAGTATCCAAATTTTGAAATCCGTGGTGATGATTTTCGGAAAGTGTCTCTAGAATTTGTCGGGAAATAAATATACTAAAAACGGCTTGGAGTTTGGCTTTTAAACGCAGAGGTTCGCAGAGTAAAACGCAAAGTTACGCAGAGAATCTTTTGTCTGTACCTACAGTGACAGATGAATTAACTGTAGTAAAAATGAGTTGATTTCTCAGCTCTTCGAGAACACCAAGGAAGAAAAGGAAGAAAAGGAAAAAATGCTTAACTGAACGGTATTTATTTAGAATATAGTTTCAGTAATTGGTATTTTTAA
>NZ_NTFS01000390.1 GCF_002289455.1 Brunnivagina elsteri CCALA 953
AGATTATACATAAATGTTACTGTTAGTTAATTAGTTATATGCCTAACGAATTTTTAACGAAAAAGTTGTCTACTCAAACTTCTAGTTCCATATCTTTTCTGTCAGTTGCGCCTGGGAAGGTTATTCGCGGTTCTCAGGTTGTTGCTGCTGCTGTCGAGGATATTGTCCGTCTGGGAAAGCGTCCTCTGGTAATTGCTGGTAAACATACGCTTGCTGTTGTCGAGAAACAATTGCAGCCGATGTTCAACGCTGAATCATTGAATATTCATCAAGCTTACTACAGTCCAGATTGCTGCGAAACGAGTTTGCAAGCACTCCGCAAAGCTGCCAAGGAACATCAAGCCGATGTCATTATTGGTGTTGGTGGTGGTAAAGCTTTGGATACAGCAAAATTAATTGCCCATCAATTAGATTTGCCTGTGGTGACGGTTCCGACTTCCGGCGCAACTTGTGCGGCTTGGACGGCGTTATCAAATGTGTATGCTGATGACGGAGCATTCCTTTACGATGTCGGGTTATCTCGTTGCCCCGATTTGCTAATTTTGGATTACGACTTGGTACAAACCGCACCAAAACGGACTTTAGTTGCCGGAATTGGAGATGCGATCGCAAAGTGGTATGAAGCATCTGTGAGTAGCGGGCATTCGGAACAAACAATTGTGATTGCCGCAGTTCAACAAGCACGGGTATTGCGGGATATTTTGTTTCAAAAGTCGGTAGCTGCATTACAAGAACCCGGTGGTGAAGCTTGGCAGCAGGTTGTCGATGCTACAGTGTTACTCGCTGGTGTCATTGGTGGACTTGGTGGTGCCCAATGTCGGACTGTTGCGGCACATGCAGTTCATAATGGGTTAACGCACATTTGCGGAAAGGATGAATTAAAGACTGGATTAAAGAAAAGCATCCACGGTGAAAAAGTCGCTTTCGGAATTTTGGTACAGCTACGGTTAGAGGAAATGGTACAAGGGAACCAACTCGCAACCACAGCCAGACAGCAATTATTGAAATTTTATACCGAAATTGGCTTGCCCCGGAGCTTGGATGACTTGGGTTTGGGTGATGTGACTATCAAGCAGTTACAAAAAGCCGCAGAAATTGCCCTCGATCCAAAATCGGATATTCATAGATTACCCTTTAAGGTTTCCCTGGAGCAATTAATGGCAGCGATGGTTTCGACTACTGCACCAATGGATACAAAAGATACGATGAATAGCTTTTCTGTTGGGGGTTTGGGTGATGAGGTGGAAGAATGAGCTTAAATTGGATTAACCCAGCAGAACGAATCAAGAAATTACCCGCTTACCCATTTGCCAGGTTAGACGAACTCAAGGCAAAGGCAAGGGAACAAGGGTTAGATTTGATTGATTTAGGGATGGGAAACCCCGATGGGGCAACACCTCAACCCGTAATTGATGCGGCTGTGAAGGCTTTGCAGAACCCCGCAAATCATGGATATCCGCCCTTTGAAGGTACTACTAGTTTTCGCCATGCCATCACCAGTTGGTATCATCGACGCTATGGAGTCAATCTCGATCCCGATAGCGAGGCTTTGCCGTTATTGGGTTCTAAGGAAGGTTTGGCACATTTAGCGTTAGCTTATATTAACCCTGGGGATGTGGTGTTAGTACCTTCCCCATCCTATCCTGTACATTTTCGTGGTCCATTGATTGCTGGGGGAGATGTTTACAATTTGCATCTCAAGGCAGAAAATAACTGGTTGATTGATTTGGCAGCAATTCCCGACGAGGTAGCGCGAAAAGCCAAAATTCTCTACTTTAATTATCCCAGTAACCCGACTGCTGCGATCGCACCCCGCGAATTTTTCGAGGAAATTGTTGCTTTTGCCCGCAGGTATGAAATTTTACTCGTTCATGACTTGTGTTATGCGGAATTGGCATTTGATGGCTATCAACCGACGAGTTTGTTAGAAATTCCTGGTGCTAAAGATATTGGTGTGGAGTTTCATACCATGTCTAAAACCTATAATATGGCAGGTTGGCGGGTTGGATTTGTGGTGGGGAATCGCCAAGTTATTCAGGGTTTACGAACTTTAAAGACGAATTTGGATTATGGAATTTTTTCGGCTTTACAAGTGGCTGCGGAAACTGCGTTGCAATTACCAGACAGCTATTTGATTGATGTACAAAAACGTTACCAAAGCCGCCGTGATTTCCTCATCGAAGGATTGTCGCAATTAGGTTGGAATGTGCCGAAAACCCAGGCAACAATGTATTTGTGGGTTCCCTGTCCACCAGGAATGGGTTCTACCGATTTCGCCTTGGATGTATTGCAGAAAACAGGTGTTGTCCTCACACCGGGTAATGCCTTTGGTGTTGGTGGTGAAGGATACGTGCGCGTGAGTTTGGTTGCAGATTGCGATCGCTTGGGTGAAGTATTACGTCGTCTCAAGCAAGCTGGTATTCGCTATAAATCCGAAGCCTTTGCATAACATAAAATTGGCTACATATCCACTAATCAAGCCTTGACTTTGCTCCAATGTCGAGGTTTTCTTGTCTTTAAGTAAAAACACTGATGTAAAGTTTCCATAATTTACCGGATAACAATGAGTAGAATTCTCGTTTATACATGAGAAAGTGCTTTTAAAATTAAGCTTTTAGCAAAATCAGGCTGTATTTTTATAATTTATACTCAAAACGGCTTGGAGTTTAGCTTTTAAACGCGGAGTTACGCAGAGTGAAACGCAAAGTTACGCAGAGAATATTTGCATTTTTGTGTTCATGGTAAAAGTTAAATTATTAGCCGTTTAAAGTATAACAAGAAAGGATTCAGGGGTCAGAAGTCAGAATTAAGTCAAAATTATAAATGGTTTAATTCCCCCAGTAATTGATTCTGAATTCTCAATGCTGAATTTTCTACTCTTCTTTAATTCTTTAGTTTTGATTAAATTTTTAATTATGAGGATTTCTAATGGATAGCGCACAAGCGTATGAAAAATGCTTAAAGCGACTGATCTGGGCAAGCAAAAGTCTCAAATTAGAAATTCAGCCGCATCAACTAGCAGAGATAGCTGACTTGATTGTGCAGCCAATGACGGGTCCTTGGCGATATTTTCACACTCCGCAACATATTTTTGATGTTGGTGGAACTAAAGAGCCAATTGAGGTTTTAGCTGCGTTATTTCACGATTTAGTTTATCTGCAAGCCGATTTAAGTATAAATTTTAACCTGAGTTATTTTATCTCCCCCTTTATCAAAGAAATTGATGGACGTTTGACGATTCGTCAGCAAGGGCATTTACCCCCAGATAAAATATTTGCAATGGTAGCTGCCATATTTGGTTTTGTACCCGGACAAATACTCAATCCTTATGTTGGACAAAACGAATTTTTGAGTGCTTTGGTTGCAGCAAAAGTATTAGAACCATTTGTATTGCCGCAGCAAATGTTACAGATTATCGCTTGTATTGAAGCGACGATTCCCTTTCGTCCCAAAACCGAAGATGGATTGACTACGTGCGATCGCCTTTACAAAAGGTTACACAATACCAATATTGAGTTTAATTTGGGTTTGAATGATGGGGAAATTATTGAAACTGTGAAAGCTAGTGTCAGGATGGCAAATCGCGATGTCAGTAGTTTTGCCCATCCCCAAGCGGCACAATTTTTGGCTAACACTTGGAATTTATTGCCGGAAACCAACCATAAGCTGAGTACAATGGGTGCTTATACTGTTGGAGATTATCGAACTGCCATTCAAGCTATAGAGGCTTTTATGAGTTCGTTGGAACCGAATTTGATTTTTCATCAATTTCGTGGTGAACCCGATAATTCGAGTTACGAGTTACTGTACCACCGTGCTAGTCGTAACCTGGAAATTGCCCAATTATATTTAAAATGCAAGTTGGTGACAATTGCCCTGATCGAAGCATTGTCATTAACTATTGGTGTGGATATTCCCCTCACAATCATGATGGGGGAAATTCCCTTGCCAGGTTTTACATTTATGCCTCTCGAATATTTCTTACCGGAAGTTAGTAATCCCTATTCACCTAAAACCAATATTGAGAAAGAAGTATTCGATTTATTGACAATCGGACGGGCAAAAAGTATCCACAGCGACTTACAACACTCACCTGTCGCGACATTTATTGTCAAATCCATTGGCTTTGAGGCAATGACTCAGCAGTGCGATCGCGCCAAGCAGTTTTTTCAAGATAAAATCTCTACGGAGGATTTTCTCGACAGTTTTAACCCAACTCTACTCGAAAATATTATTGGTGCTTTATTAGAGTTGTTTGAAAGTCGCAAAACCGCAATCAGCCATTGTTACGGTATTACTCTCCTTAAAAGTACCAATTTTCAAGTAAAATTATCCTAGTTATTTGCAGAAAATTGGCTCCATAATCGAGATAGAAACATAGTTGCAAAATATATTGCAATACCCAAAATAAGACCCAAAATCATGCAAACTCCTGTTGTCGCAGTTCCCAAAAATATCGCGTCTGGTTTCCACGCATTATCTGACCCTTTACGAATCAGCGTTTTGGAACTTTTGCGTCAGCAAGAACAATGCGTTTGCGATTTATGCTCGGTATTAAATGTCACCCAATCAAAACTCTCTTTCCACCTGAAAACCCTCAAAGAAGCAGGTTTAGTTAATTCCCGTCAGGAAGGACGTTGGATTTACTACAGCCTAAATATTCCTCAATTTGCTGTTTTAGAAGCATATCTCGCTGAATTTCGACACATCAGCCAGATATTGCCAGCCGCTTCTTGCTCAGAAGATTAACAATAGACAAACATAAATAGCTAAAGTATCCAAGGATACAAACTCACACAATCCATCAATTTTTTTTGATTAATTTTTGTATATTGTAGTCTTATTGGCATTGACATATCAAGTTTTTTTGAAATGATAGATGTATACTTTCAACATCTGTTAGATAGGTGAAGTCAATGAGTGCAACGACAGCAAGGTTTGCTCTAGCGTTAGGGATTTTGGCTTTGACAGTTGGTTGCTCTACCACATCAAACCAATCTTCCACCGAAACATCAGTATCTACAACCCAACAACCCGCAACGGTGACAGAAGTCAAAAGTACTGACAGTGCCGCAATTGTTAATGTAGATGGTTCGAGTACAGTTTTTCCAATTACAGATGCGATCGCAAAGGAATTTCAAGCTAAATCAAACCAGAAAGTACAGGTATCAGTAAAATTTTCCGGTACTAGCGGTGGATTTAAAAAATTCTGTGATGGTGAGACTGACATCAGCAATGCTTCCCGTCCAATTAACAAAGCAGAAATGGAAGTATGCAAGAAAAATCAGATTAGATATGTCGAACTGCCGATTGCATTTGATGCTTTAACTGTTGTGGTTAACCCGCAAAACGATTGGGCAAAGGATATTACGGTTGCCGAACTAAAGAAAATTTGGGAACCAGCAGCAGAAGGTAAAATTACCAATTGGAATCAAGTACGTTCTAGCTACCCAAACCGTCCATTAACTTTATATGGTGCAGGTAAAGAATCGGGTACATTTGACTACTTTACTGAAGCAACTGTTGGTAAAGCAAAATCTAGCCGTAATGATTATAAAGGCAGCGAAGACGACGAAGAATTAGTCAAAGGTGTCAGTAATGACCCTGGTGCATTAGGTTATTTTGGTTATGCTTATTACCAGGAAAATAAATCTAAATTAAAAGCTTTGGCGATTGATAGTGGTAAAGGTGCTATTTTACCATCGCCCGAAACTGTTGAAAAAGCCAAATATCAACCATTATCCCGACCATTATTTGTCTACGTTAATCCTTGGTCTGCCAAACATAAAGGTGCAGTTTACCAATTCGCGAATTTTTACTTGCAAAAAGCTCCAAAAGCAGCAAGTTCGATTGGTTACGTACCATTACCAGATGAAGCTTACCAAATTGATACTGTTCATTTGAATCAAGGCAAAGTCGGCACTGTGTTTGATGGTGAGGCTCGATTTGACTTGACAATTAGCGAGTTGTTACGAAAGCAAAAGCAGTTTTAGAAGCAGTACAGATAGGGTGCGTTAGCTGTTATCGTAACGCACCATTGTTAGTGGGTGTTTATAAATTAGGCAAAAAGTCTAGTTTGTCATGCTGAACGGAGCGATAGCGCAGTGAAGCATCTCTAGACT
>NZ_NTFS01000391.1 GCF_002289455.1 Brunnivagina elsteri CCALA 953
ACCGTACCTAATCCCAATATTCCTAGTTTTATACCCACAATCAAAGCACCCTAGATTTTTAGATTTTAGATTTTAGATTTGACAACTATAACGGTTTTTATATTAGTTAAATACGCTTATCTTGCTCCCCTTCCTTTGTAGGGAAGGGGCTGGGGGTTCGGTGAGTGTATTGAACGCAACCGGGAACCACTATAATTACTGTAAAAATTTGGCATTATTTTTCAGATTTTACTCGGTGCGAAAGAAAATAACTCACCTTAAAAAGAAAAAATGATTCTAGGGGTGTATATTTATACACCCCTATCAAAAGCTACCAAATATTTGAAATGGTAGAATTGGATATCTTAGACATAGGGAAAAAATTATTGGAAAGTTGAGCAGAATGGAAAACGACACCCCAAAGAACAAATTATAGTAGTTTAGTAAAACTGGTAAACCACCAACTTTCCCCAAAATCCCAAGTCTAAAATTCTAATATGTTTCAACGTGCCAACGACCTGCTTTCTTGATTTGCTTCTGGTAATCGCTCCAGACAACACCCTCTTTAGCAGCAGCAGCAGTCAAAGCAGCATCGATGCCATCTTCCATACCGCGTAAACCGCAGATGTAAGTATGGGTCTTTTCTTCTTTAATCAACTTCCAAAGTTCATCCGCATGTTCGGCAACGCGGTCTTGGATATACATTCTCCCACCCTGAGCGTTCTTTTGTTCGCGGCTAATCGCACAAGTTAGACGAAAGTTATCAGGATAGCGGCTTTGCATTTCTTCCAATTCTTGCTTGTACAGAATATTGGGAGTTGTAGGAATACCAAAGATTAACCAAGCGAATCCCTTAAATTGATATCCCGTGTTGATCGCCTTTTCATTATCCTTGAACATCCGCCACAAATAAGCACGCATTGGCGCAATACCCGTTCCAGTTGCCATCATAATAACCTTAGCATCTGGGTCATCAGGTAAGAGCATCTCCTTACCTACGGGACCTGTAATTTTGATTTCATCCCCAGGCTTGATGTTACACAAGTGAGTGGAGCAAACACCATAAACTTTTTCCTTAGTTTCGGGATGCTCATACTCTAACTGGCGGACGCAAAGCGATACAGTTTTATCATTTACATCATCACCGTGTCGGGTTGAAGCGATGGAGTAAAGTCTAAGTTTTTCTGGCTTACCGTTTTTATCTAGTCCTGGTGGGATGATACCAATACTTTGACCCTCGATATAGTGCAAATCGCCACCCGAAAGGTCAAACTTGAGGTGTTGAACTAAACCAATTCCACCTTCTTCTACTAAAGCTTCATTGGAAATACATTTACCAATAAAGGGAGCATTTGGACGGTAAATATTGACGGGAACGTCAGCGTGTTTGCCTTTCGCTTGAGTCATGCTATTGCCTTCTTTTGTCTTCTTGGGCTGTTGCTCAGATGTGGCTTTACCATTCCCTTCCATGTTAGCAACTGTCCCATTTGTCAATGAGCCGTTACCGTTTGAAGCTTCAAAGTCTTCGCAGGATAAGATGCTAACAATTTTGCCGCCTAGACGAGTGATTCGCCGCATTTCTTGATTCATGCGGTTGTAAGGCACTCTGATGAATACGCTGCCGCTTTTGCGAATAGGGTAGCTCGCTTTATCGTTAACTTCGTTTTGACGTAGACCTAACACTTCATAAACGAAGATACGACTACCTGATGCTGTGATGGCAGCACCTTCAACGGCACCTTGATTTTTCATTCGCTTTACCACTCCGATTTTTTTACTTAACCCTAATTCAAAAATCCTCCCGACTACGTGCAGTTTTAGTTTAGTTAATAACGTTTAAGTTAAAAACAGAACATCTGTCACTTCGGGTTTATAGCATTAAAAAACAATGCTTTGCTGCGTACACTCGCCAAAGACATGCAGGTACTGTAAAAACACACCTGTTCACCTTCTAAGTTAGAGGATAAGTCCTTTGGAGAATGTTAATAATGAGTCAATTTAATCTTTTTTCTTGAACTGCTATCCTGCTATATAAATCCTAGACAAGCCTAGACATTTATTTCTTACTTCATCGGGAGCATGGGAGCGGTTATCCCTCAGTAAGCTTATTCGCAGAGCGAACGCTGCGCGAACACCATGAAGCCAAACGTGATAAATTAATCCCTCTCTAAAGTGGAGATAGCCTGCGATTCTGGCAATAAAACGCCGTTTTTGGCATCTCAACTGATATTTTTCTTCGGCATTGCCTATCACTTAGTCTCAAAAGTTACGCAAAGTTAAGTTTAAAACCCTGCTTTGGAAATATTTGGAAGTTGAAACACTATGCCCAATTTGGTGTTTACCAGAATTAGGACTAAATTCAACTGCTGATATTCCCACTCGGACATAGGTTATATAAGCAACTACAATATATTTAAGTTTTGCGTGATGTGAAAATTCTGTCAACCATCTGTGATCGCTCGTTAGTCCGATTGGCTCGTTTTGCTGCTAGAAGAAGAAAATTGCGATCGCTAAGATGTCGCAAAAAGACAATCATTCTGTTTTCTGCCTATATTTAAGGATATACAATTTCTGACTGACGTTTTTTCCCAACGAGCTTTTGACTCAATCCATCTTCTAAATCAATATTAAGGCAACAGTCAACCAATATTAAAAAAAGATTAAAGTCCTATCGAATTTTCCAGCACCTCTACAAATTGCTTGATTAATGAATTAAATATCCCAGCCAATCGAAAAATCAACCCCAATTCGGAGCCACTTGGCTTATTGTTAAATTGATTTGCGAAAAAATTAAATTTTTATAACTATAACTTATTAGAGAGTTTTTTAATTAAAATTGCGATCGTAATTTTCGTTTGCTGGCAAGCTTTTTTGAAGCCATATCTTAATTTTTCCGTTATTGCAAACACCTTAAGCAAGATTCTGAAGTCATATTTATCCTTGTTTATTCTTCATGAAAGTAAGTCTTGTATAGAATAACCCCCTTCTGTTAAAATTCGATTTAACACTAGGATTAAATACTTAGCAGCAATAAGTTAACAGATTTGGGTTCGGGTAAATAACCTTTTGATAAGCGATCGTTTACCCGTAAATTCTTCTATGGTGCTGCTAGGAGGCAAGAACCCAGGGCAAGCCAGTGGGGTAAACTCCTAACCTCACCTGAATATCTTTATGTGTGAAAAAATTTATTGATTTACTCAATTTTTATTTAGAGGAGATTTATGACTAAGCCGGAACGAGTGGTGCTGATTGGAGTTGCTGGAGACTCTGGGTGCGGTAAATCTACGTTTTTGCGTCGCCTGACAGATTTATTTGGTGAAGAATTAATGACAGTTATCTGTTTGGATGACTATCATTGTCTCGATCGCAAACAGCGCAAAGAGACGGGAATCACTGCGCTTGATCCCAGGGCAAATAATTTCGATCTGATGTACGAGCAAATCAAAACGCTCAAAGAAGGTCAATCGATTATGAAGCCGATCTACAACCACGAAACCGGCGCGATCGACCCTCCGGAGTTAATTGAACCGAACCATATTCTCGTTGTTGAGGGTCTACATCCCCTATATGATGAACGGGTTCGCGGTTTAATTGACTTTAGCGTTTACTTTGACATCAGCGATGAAGTTAAAATCGCTTGGAAAGTTCAACGCGACATGGCAGAGCGTGGTCATAGTTATGATGACGTGCTACAAGCAATCAACTCGCGCAAGCCAGACTTCCAAAAATACATCGAACCCCAACGGGAATTTGCAGATGTGGTTCTCCAAGTATTACCAACCAACTTGATCAAAAACGATCAAGAACGCAAAGTATTGCGTGTGCGGATGCTCCAACGCGAAAACAAAGAAGGTTTTGAACCCGTTTATCTGTTTGATGAAGGTTCGACAATTCAATGGACTCCTTGCGGACGCAAGCTGACCTGCTCTTACCCAGGTATGCAGGTATATTATGGTTCGGACGTTTACTATGGTCGCTACGTCTCCGTTTTAGAAGTCGATGGTCAGTTTGATAACCTCGATGAAGTAATCTACATCGAAACCCACCTGAGCAAAGCATCTACTAAATACGAGGGTGAGTTGACACACCTATTGCTTCAGCACCGCGAATACCCAGGTTCTAACAACGGTACTGGCTTGTTCCAAGTACTCACTGGCTTGAAAATGCGTGGAGCTTACGAACGCTTAACATCGAAAGAAGCTAAGTTGGTAGCAAAAGTTTAAGTATTTAGGTTCAGTATTCAGGTTCAGTATTCAGGTTCAGTATCCAGATTCATTATCTGGCAGCACTATTATTTCCCAAAAGGGCATCACCTGGTGTCCTTTTTTAATGGCATGACGAGAAGCCTACTTGCAATGTAATTTTTACCATCTCCAATTTCTGAATCAGAGAACACATTTTAGAAAAATATATTTAGTTTAAAGAAATTGAGCAAGAATACAAGGATTTTGATGAAGATAACAAAACTCTAAGTATCGATGCTGAAAAATGGTGTTACGATCGCAAATTAAGCGGCTAAATTAAGATACTTATCTTTTCTGGCTGTGAAATTCCAAATCTATGGAGGAATTGCATTTGTCACGTAAAAATTTATTTACCTCAGAATCAGTCACAGAAGGACATCCAGATAAAGTCTGCGACCAAATCTCCGACACAATCTTGGATGCATTGCTGGCACAAGACCCCCAAAGTCGTGTCGCGGCTGAAGTAGTAGTTAATACAGGTATGGTGGTGATTACCGGGGAAATCACAACTAAAGCGAATGTTAACTACGTCAAATTAGTTCGGCAAAAAATCGCGGAAATCGGATACACCGATGCAGATAACGGTTTTTCTGCCACTAGTTGCTCGGTTTTAGTTGCATTAGACGAACAATCGCCTGATATCGCCCAGGGTGTAAATTCAGCTCAAGAAACCCGCGAACTCAGCACCGACGAACTGTTTGACAAAATTGGCGCTGGCGACCAAGGTATAATGTTTGGTTTTGCCTGCAACGAAACCCCTGAACTCATGCCTTTGCCCATCAGCCTTGCTCACCGCATTGCTCGACGTTTAGCATCGGTTCGCAAAAGTGGTGCTTTGTCTTACCTCCGTCCCGATGGTAAAACTCAAGTTACCGTGGCTTATGAGGATGGTCGTCCCGTTGGGATTGATACCATTTTGATTTCAACCCAGCACGATGCGACAATTGGTGACATCACCGACGAAGCAGCAGTGCAAGCGAAGATTAAGAAAGACCTCTGGACTGCGGTTGTTGAGCCTGTGTTTGGTGATATCAGCATTAAACCCGATGCCGAAACCCGCTTTTTGGTTAACCCCACTGGTAAATTTGTGGTTGGTGGACCCCAAGGTGATGCTGGCTTAACTGGACGTAAAATCATCGTTGATACCTACGGTGGTTATTCCCGTCACGGTGGTGGTGCTTTCTCTGGTAAAGACCCCACAAAGGTTGACCGCAGTGCTGCTTATGCTTGCCGTTATGTTGCCAAGAATATTGTCGCGGCTGGTTTGGCTGACAAGTGTGAAGTTCAGTTAAGTTATGCGATTGGTGTTGCAAGACCGACAAGTATTTTTGTCGAGACTTTCGGCACAGGCAAAGTTAGCGATGATGTTTTGCTGGATTTAGTCAAAGATAATTTTGAGTTACGTCCCGCAGGAATCATTCACACATTGAATTTGAAGAACTTGCCCAAAGAACTAGGCGGACGTTTTTATCAGGACATCGCGGCTTATGGTCATTTTGGTCGAGACGATTTAGATTTACCTTGGGAACGTAACGACAAGGCAGAATTGCTCAAAGCTGCTGCTGAGAAGTTACAACAACCTGCTGCTTTAGCGTAGTGGCTCTTGCTGGGAGCATCACATTATCTATTTGAAATTTCCAATCTCATGTGGATAATGTGTAAGAAATCAATCATTGAGGTGTAGAGCCTCAGATGATTTAAAAGGCATGGGTGACTGCTGATAGTTCCCCGTGCCTTTTGCTTCTGATTGTTTGTAGATAACGGACAAATACTCTTTGCTATTTTTATTATTCTTTAGGAGTAAGCCACAAAATGAATGATCCTGTGTTGTCATGCTGAGGAACGTAGGCGAAAGACTTCCCGTTCGCGTTT
>NZ_NTFS01000392.1 GCF_002289455.1 Brunnivagina elsteri CCALA 953
AATGATCCTGTGTTGTCATGCTGAGGAACGTTCGCGTAGCGTGTCCCCTTGGGACTCAGCATCTACGCGAGATTCTAGCCTGCGGCAACGCGTTCGCGCAGCGTGTCGCTTTGCGACTCAGCGCGTACGTTCCACCCTGCGGGTAGACGCGCAAGCGGCTTCTGTAAGTAGCAAGCTACAGAATGACCGAAGAGCATTTCTTTCTGTGGAGTTCTCTAAGCTTAATGTCGGAGACATATCGCATTTCTCACAAAATACAAACCGGACTGTTCCGAGAAATGATATTCAGCTAAACTTAAAATAGATTTTAGGATAATATCATAACTATGAGCTACCACAATATCATTACAATTGAACCGGACAAGCGCGGTGGTAAGCCTTGTATTCGACGTATGCGGATCACGGTTTATGATGTTTTGGGCTGGTTGGCTGCTGGAATGTCTCATGAGGAGATTTTAGACGATTTCCCTGAGTTAACACAACAAGATATAAAAGCCTGTTTGGAATTTGCTGCGGATCGAGAACATCGTCTGATTGCTGTGACGGGTGACGTTTGAAAATACTATTCGACCAAAATTTGAGCCGGAAATTAGTTAAAAGGCTAGTTGATATTTTTCCGAATGCTAGTCATGTTCAGTTTCATGGACTTACAGAAGCAAGTGATAGTGAAATTTGGGAGTTTGCTAAAAATCAAGAATTTTGTATTGTGACTCAAGACGCGGATTATGCCGAACGCAGTCGCCTTTATGGTTCTCCCCCCAAGATAATATGGCTGCGTTGTGGAAATGCACCAACTAGTCAGGTCGAGTACATTCTCCGAACTGGAGTAGAAGCAATTCAAGAATTAATGCATAATCCAATGCTTGATTGTCTTGAACTTTATTAACTCAAAGTGTGGATTAATTTTGACACTCTGCCCTCTAAAGAGAGGCAAATTCTTTAAGACATGCTTAAAAGGGATAGTCAAATATCCCCCTAGACGCTCAAAACAACTAACACTCATGTTGCTGCAATCGCGCTTACTTCTACGATTTTGTTGCTTTCCGAGTCCATCACAATGCCAATACGGTACGCTCAACATCCTGCCTTGCTTGCTCCAGAAAGTCGTTATGCATCTTGCATCCGGTTCTTCGTTGCAGGTATTTCTCCTTACTAGGATGTTTCAACGCGTAGATGGTTATTCCTACTTGCTGTTAATATTTTAGCATTAATATTGAATGCAGATAAATCTGCCCGCGTCGCTTTTCCACCCCTGGCTAAAGCCGAGGGGCTACCAAGCTCCCGGACTTTTTACGTGTGAAATTAGCGTTAGCGTACGCGAAGCGTTGCCGCAGGCTAGCTCAACGTTGGCGAAGCCGCTCCGGAGGAGCTAGTTATCGCAGTTCTTTAACTCACTCCACGATAAGCGGAGCTTAATGCCGGAGGCATATCGCACTTCCCCACAAACCAAACCGCGATAAGCGTTCGCTTTTAGCGTACTTTCAGAAGCCACTCCGTGTCTACCCGCAGGGTAGCTTAATGCCTAAGCGCAAAGCGCACGCTTCGCGAACGGCATATCGCACATCAACAAAAACCAAATGCGATCGCCTTGAGTTGTAGAAGTTTTTCACTAATCTGATAAAATTGATATGTCTAAGTGCTTGATAAGTTTTATCTAGTAAGTAAATAAATGGGTAATATAATGAATATAGCCGTGGAATTACCTAGTGGAAAAATATTAAATATTGCCAGATTTATTGCTCTTATCCCAATTAATACAGCAAATAATATTAGCTACGACCTGATTTTAGAAGGTTATTCTTCGCCTGTGAATCTAGAAGTAAACGATGCTGAGACTCTCAAAAAAATACTCTTCTTGGATAAAGATTTGATTCCGGTGAATCAATCCGAATGGGAAAAACATAAACAATTACAGCAAAATCAACGAGCGATCGCATTACTACAGCAACGCATAAAGCGTCACGAAAATATTTCTGAAACTGAATCATTACAGCGAGAAGATTTATTTAATGATTTTAAACAAGTAATAGATGCGGAACGTCTCCCCGGACAGAAATTATATTCAGAATATTCATAGGTTATGATAGTTTTTGTTGACTCTGGAGTACTAGGAATTCTCACTAATCCCAATAAGTATGGGGAAGCTAGGGATTGTGAACAGTGGCTTTATACTTTGTTGTTGCAGGGCGTTTATGTCTGTTCTTCAGATATATGTGATTTTGAAGTCAGAAGAGGTTTAATTTTATCGCTACAAAAGAAACCAGAATTTAATGGGATTCAAAACTCAATACCTTCGCCAAAAATATGAATGGCAAAAACCTTTTTGCCGTCAAGGTTTTCAGCTAAAACAAATATTGGTTTTATCTGTTAGGCTGCAATTCCAGAGTCCTTATATATCAAGCTTTACAATGTAAAAACACTGTGCGGGAATACCGGACATGGTTTTTAAGTTATCTGGAATTTATAAAGGCTATTTCACTCATACGAAAAAACCTTGCTCCTACAAGCTTTGATACTACGTCATCACTCAGAAATTTGGCGAAGGTATTGAAAACTTAGATGAAATTAGAGAAATAATTGATTTTTTACCAATTGATTCGGTTTTATTGAGACAAGCTGCCTATTTATGGGCTTCTGCTCGTAGTCAAGGAATACCTACCGCAGATAATAAAAGCCTTGATGTGGATATTATTATTTCTGCCCAGTGGCAGATACTTAAAGAAAATTTTCCTGGTCGTTATGTTGTTGTTGTAACTACCAACGTGAAGCACTTGAGTCGCTTTACGGAAGCTAAGGTTTGGAGAGATATTAAGTTTTAATTTAATTTTATAAATTCTACGATCGCACGATGTTTCGTTCATGTGGAACAATTTAATAAAAAACGAAACGATCGCACTTCTCACCAAAACCAAAACCCGATCGCAATCCCCAAAAACCCAAATAGCACTCCAACTAAACCCGAACTGCGATAAGCGTACCCCTCCGGGGAAGCAAGCTACGCGAAGCGTGTCCCCTTGGGACTTAGCTTAATGCCAAAGGCATATCGCAATCCACACCAAAAGCCCGATCGCACACTCCCCAAAAAACCCAAACATGATAAGCGGAGCTTAATGCCAAAGGCATATCGCAATTCCCCAAAAACCAAACCGCGATAAGCGGAGCTTAATGCCAAAGGCATATCGCAATTCCCCAAAAACCAAACCGCGATAAGCGGAGCTTAATGCCGGAGGCATATCGCAAATCCCAAAAACCAAACCGCGATAAGCGGAGCTTAATGCCGGAGGCATATCGCAAATCCCCAAAAACCCAAACCGCGATAACTAGCTCCTCCGGAGCGGCTTCGGCAACGCTTCGCGTACGCTAACGCAATTCCCCAACAAACCCAAACGCGATAAGCGGAGCTTAATGCCAAAGGCATATCGCAATTCCCCAGAAAGCTGGTTTCTCCCCTACGAAAAAGCTCAAATCAAGCATTACAAACTTAGGTGATATAATTAAGGCTAAAAGTCCAGGAAAAATTTATGAATGCTTATAAAAGATACCTCACTATAGAAGACCCGAATCATATAGTTTTGTCAGGCTTGCCTTTTAAACCTGGACAAAGAGTTGAAGTGATTATTTTAGCAGAAGACAAGGAAAGAGAAGCTTTAGCATCAAAATTACAGCAGTTATTCAAAGAAACCCAAGCCTCACACCAAGATAATCCATTAACTGATGATGAGATAACCGCAGAGATTGAGGCTTATCGTAGGGGAGAATGAAAGTAATCATTGATACTAATGTTTTAGTTTCTGCTGTGTTATCTGGCAGAAATCCTGAGTTTGTTATTCTTTTTATTGTTAGTAATCCAGAAATTGAATGGGTGGTATCAGCAGAAATTTTACAGGAATACAAGGAAGTTTTAAGTAGAAAAAAGTTTAAGTTAACTCAAGAGCAACTCAATCGTTGGTATGAGTTTTTAGATAATGCTACCGTTTTAATTAGTCCTAGATTGGAGATTGATTTTCCAAGAGACCAAAAAGATGCTAAATTTTTAGCCTGTGCCATTGAGACCAATGCAGATTTCTTGATTACTGGCGATTTCGATTTTACTGAAGCACAAACTTTAATACAAACAACTATAGTTTCTGTGTCTAGTTTTATGAAATTAGTTTGTGATGTGCTTTAGAGTCATTACAAATTCCTATGGATGGTCGGGCAAGTGATAAATGGATGTTTTATCTGCTGTTTTAGATACGCTCGCAACTAACGCATCTGTTGATACTTTAGAGAAATTGCGACAAGTCTATCAACCAGCAAGCGATCGCACTTCCCCAAAAACCCAAACCGCGATAAGCGGAGCTTAATGCCGGAGGCATATCGCACTTCCCCAAAATCCAAACGCGATAAGCGGAGCTTAATGCAATCATGCATATCGCAATTCTACAAAAACCAAACGCATATCCCACCAAACCAAACCGCGATAAGCGGAGCTTAATGCAATCATGCATATCGCACTTCCCACAAAAACCAAAAAGCGATAAGCGGAGCTTAACGCCAAGGGCGTATCGCATACCTCATCAAACCAAACGCGATTCCTGCGGATAGCTTCGCGATCGCAGTTGTTTAAATTTGAGTTATTTTATTTTCTGGAAGTTCATAAACTCAAAGTGTAGACATAATAAGAATTTTTGTGCTTACACCGCAATCCAACCAAGCTCAAATTTACAAAGCCGCACAACTTTATCTTAAAAGTGTGATAAACTGCTCCCTATAGAGAGAATACTTTATTTAAAACATGAATGTTATGTTTACTCCTGCTGAAGCTGCTGCTTTTGTTAGGATTCCGACAAAAAGAGTCTACAAAGAATTAGAGTATGCAGTGATTACTCCTAATGCTAACCCTCCACGCTTAAGTTTTGCGGCTCTGGTATATCTTAAAGCATTGAGAGAGGTTGATTTTACTTTTTCAGTTGATTTTCGGACTCTTTTGTATCAACGTCTGGTAGATGCGATCGCACATAACACGAAGCAGATAGAAATCGCACGCTATTTCATACTCCAACTCGATGCTATTTTATTAGAGCTATCTGAATTAGTCAGTCATTTTAATATGTGGAAGAATAATTTAGCTTCCAATCCCGACATCATGGGTGGGGAAACTGTATTTCCTAATACCCGTCTCACTGTTAGGCATATTGGGACAATGTTTGATCGTGGTGAATCAATAGAAGTAATTAGAGAGGATTATCCTTATTTGTCTGAGGAAGATATCGAATTTTCACGTATATACGTAATAGCCTATCCTCTTATTGGTAGACCAAAAAAAGATGAAGTTTCTAGTCGATGAGGATTTGTCCCCATCAATTGCGCTTTATCTTTGCCAAGAAATGTATTTTGATGCGGTGGCTGTGAGGGATCGTAATTTGCTTAATGCAGCAGATTATGAAATTTTAGAATATGCTTTTCAAAAAGATAGGATATTAATTACTGCAAATGTTAAAGATTTCGAGCGATTTGCAAATGCCCGTGAAATCCATGCTGGTATTATTTTGATTTGTAATGGCAGTTTACTACGTAAAGAACAAATGAAAGCCGTAAGTATCGCTGTGTCTGTAATCGCAGATGAATACGACCAAGGTAGAGATATGGTTAACCGAGTTCTTTATATTGAGGTTGATGGGGATTTGAAGTTTAAAGATTTACCAATATCTAAATAAGGGACTTCCAAATAAAAAAATACCCAACTTATTTCTTGTGGGATGGGCTTCCAGCCCGTCATTATCTAGAGCAGGCTGGAAGCCCACTCCACAAAATTGGAGAATTTATTTCTTGGAAGTCCCTAATCTCTGTAAAAGTGCGATCGCACATCCCACAAATCCCAAAATCCAAACGCGATAAGCGGAGCTTAACGCCAAGGGCGTATCGCATATCCCCAAAAACCAAACGCGATAAGCGAAGCTTAATGCCAAGGGCGTATCGCATATCACACAAAACCCAAATCGCGATAAGCGGAGCTTAATGCCGGAGGCATATCGCACGCACATCCCAACAAACTCAAAAAATTATTTTCTTGATACACCTTTCTGAGATAATTATTCGAGGA
>NZ_NTFS01000393.1 GCF_002289455.1 Brunnivagina elsteri CCALA 953
CCTTCTCGATTACCCTCTACAGTACCAGTTAAGTTATTAATTGTACCTTTTTTAGTATTGACAACGGTGACATATTCCTGTTTTTTGTTGGCGGATTTTTTTTGATAAACTTGCACACCAGTTTCATTTAAATTTTCTTAAAAGTAGGAAATATGAACCTAGCTATAAAAAGTATTCAAACAGCAACGTTAATGATGCTCCTGAGCTATGCAACAGCAACACAGGTGGTAGCAGTAGCGCAAAAACTTAACCGACCAGTAACTGTTACTCAAACTGTCCAATTAAAAGACACCCTAGTTATTCCCGGAGAACGAGTCGGTCTAGTAACCCGCAAAACGACTAAAGCAAATTTAGTTAAGTTATTTGGTCAATCCCGTTTGAAAGATGAAACTATTTCCGGAGCAGAAGGAATCGGTAAATTTCCAGTGACGCGGGTAAACCTGGGGTCGCAGCGCTCTTTTACAGTTGTTTGGAACGACAACACTCGTACAAAAGCCGCAAGTGTGATAGATTTCGGTTCTGCATGGAAAACACCTGAAGGTATTGGAGTTAGAACAACCTTTGATGAGTTACGCCAAAAATTAGGTGAATTTAAACTGTACGGATTAGGCTGGGATTATAGTGGTACTGTTTTGCTGGAAACTACTAAGCTAGCTAAGTATAAAGGAAAATTAGGCTTGCAAGTCGATGCGGCTCGTAATGCGAGTCAGAGATTTCCTAAACAGTACCAAGCAGTATTGGGGGATGCAACATTTTCTTCGGCTAACCCCAATTGGAAGCCTTTAGGTATGAGGTTGGTACAGATGAATGTTTCGTTGTAACCCACATTCCGCAGATTTGAATCATGTTGCTAGTAACGTTAATGACAATAGGATTGCACATTGAGTAGCTGTGTGCGGTGAACAACGCACGCACGGTTTCGGAAGAGAGGGGTGGAGTGGTAACACTCCCCTCGACTCTCCCTCCCGCCTGCACCCCAGCTATGCCCGTCAAGGGCGATGCGGAAGCCGCCACTAAGTCCCAAAGGGACTGGCTTTGCCTACGTGAACGCACCTTGTCAACAGGTTTACTCCAAAATTAAACCCAAGTTTCTAAGACTTTCAAAGGACTGCGTGAAAAGTTTCACACAGTCAATCTCATTTTATGTGCATATATATAGACACCTACCAAACCCACATTCCCATACTGAGATAATTCACAATCAAGGAACACCTCATATTCAACATCAATTAATAACAATAACTCATTACAAATTAATTTTGTATTATCTATATTTATAATTAAAACTAACAATAAATCTCATCATTACCAGACAAATAAAAAATAATAGAAGTGTCCGCCAGACAATCAGTAATTGTACGGTACTGGCTAACATAATGTATGCCAGACAATAAACCTATAATCACAAACTAATCTTAACTTTATGGCAGACAAACTAGAAAATATTCAATTATCATCGGCAGACAGTACGGTAACAAACACAACTACTTTACCAGACAATCTGCAATCAACTAATACAAATACGGCAGACAGTTCACCAGACAATCACCAAACTATACCCGACAATCCGGTACAAAATTGTGCTGTAGTGGCAGACAGTTCACCCGACAGTAAACAAACTACACCCGACAGTTCACCCGACAATAAGCAAATTAAACCCGACTGTACGGTAGACAGTGAACAAACTACACCCGACAGTTCACCCGACAATAAACAAACTACACCCGACAGTACGACAGACAGTAAACAGCCGACACCAGACAGTACGGTAGCCGACAGTCAAAATGTCGATATTTTTTCTAAAATTTCCATATTAGAATTTTTAAAAAAATATGAGATAGGTCGTGATTCGTTGTACGGTCGGATGCGCTATCTACAGATAACGACGTACAAGATTAAGAACAAGGCTTATCTGGATGGCGTACAAGCGGGGTATATGGATGGGCTACACGAACACATCAAAGCTACCGGACGGATGGAAGGCTACCCGATACCGGAACCGTCGGGACCTGTGGGAGAGGAAACTTCTCCGACAGTAGTTGATGCGAAATGTGACAGCATGGATACGGACAGTGGACACTTTCACGACGACATTGAAAATAATCAACCGACGAGTGCGATTGCTTTAACAACTCCCGATAGAAGTATGGCGGATGGTTCGACGGAGGAATCGGGTATGGCGGTTTCTCAGAGCCAGACGTTGAGTGCGGCAGAGAATGAACAAGCTGAGACTGTACGACAGCATGAAGTATCTCAGATGAACGCGCTGGGGGAACAGGTGATGAAAAATGCCCAGAATAAAGCTGCGGGGGTGTTGATTGCCGAGAATATGTTGGCGCAACAGTTTATTGAGAATCCAGAGATGTTGCCAGAGGAATTGAAGGCAAAGATTCAGGAATCAGCACAAATTCCAGAAGTTGACCCTTTCGCATACGCCAACGCGCTAATAGATTTCGCCAAAGGAGCGGTGGCGGCTTAAAACTTCGGCTTTGCTCAGTTTTAACGTCGAGCATACCTTGGCTATGCTTGGTAGCCTATAAGTTAAAGTATGGGCTGCTGGTGTTGTTGGCAAGCGTGACGATGGTGTTAGTGCCTGTGGGGGGTGTGGCAATTAATGGGATGGCTTTAGTTTTGTTGGTTGTTGTAATGGCAAGTGGTGCATTAGTGTTGATTTTCCTACGCTTGCGGATTGCACCAAACAAACCGGAGGAACCAGAACCAACTCCAGAACAAACCGTTAGTACCCAAACCGTTAGTACTGAAGTTGTAACTGAAAGAAGAATTTACCGCCAAACCGAGTTAAACCGGATTATTGCCTCACTTTTAGCTAATGGTTCACTACTAATCGCTGGTGAAGAAGGTTGTGGTAAATCTGTACTAGCGTCGGTGGTAGTAGAGAAGCTACAAGAAGATGGGTTTGTGGTGGCACATATTGAACCGACGACACCGAAACAAATGTTGGTGGAAATAGCTTATCAACTGGGGGTAGAAACTCAAAGCTTGGAGGGTAAAGCGCTGAGTGCCGAGCAATTGAAACGGGCGATCGCAAATTATTTAGAAAACAACACGGGTTTTTTGGTGATTGATGATGTGCAGGTTTGTGAGGTGAAGTTTCGCATGTGGCTGAAGCAGTTGCGGAAACTCAATGTGCCGATGTTGTTATTGGCGACAAACCCACCGCGAAATGACATCTTTATCAATATTCCTCGGATTGAATTGCAGCCATTGCCGGAGTATGCGATTCGGGAACTGATGGAACAAGCAGCATTGGAGCGGGGGATTAGTTTGAAGCCTTCGGATTTATCGAAGTTGCAGGAACGTGCGGGGGGAAATCCGATGTTGGCGATTCGGGCGATTGATGAGGAGTATTTGGGATTGGAGGTAGAAGGAGCCGACCACGATAGGTATTTTGATATTACGCCGTTGATATTGTTGATGGGGATTGTGTTTGTGGTGATGCGATTTATTGGATTGGGCACAAATAATCAAGCACTGTACATTTTTGGGGGAATTGCGGCGGCTGTATTTTTGGGAGTGGGACGGTTGTTGTATACCTTACCGCGTGAAAGTCGGAGGATTAGATGATTTTGGGGTTTTTGCGTGGGGTCAGAAGTCGGGTTACTGGTTTGGTCGTGCTGAGTGGGAGGTTGTTTGTGGGGTAAGGAACCCGACTTCCGGGGTTAGTCGTTTTTGGGGGTTTTAATGTTGGGAATATCACATTTACTAATTAGCGGTACAGCTACGAGTCTGTTACTGGGAACGGCTAGTCCGACTATTATTTTTACGGGTGCGATCGCGGGTTTGTTACCGGATATCGATATATCGACTTCTCCTGCTGGACAAGTTTTTCCTTGGGTAAGTCGATACTTGGAGAAAAGAATGCCCCATCGCAGTTGTACCCATAGTTTGCTGGCATCTTTGGGAATTGCGATCGCATCATACAGTATGGCGTTGTTTAATCCTAGTTTTATTAACCTGGTTCACGCCATCAATATTGGTTACTTGTTTGGCTGGTTTGCTGATGCATTTACTCGTGGAGGGGTACAGATGTTCTATCCGGCGAGGGTAAAGTGTGTATGTCCGGGAAACAGGAATTTGCGGTTGAGGACGGGAAGTAATGCCGAATATTTTGTGTTGATAGTGTTGATAGCGACTTCGTTGGCGGTATTCAACATTAACAATAGTGGGGGGATGTTGACGCAGTTTAATCGGCTGATAGCGAGTTCGTCGGGGGTGGAGAATTTGTATAACGAATCGGGTGCAACCAACTTGATTAAAGCGCAGATTAAAGGGGTACGTGGGGGCGATCGCTCGAAGGTTGAGGGGGATTTTTTGGTGATTCAGACTCATGGTGCGGGGTTTATTGTGCAGTCGGGGAAAGGTGAGATTTATAAAGCTGGAACTGACGCGGGTTCGCAGATTATTACCGAACGGATTACAGCAGATGTGGGGAAAGCTGCGATTACTAATATTGAATCGGTGAGTTTGGAGGAAGAACAGTTAGCGGAGGTTTTAACGCCATTTAACCGAGTTGGGGCAATGGTGTTTGTTAGTGGTCAGTTGAGTGTGGATGATGCGGAGAGTATCAAACTTTCACAAGACCCATATCAGTTTCCATGTATCAAAGTGTCTGGTGAATCGGTGAATTTGGAAGCTGCACCACTGGCACGGGTAATGGAAAAATTAGGTGAACAATTTGCTACAGGTAATTTACAAATAAGGATTATTAATGCCAGCCAAACCATTACCACATTGAACAAGAAATTGGGTTTCTCCCTAACGCGAAATCTCTAATCGTTGGGATAAACCCAGAAACCCAATTTCTCTTATTACGCGAGAACCCTGAATAACCTTGTTGCATTAAGCATCTGGTGATGGGAGAAACCAGGTGAGACCACTTGACGGTGTCGGTTTCCGTCCCGTCAAAGTGGCGAACCCGAAGGGTTTCTTCCACCTGTTGCAACGAAGATAGTCGTGCTGAGTTAAAGAGAAACCCGGTTTCTTGAGAAATAAATAAGGATTATTAATGCCGAAACCACTGCCACAAGCGATTTTAAAGCCCAATTCGATTAAAAAGGAAGATGCTGCAATAACAAAGGGAATTTTACTGGGGGATAACGTTGTTTGGAATCCTGCTGCATTACCCAATGGTCATGTTGTATTAATTGGTGCATCGGGTAGCGGGAAGACACAGACACTTAAGGCGATCGCACATGAATTACCTCAAGTATTTCCCCAAATCAAAATAGTTATTATCGATTTTCATGGTGATTTAGAGTTACCTGGTGAGGTTTGTTACCCGCTTGATATGGAAAGTCCCTACGGGATTAATCCATTGGTGGTTGATTTGGATACTAAGGGTGGTGGTCCCAATTTGCAGGCGATCGCAGTTGCTGCCATTTTCAAAAAGGCATTGGTACTTGGTGCTAATCAAGAGGGTTTGGTTATTTCCATTCTTAATAGCTGCTATGGAATGAAGGGAATTGTGCAGGATGATTTTAATACTTGGATTCGGATACCACCAACTTTTGCTGATGTCCGCTCTGAGATTGAATCGAGAGTTGAGGACGGTTGTAAGGAATCGGTAAAGTTGCAACTCAAATTGGCTGCCACATTTCAATACGGCATCTTTGATAAACCCCAACCATCCCTAGATGCTCAAATTATTCGCTTCGATTTATCGGCATTGGGAAAAGTACCGGGATTAAGTGCGATCGCAGCTGAGGCTTTGACTAAACAGTTGATGGATTCGCACCGGATTATGGGGGAAATCGAGGATAAAGTGCCGCGTAGCTTTGTTTTTATTGATGAGGCTAAGGAAGTTAAAAATTCTCGGAGTATCAAAATTATCTTGGGGGATGGTCGTAAATACGGATTATGTGCGGTGTTGGCATCACAGCGAGATGCGGAAATTAGTGATGAGGCGATCGCAAATAGTTCAACGAAGATTGTGCTGGCAATTGACCAAACTGAAGTAAAAAGGGTATCTCGTAGATTTAGGTTTGCGGAAAATATTGTGGCTGGGCTGCAACCGTTGGAAGCATTGGTACGAATGGGTACTGAGGGTCAAAAGTGTAAGAT
>NZ_NTFS01000394.1 GCF_002289455.1 Brunnivagina elsteri CCALA 953
AAAGCTAATAAATTTAAACTTCCCAACCCCTGCAATGCAAGCAATAAAGCATCGGAACTACCATCAATTGTATTCGCATTGGGTGCAACTTGCGATCGCAAGAAATATTCGACTTTATCCAGGTTCATATATTTCTTCTTTTCCTATCCCCCACACCAAAAAATAATCCCCTTGGAAACCCGTAAATATCGGGAGTCAAGGGGTTCAAA
Organism: Brunnivagina elsteri CCALA 953; assembly: GCF_002289455.1. Lineage (GTDB taxonomy): Bacteria > Cyanobacteriota > Cyanobacteriia > Cyanobacteriales > Nostocaceae > Brunnivagina > Brunnivagina elsteri. The sequence goes on from NZ_NTFS01000394.1 coordinate 210, forward strand.
TGTTGCAGCAAAAAGTGAATTATTAATAAGTTAGCAGGTTTGAGGTTAAATCTTCAGTAAAGCCAGGTTAAGATTTGGTAAAGCAAGCTAAACAGGGACACTAAATTACTGACTTGAAGCGAGTAAAGTATCCCTGAATATGCTGATGTGACTTGGTTTTGCTCTTCTACTTGGAGAATAGTATCGATTTTGCTACTGGTTTTAAAATAGCGATTAATTATCTTGGTAGAGCCGATATAGTACTTGCTCAAGCCAATTGAGGGGAAGAGGGTAGATACCCCTCATAGGAGTTTTGAATTGCGTGTTGTACCAATTTCAGTAAATCGAAAAGTTTTCCCTAAAATCCCAAGTCTCAAGCCCAAAATCGAATAACTATGTGCATAAGTAAAAACTACAGGAAATAGTGATATATGTAACTTAGTGAGCATATTTACTAGATTTTGCCAAAATTAGCGATGCATATTTCACCAAAACATCTGCAAAAATTTATCTTATCTTCTGTTTTTGTCTTTACGATCGCACCAATATTTCCCACAGCAGCACAAATTACTCCAGATAATACCCTGGGTACAGAGCGATCGCGTTTGGATAGCAATGTTTTAATTAACAGTGTTTTGGGGGATAAAATCAATGGTGGAGCGATTCGCGATCGCAATCTTTTTCACAGTTTCAGTGATATCAATGTCAACACTGGTAGTATCAGACTAGATAACAAAAGCGCGATCGCATCCTTAACTAACTCAGGGAATGGTGGAAATATTTTCCTTGACATCAACGACTTTTTAGTTCTACGCAACAGTAGCAATATTTCCACTACCGCAGGACTTCAACAATTTGGCGGTGATGGTGGTAACATTACAATTAACATACCCTTCATCATTGCTGCACCTGGTGAAAACAGTAATATTGCCGCTAATGCCTTCACCGGAAAAGGTGGTCAAATTAACATTACAACCCAGGGTATTTTCGGGATTGAACCCCGTACCCAAGCATCAGACGCAACCAAGGATATTAGAGAACTCCACAGAAAGAAATGCCCAATGTCATTCTGAGGAACGTACGCGCTTCGCGTTGCCGCAGGCTAGAATCTCGCGTAGATGCTTCGTTCCACCCTGCGGGAAGCAAGCTACAGCATGACAACACAGGATCATTCATTTTGTGGCTTACTCTTACCGCAAGTTCTGAACTCGGAATACAGGGAGAAATTGCCATCACCAACCCAGAAATTGACCCGACCAAGGGAATAATCGAATTACCAAATGATGTAGTTGATATAAGTAATCAAATTGGTCAGCTTTGCCCCAGAGGTTATGACGCTGTGAGAAAACCTTTAAGTAGTTTTACCATCATTGGACGCGGTAGTTTACCACCAAGTCCATTAGAACCATTATCGGGTACAGCACGTATTCCCCTCGCGACTTTGGATGGTGAGGAAAAAGGGCAAAGGGAAACAAGACAAGAGAGACAAGAAAATAAATCTTTCCCCACTCAATCCACTCCCCAAATTATTGAAGCACAGGGTTGGGTAAAAACTGCTGACGGTGGTATTGCCCTTGTAGCTCAAGTACCCAAAGCAACACCATCATCTCAAGCCAAGACTTCCCCATGTCCTCAACCTGTTGAGCAATAGATATTTTATTCATATCCCTGACTTTTTAAAAAAGTCGGGGATATATGGGGAGGCGGCTTAAACTAAGTTTAATCTTAAGCCTCTCTCCGCTATGCCTGACGGCAGGCTTACGCCAACGGGGAGAGGTACCCTGCGGGTAGCGCTGAGTCGCAAGCGACACGCTTCGCGTAGCTCGCTTCCCCGGAGGGCTACGCTCTATGGAGAGGGGTTCTATATTAGTCAAGGTTAAAGTCGTTCGCAGTATAAACAAAATCAGGAATATCTGGGAAAAATCAACATCTCAAATTTGCTCTTTGACATTGAGCGCATATTGTTTAAACCTTTCCAAATCTGCCTGTACGGTAGACTCAACTATCCTTCCCAAAAATAAATTATCCATGATTTTGCCCAGGAAGCCGGGTATACCGTAGGCAATGGTCATTTTGACAATACTGCTGGTTTTGCGGTCATAAAATCGAATTGCACCGCGATTCGGTAAGCCATCGATTGATTGCCATTCGATAATTTGATTGGGGATTTGCTTAAGAATGCGCGATCGCCAACTAAACTCAAATCCATTAGAACTCAGTTTCCATACCGATATCTCTGGGTTATCTTCAGGAATTTTCACCGAATCAATCCATTTCATCCAACGTGGCATTTGTTCTAAATCTGACCACAGACTCCATACTAAATCTATTGGAGCCTCGACTTCGACTTGTACAGTATGTTCTAACCAGTCTGTCATTTTATTTTTAGGATTTTAATATATGGTGATGGGGCAATGGGCAATATTAAGTAAAAGAACCTCTCCCCGTATAACAATGCCCAATTCCCAATGCCCAATTCCCGATTTACTTTTTAACAGTCTCCAAAATTACTTTTGCTGCTTGCCGTCCTGAAAGTGTTGCCCCTTCCATACTATCTATATAATCTTGTTGCGTATAACTTCCCGCTAAAAAAAAGTTAGGAATCGGTGTCTTTTGATTAGGACGAAAAACATCCATTCCCGGAGCCTCACGGTACAGCGACTGAGCTAATTTCACCACCCCAGACCAAGTTACATTTAATTCCCGCGCTGAGGGAAATAATTCATGTAGTTGCTTCAGGGAATACTCAACTATCTCTTCGTTACTTTTTTTAATAAACTGGTCACCAGGAGTTAATACTAGTTGAATTAGCGAACCTTGTCCCTCACGATAATAGTCAGCAGGACTAGTTAAGGCTAAATCGGCAAAACAGGAAAAGTCAACGTCGGCAGAATACAGCAAATTATCGATTCCAGCAGCATGATTTAGCTGTTTACGCTGTTCCCCATCTTGCAATTCCGTTACCCAACCATCGAAACGTAATTGCACCGTTGCCACTGGTACGGCATCAAGCTTATAAATATTATCAAATTCTGACCATTTACGCCAATCTTCGGGCAACAAACGCTGGATTCCCGGTACATCGCAAGCAGCAACATAGGCATCAGCAGTAATCGCTTCTATTGTGTCGCCATTTGCCACTGATATCTCCGTCACCTGGGTTTGTCCATCCAGTTCTGCATACTTGATTTCCCTAACTTGGCGACGAGTGTATATCTTCGTACCTCTTGCTTCCAAATAATCAAGGATGGGTTTGTGCATGTATTCATAGGGTGAACCCTTGAGCATCCTTAGCTTTGAAGCTTCAGTACGCACCGCAAACAATTGAAAAATCGTCAGCATACATCGTGCCGAAATATTCTCAGTGTCGATAAAACCCAAAGCCAATGCGATCGGGTCCCATAACTTACGGAGGCTATTATTGTTACCACCGTGACTACGAAACCAGTCGGCAAAGCTGATTTTATCCAACTTGCGGATTGTTCGCATTGCCCCATCGAAATCTACCAAACCTTGAACAACCGGACTTGTACCCAGTGCGATCGCATTCCGAAATTTATCGTAGGAGGAAAGCTGGGATGTGGTAAAAAATGCCTTTAAACCATTCAAAGGTGCCCCCGTGATAAAACGAAAATCGAGCGCACCTAAATTTCCTCCCTTGTTGACAAAATTATGGGTATGTTGCTTTGGCAAAAAGTTATCCAAAGCACCCACCTTTTCCATCAAACTAAAAAGCTGGTAATAGCAACCGAAGAAAACGTGCAACCCCATCTCGACATGATTGCCATCACCATCTACCCAACTGCCCGCTTTCCCCCCAACAAACGAACGGGACTCAAAAATTTCGACTTCACAACCAGCATCCACTAAATCAACTGCGGTTGCTAGCCCAGCTAAACCCGCACCTACGATCGCAACTCGCATTCCCAACTTCCCTTATCAGTTTTCTTTACAAATTGTAACTGGCTTGGTGTCCAAGAGTGCGAGTTGTTCTGATTTGGGTATTCAGTATTGGGGACTAATATTCAGTATTTCCCTCTTGCTTTCCCCTACTTTGCTTCTTCTGGTACTGGCAAACCTCTAATCAACTCTCGGATTACGTCCGTCGCTGGTCTACCTGTTTGCTGGCAATATAGTTCAAGTTTTTCAGCCTCCTGTGTCGCTAAATTCACAGTTATACGTTTTACAGCCCACTTCTTATTAGTCATTTTTGTTATGCTTCTACTTTACACTTGTAGCCGTTAGTTAATTAGGGTGGTGAGAAGTAATCAAAATATCATTTTTTCACTAAATTAGAATTCTCATTAATACAATCAGTTTTGATTTTTCAAAGTATTTGTCACTTTCTAATAAAGTATAAAATTCCAACTTTGTAGTGTGTTATTGTGACAGGAAAAATATCGTACACTGACTATTACAGCAAAGTAAACTATCAACAGGATGAAAATAATCCTGTCAGCTAAAATTTATAAATCAATGTTATTTTTGTTACTTTTAAATAAATAACTATTTGACAAAATCATCATCAAATTTATGGGGGACTTGACGAAAATCTAATTCTCCAAAGACTTCGGGCGAAAACATCTGCCACAAAACTTGATAAGATGGCATCAGCGTATCGGCTTGTTTGGATGTTAAACGTTCTTTAATTTCTTGACCCAAAAAATATAGCATTTGGCGAATTAGTTCCCAATGAATATTAAAAGTTGGATAAAGGATTATACACAAAGGGAACAATTCTTGTTGAATTGCAGAAACATTTCCTTCTAAGCTTCCTAACCAAAGGTAAACTTGAAACATTTCCACATCTCGAATGCTCGATAATTTTATCAATGGGTTGCTTAAAATACCTGAAGAGCAACGGTAATTAGGGTAATAGTCAATGATTTTTTCGGTTATTTTTTTAGCAATTTCTGTACTTACTGGTAATAGGTTTTGGACTGCGAGCAAAGCCGGAGAATCGTAATCATGGTTGCCAGCTGCTTCATATGCACGTTGGAGTGGCATATATAAGTGGTCATCAATCGCTTTGAAGTAAGCACCAAGTACAGAACGCTCTAAATCTGATAAAGTTTCGAGTAGCATTTGACTTGTGTAATGAAATTGCATACTCACAAAACCAATAATTCGTGGGTCTTGTTGAGTATATTTCTTTCGCAAAGCTCCAACCTCTAAACCGATTACTGTAGCTAACTGACTAGGTGCAACTTGTTCTGTGTAAACCTCCAATGCTTTTTGATACAAAGGTTTCCCCTGACGTGCTAACCTCATTAACGTTGATAATTGCTGCAACGGTGCTTGTTGAGCATAAACATCCAAAGTTTTCCCATAAATATTGAACGAGTCAGCTGTTATTTCCCACGGATTCAGTAGCTCTGGGTCTATTTTGTGGCGTTTTGCTTCTTGATATAGCAATATCTCCACTTTATACCAAGCTTGGTGGCTAACCGTTCGCAAAGATGCCATTAATTTTTTTGCGGTATTTTTTCTTCCCTCTTGTGAAACTACTTCTTTCAGGCTAATCGTATCTTCCTTGCCTTGTTTGCAGAAATCGCTATCAAGATTTTGTAAATACTTTTTTGCCCACTGTAGCGCTAACGATTGGGTAACTTCTAGATCGGCAAAGCTTGAACTTTGCTCGTCTTTCTCCCCACATTTTGTGTTCATTATTGCCCTGGTTTATCTTTGATATTGTTATCTCAAAATCTCTAGTAGCTGGATTATTTAATTGTATATGTTGTGTCTAAATTACTTGCTATTCTTTAAGTAATCTTGATTTTTCCCTCGAATTATATTGGTGAATTCATGAACTGTTTGTAAAGAAAACTGATAAGGGAAGTTGGGAATGCGAGTTGCGATCGTAGGTGCGGGTTTAGCTGGGCTAGC
>NZ_NTFS01000395.1 GCF_002289455.1 Brunnivagina elsteri CCALA 953
ACAACAGCAAACTATTCAGCAGCAAACAACCCAACAACTATCTCAAATCCTCCTGCAACCGAAGAAACTACGACGCAAGATTCTTTCAATTATCCCCTTCGTCGGAAAAAACCCAAGTTTGGTGAACCTTACGAATCTGCTCCAGATACAAGTTCCCCAGATTCGGAAAATCCTGAAGTCTAAACCTTAAGTCTCAACCTTGAGTTTGTCGAAACAGAAATCATAACCTAGATAACTTCTGCTTTATTTTGCCGCTATGAAAATCAAATCACCAATTCAAACAGATGACGTTCAAGTTCAAATTATTCCCTTGATTGACGTTGTTTTCTGCATTCTCACCTTCTTTATCTTGGTAACGCTGCAATTTTCCCGGCAAGAAGTTATCAAAGCGATTAATTTTGACTTACCCAGATCGAACACAGGAACACCTATCCCTGGTACTAATAACCTACCAGGTTCTCCAGTTGCAGCGAAAAGGTTAGTTCTACACCTTGATGGACTCGGACAGATTTTTGATACTAGTCAAACTGTACAAACATCCGATCCCAGTCAACCTGGACTAACACCAATTTCTAAAGAGCAATTACCAGTTTTTTTGGAAAATTACGTCAAGCAAAATCCAAATGTACCGCTTGTTTTAAACGCTTCGCGATCGGCACAATATAATGATGTGATCGAAACCCTAACTTTATTGCAAAGAGTTGGAGGAACCCGTGCATCTCTTGGTGTTGCCGACTCTTCATCCTCCTCACAACCACCAATTAATAATCCAGGATTTCCCTCTTTTCCTGGCAGTTCCGGTATCCCTAACCCAATCCCTAACCCAATCCCACCACAAAATAATCCGCAACTTGCTCCAATTAATCCCCCAAGTGGAGAAATTCCAAATCTACCACCTACCACAAATCCAATTCCCCCATCAGGAACAGGTAATACACCACCTCAACAGTAAAGTTAGGCTCTGAGTGAAATACAGTTTATTTACCAATACTGTAGGGGCAAACGGTTGTTTGCCCTTATTTTATTTACCCTTATTTTATTTACCCTTATTTTATTTGCCTTTATTTGTAGCAGTTCTCAGATGAATAAAATATAGACCTAACCCCCAACCCCTTCCCTACAAGGATACTGTTGGCTAATTGTTGAGGGGTGAAGACCCTCACCCTCTCGTTAACAGGCTCCAGCCTGGTAACGCGCTTTTGGAGGCTCTGCCTCCAGTTAGATTTGAGGCAGAGCCTCAATCGCTGCATTCCTTGCCAGAGGCGAGGAACGAGGAAAATGGGGTTCGACCCATCATTAATTCGCCAACAACATCCTACAAGGGAAGGGGAGTAAGATTAACAATACTTAATTAACAATATGTGATTATTCCTACCTAAAAGCAAGCTATGACAGATTAACTGTAAAATATTCTAAAGAATACTCAAAATGTCTCCTGAGCTAGCTGAGATATTCGACTAAATTTGCTAATAATTACTCTATATTCGATTAGTTTCTAGCAAACAGAGTTATAGGGATTGTAGTCATGAATATTACTTCGCTTTTGATTGCTTGGTTGATAACGGCAGTTAGCTTTTTTGTAATTAGTAAATTACCAATTGGAGTAGAAATTGATACTCTTCCCAAAACTTTGATTTCTGCTGCGGTTTTAGGAATTCTCAACTCTTTAGTAAAGCCAGTTCTGAATTTGCTCGTCAAGATACCAAACTTTCTCACCCTGAATCTGTTTCATGGGCTTTTTGCTTTTATTATTTCCGTAATTTGTTTTGGTTTGGCAGCTTATTTAGTAGAGGGATTTCGCTTGCGTTACGGCATCTGGAGCGCAATTATTGGAGCCTTAGCACTTTCTTTAGTAAGTAGTCTTATTTACAACGTACTTCCGGTTTAATACTGGATTGGGGCATTGGGAATTTGGGAATAGGAATTTTTTTGTATTTTCCTCCGTTTCCCTTTTCCCTTGCCTTGCTTAACTATCAGTCGGAATAGTAATAACCGTAGTTTTTTGCGATCGCTCTTGAGCGCGTTGTTCGCGTTTTTTGCGATCGGCTGCCACCATATCAGCCATTACTACCATAGCTTGTGCCATTTTGTCCAAATTGGAGCGATATAACTCCAAATCTTTGTTGAGTTTGTCATCAGGAATGTGCAAACCTTGTGCGATCGCATTAAAGGTTTCGGTACGCTGTTTTTCGTCTTTAACCAATTCTGGATCGGATGCTTCAATCAGGGAAAATAAACCGATTGCAAACAAGCGACTGTATTTAAACTTCGGATTGTGGGCAATAGTATACAATTCCGATTGCAATTTTTCGTCCCGTTCCAAAGGTTTCGCTTGACTTAGCCATGTTACTAAATTTTGTACAGGAACACTTTTAGCAATTTCTTGCAATCTTTGAGCATCTTGTTGATACTGAGTCTGATTTGTTTCGATTGACTGACAAAGGGCATTAAAGAGAGACGCTTTATCTACTTCAGGATCATAACCCCGCATAAAACGCTCAAATGCTGTGACAACACCCAAAGCATAGATTGAATTGTAGCTAAAATCTACATTCACAGACAGCAAATGCATCTCCACCATCATTTCTTCCACAACCCGACGATAAATCGTGTTAACCGGACGGGTATGAAGGTTGTAGAAAGTTTTTTTTGTATCAGAGAGTGTACGGACGTTATTCACAAAAATAATTATAAGGGCGACTGGTATTTATTTTCTTTCTTGCTGACAAGTTTACCAAGTTTCATTTGCCAAATTTGAATTGGTGGTGAAATTTTTTTATAACTTGCTTCACAATAGGATAATTATAGCTACAACATTTTTTAGCTAGTTTTTTTTTTGCCTGAACAAAAAATTAAAATTCATTCCGACTACTAGCTATCAGTAGCCAAGTTAATAATACATTACTATATGCATCCTTCGCCGCAATTAACAGCCCTAGCACAGTATCTCGCTGGTGAATTTGATAACCGTGAACAGGCACTCGATGACCCAGCTTGGTATGTCCATCTGCGTTTGTGGCAAGTTCCTATTCCTATTTTCACTGAAGACAGCCTCACAATATTTGCTGAACAAGCCAACATTCTCAAACTTGACCAACCATACCGTCAGCGAATCATCCGACTGCGTGAAACCAATAATCCCGAAGCACCATTACAAGTTCAATACTACATGCCCAAAAACCCAGAAGCATTGTCTGGTGGAGGTTCCAACCCAAGTTTACTAACCAGCCTCACACCAGAACAATTGGAATTGCTTCCAGGATGTGTTTTAAATGTTTCTATTCGCGAGCTAGCTACAAATCATTACCTATTTTCGGCAACACCACCACCCCAAGCTTGTTGCACTTTTATCTATCAGGGGAACACAATCCAAGTCTCATTGGGGTTTGAGGCAACTCAAGAAGAATTAAATACTTACGATAAAGGTATAGATTCAACTACGGGAACAGCGACTTGGGGAGCGATTTTAGGACCATATTGCTACACCAAGCGAAAACAATTGAAATTTGAAATTTAGCTTCAACAGAAAGAAGTCTCACACCAGTTCTTCCCCAAAATCCTTCTTCTTGTACTGAGTGACGGAAATGTATCCTAAAATATAAAAACTATCTAGCAATACTGCGAGGTACTCCTTCTAAAGCTTCCTCTTCTGTCTCGAAAATTTCAAAAACAGTATCCATCATCGTCACTTCAAAAACCAACTTGGCTTCTGGATGGACGTTACAGATTCGGAAACTACCTTTAACTTTATCGGCATCTCGCATTCCCGCGACTAAAGAAGTCAAACCAGAACTATCGATAAAGTTCACTTGACCGAGATTGACAACTACATGACCACTCAGTTTGGAAATGCATTCCTGTAACTTTAAGCGAAATTGCCAAGCTGTGGTAATGTCCAAACGACCTAATGGCGTGAGAACAATCACATTATTACCGTCTTCGATTGTATAAATTTTTTGGTCAATGTGTATCACAGAATATCCCCTTGCACTTTTCTGAAGTTTCAATACGGCTGATTGATTTTTGATGGTTAGTTGCTATCAAAAATACTTCACTAGTATTTTTTATAACCTGTATTTGCAGTAGCATCCAGTTTTTCTAACCGATTCATTAATAATCCGTACAAATCAGACCCCATTTAATTTAAAAATATTTAAGCTGTAGCTCAAATAACAAGCTACAGCCTTTTATCGCTATTGAGTAAAAACGGCACGTCAGTAAAAAAAAGGTATCTTGAAAACGCCTGAAATAGCCATTAAACTCAATGCCAACAGGCTTTACGTGCCAATTATACTTAATAGCCTTTTATCCCAGCCTTTCCCCGGCTATTCTTTGTTGCCTAGTATTCTATCAATGGAAGTCAGTAGTCAGGAGATAAGCTAAAACACGTCTAAATTGCAGAACCCAAAAACTCTGAAATTAAGCCTAGTGTAAAACCGCACTTAATTTCTTCTGCCTTCTGCCTTATTTATGGTTTGCTGTCCAGTTAGCCCAATCTTGGGGTTTGAGGAAAGTGTCGTAGAGTTCGGCTTCTGGGGTGTTTGGTTCGGGTTTGTAGCCATATTCCCAACGTACCAAAGGAGGCAAGGACATCAAGATTGATTCAGTACGACCATTGGTTTGCAAGCCAAAAATAGTGCCTCGATCGTAAACCAAATTAAACTCAACATACCTACCGCGACGATAAAGTTGGAAATTTCTCTCGCGATCGCCATATTCGATTTTGTGTCGTTTTTCTACTGTTGGTAGGTATGCTGGCAAAAATGCTCGACCACAATCTTGAATAAATGCAAACAATTCTTCCCAAGTACGGGCTTCTATGGCTCCGATTTGCTGACTATAAGCAGCAGCGTTGCTACCTGTCGTGTCGTATGCGATCGCAGGAGTGTTCTGAGAATTTGGATACAGTTCACCCTGACCGTTTTGATAGTCAAAGAATAATCCACCAATCCCCCTTGTCTCTCCCCGATGTTTTAAATAAAAATATTCATCACACCAACGTTTAAATACTGGGTAATATTCCGAGTGATGTTTATCACAGGCTTGTTTAAAAGTTTTATGAAAATGACTCGCATCTTCCGCAAAAGGATAGTAGGGAGTTAAATCCGCACCACCACCAAACCACCATACAGGACCCGCTTCAAAATAGCGATAATTTAGGTGTACCGTAGGCACGTAGGGGTTGCGGGGGTGCAATACCATCGATGTACCAGTGGCGTAAAAACGATGCCCCGCAGCTTCTGGACGCTGGCTCAAAATCGAAGGTGGCAAAGTATCACCCCAGACTTCCGAAAAATTTACACCAGCTTGCTCGAAGATTTCACCGTCACGTAAAACACGCGATCGCCCACCACCACCTTCAGGACGTTCCCAGCTATCTTGTTGAAATTTATTCACACCATCAATAGCTTCCAAACCCTGAGTAATCTCATCTTGTAACTGACGCATGAAAGCGCTGACTCGCTCTTTCGCATTCGCTGGAGGTAGAAATTTTGAAGTTTCTGTTTGAAAAGTGGGGGATTGGGAATTAATCAACATAAAGTTCGAGAACCTAAAATTAAAATTTCCACCAATAAGGTTATTAATCGGTTACGCAGGTGCAGCAGATGTCAAATCAGACAATTCAACTACCTTAATTTTACCTTAATCTGTTACAGCCAAACATTGACACATACGAGCAATGAACAGTACAAACTATTTTCTCCTAAATTGTGTACGCACTTGTATACGATTTATTATTTTTAAACTGGCTGCCGTTAATATTTTGTAATATTTCTCGGATTTTTTTTGAAAACAAGTAATTTATAGCAGAAACTACAACCCGATTATTTGGGCTATCTAATTCCTCAAATCCATTTATTTCAGTACTCTCGCTTAATTTCACATTCCAACACGGTTGCGGTATCTCATCTGCATTCGTCAATCCATCAACTCACCGACAATTTATTTACCATCTATAGCGGTTCTCAGTTGATTTAAATATTTAAATACAGTTTGTGATTAAGAGTGCTGTAGGGGAACCCACGGTTGTTTGCCCTGGATTGTATTTCATCCAAAC
>NZ_NTFS01000396.1 GCF_002289455.1 Brunnivagina elsteri CCALA 953
GGGCAAACAACCGTGGGTTCCCCTACAGCACTCTTAATCACAAACTGTATTTAAATCAACTGAGAACCGCTATATATTAGGGACTTCCAGAAAATAAAATCTTCTTTCTCATATACTTACCAACACTATCACGCGAAGGGTGGGGAGACCTTTCAGGTAAGCGCAAAGCGCAGGCTTCGCCAACGCCACTTTGACGAAGAGAAGTTGCGTGCGCGGGTTCCCCGCGTTGAGCAAACTTCGGGGACGGAAACCGACACCGCCAAGTGGACTCACCCCACCCCTACAATGTTGGAGAATTTATTTCTTGGTGTTCCCCAATGCGATCGCCTGTTCCATTATCAGTATGGAAGGATAAAAATATACCTACCCCCCAAGCTTGGGGGGTGGTTTTGCCTTTTCCATCATTCAAGCATTCCTGGAGGATATTGAAGAAATTCCAGTATTTTCCGATACAACATCTCATGAAAGTGTTGTTGGTCAAACAGGTAATACCCCTGTTATAGTGGATGATAAAATTAGGGTTGAAATTAACTTGGAAAGCAAAAAGCAGCATCCTCCTATATCCACAGGCGATCGCTTCAGTAACGATAGTAGTGTTCGTCCTCTGAGCTATTATCAGGATCGTAAAGGTTATAATTCAGACTTCCTGGGGATGAATATTCCTCTACCAGAATTAACACCAACTGCCCTGGTATTTGGTTCAGTTGTACCTGTAATAGGGGTGCAAGATAATGTTCTTCGCTATACGCACTTCTCGATCGTAATGTGTGAAACCCGTCGTCTGGCATTTTTCACTGCGGTTAATATTGACGGCAAGCAGTGGATTGGACTGGAACGAGGAAAGGATGAATGGTTTTTTGATGCACGCATACCTCAAGCTTTGCAGGTTGGAAATAACTTCTACGGCAATGAACCTGGAGGTAATTTTTTTGACCGGGGGCACTTAGTTCGTCGGCAAGACCCAAATTGGGGAGACGAAGCTACAGTTAGGTTAGCCAACAGCGATACATTTCATTTTACAAATTGCTCTCCCCAACACTTTCAGTTTAATCAATCACAAGAACTCTGGCAGGGATTGGAAAATTTCATCCTCACCAACACCGATCAAGATGATCTTTTGGCAACTGTTCTCACTGGACCCATTTTTCAACAAAATGATGTAGTTCATCGGGGAATTCAAGTTCCTAAATTCTTCTGGAAGGTAGTTTTGGTCGTAGATGGAAGTGGCAAACTCTATTCAAGTGCTTATGTTGTTAGCCAGGAGAAGTTTATTGACAAAATTCCCTTTGGACTTAGACCTGTTGGAGAATTCAATAACTTTCAAGTTTCGGTTACTGAGCTTGAAACTAGAACTGGCTTAAAGTTTTCTAATGAAGTTCCGCAAGCTGATGTCTATACAGGACCTCCAGGAGGTCGAAAATTACGTGGTTTGAGTGACATTGAACATCCTCGTCGCGGAAGCTAAGGATGGCATTAAGTATGGTAGTTGAGTAATATAGCACTACGAAAGCAGCTTTGAAGCAAAGCGCGATCGCATTTATATCTTTAGATATCTCCGGAAAATCTGATGTAGAGACGTAGCATTACTACGTCTCCATACTTTATATTTCCTTCTGACGAACTCCGATAATCCACTGGGTAGTTTTTACGATGGTCACTCTTGATGGGACAATGTTTAGAGATGTATTGCATGAATCTCTTGTTGCTCTCAGCCTAAGGAATAGAAAGAATGTGGACACGAATTGGATTGATTTTATTATTGGTTTTTAGCTTGAGTTTCAGTTATTCTGATATTGCAACTGCGGCTGGACTCAAAAGTTTTGCAGATACAGATGATGGTTATGAGTTTACATATCCCAATGGTTGGGTACAAGTAAAAGTTGCGAATGGTCCTGATACTGTGTTTCATGACATTATCGAACCATCAGAAAACATATCGGTGATAATTAGTCCAGTTCCAGGAGGGAAAACCTTATCTGAGTTGGGTACACCTGGAGAAGTCGGGTATAAACTAGGTAAAAATGCCCTTGCTCCTGAAGGCTCTGGAAGGGAAGCTGAATTAGTAGATGCAGCAGAAAGAGAAATTGGAGGCAAAAAATATTACAAATTTGAATATTTAATCAAGCTTCCAAACAATCAACAACGTCACAATTTAGCCAGTGTTACAGTTAGTCGTGGTAAATTATTTACTTTCAATGCCTCAGTCACAGAAAAACGCTGGTCAAAAGTCAAACGAATTATTCAAGAGTCAATCGATTCGTTTCAGGTTTATTAGTTAATGGTTAACGGCTATAGCAAGTTAATATGAAGACGAATAGAATTAACCCCACCCCCTGTGCCATCTCCACTTACTAAGAGGGCGTTTATAAATAAAATCTGAGGCATAATTCATACCACAAATCAGCTATGAGCCAGAGAAGAAATTAAGAGTTTAGTAGCTTAGGAATGAGGATTTGATAACCTACAACTTTCGATTTGATTTGGAATGGTGCGTTACGCTGCGCTAACACACCTACTTTTGGTAATTTTGCACTTTATTTAATCCGCGTTCCTTAGTCCTCTTTAGAGAACTCTATAATAAGGTTTTTGGCGCTTAATAATTATTTGATAAACACCTCTAAGGGGCAGGGGTGATTCACACTCTAAAACGCTATAAAAGTCAAGGGTTCTAGCAATTTAAAACTAGTTATTTTGTTACCAGCGTGCCGATAAAATGAACGAAATCACGGGTATTTAAGTGTTTAAAAGTTCATTTCGTCATCATCATAAGTAAGGATTTTATCGCTAACCATCTTGACAAATCCTGTCTAAAAGGAAACTAAATAGCCCTGCCTCTAAGAGGATGTTTGAAAAGTACCCCGAAATGTCATGCTGAGGCACGAAGCATCTCAATATACGCATGAAACGCAAGATTCTAGCCTGCGGCAACGCGTAGTGCGTACGTTCCGTAAGACTCCACTCAGAATGACAATTTATACCTTGTCCGACTTTTCAAACATACTCTAAGGGGAGGTTCAAAAACATTCTCTTTCTCTTTTTTTGTCCTCGTCATTATGGGTATTCCACAATTTGTACTTGCATCTGCTTCCCCTGCACGTAAGCGATTATTACAATCTATCGGTATCGAACCAACAGTTTGCGCCAGTAATTTCGATGAGTCCCAAGTTCAATCACGCGACCCTGTATTATTGGTACAGGTACTAGCACAACGCAAAGCCGAAAGGGTTTCTCCCAAGTTTGATTCGGCTTTGGTGATGGGTTGTGATTCAGTTTTAGCTGTGAATGGTCAAATTCATGGTAAGCCAGCGAATCCGCAAGAAGCGATTTTACGCTGGCAAGAAATGCGTGGTAATATCGGCGATTTGCTTACGGGTCATGTCTTAATCGATACTTCTAAAAATCGGATGTTGGTTAAGTGTCAAATAACCAAAGTTTACTTTGCCAATGTTAGCGATCGCGAGATTGAGGCTTATGCAGCTACAGGAGAACCACTCAATTGTGCTGGTGCTTTTGCTTTGGAAGGTAAAGGAAGCGTACTTGTAGAGAAAATAGACGGTTGTCACAGCAACGTAATTGGGTTGAGTTTACCGTTGCTGCGTCACATGTTGGCAGATTTAGGATATGGGGTAACTGGTTTTTGGAATTAGTAAATGGTTAATGGTTGGTATGGAATATAAATTAGGGCATGGAATTTAAATTAGGGCAAACAACCGTTTGCCCCTACAATTTGTATAATTTCTTGCTTCGTGTTCGATTAACTACTTAGCACCATAAAAGAAAGCGATTTCCCTTTCCTTGAGAGGTGAAAAACCTGCGTCAGCTAGCATTGTATCGAGTTCGGGGTGAGAAATGTGTTTTGCACCAATTCGTACAATCCGCGATCGCATTGTATTTGAGACTCCACTACGCTGACGATTGCCTTCCAGAGCCATCACATTGCTATATAGGTCTAGTTTGGCTTGAGGAATTGTAGTACCATCAAAATCGATTCCACGTGCGATCGCGGAATCAATTGCATCAGCACCTTTTGTTGTAGCTTGGTTTGTATCAGTAGACATGGGTTTTTTGTATCATATTCAGCCTTCAATTCTACCAATTTGTGGGAACCTAAATATGAGTTAGGAAGATTGAGTACTGAGTTTAGCATTTGTCCCTTTCCCCTCTTTCCCTACAAACCCGGTTGGCATATAGATAAATTCCAGAATAAGATATCAAATGACATCAATCAAGGTGTAGCGATAGGTGGTGCTATGTCCAATCTCGATGCTCCAGATATAGAAAATCGTTCCCTGGAGCAAGCTCTAACCAATAAAATCATTGACGACTATTTCGATAGTTCGGAAAGTTGGTTGCGGGCAATTTTACGGATGTGCTTCTTCTCGTTGGCACACTTGGATGGTCTACCCGTATTCGTTGTAGAATGCCCTAATCAAGCCGTTGCCAAACGATTGAGTCGCAAGATATATCCATTTCGTGGTGTTTTATATTACCTTACTGATAATTTCAGTGCTGGCAGTCGTTCGCTCTTTTGCTACCGTGATGCAAAGCTGGGAGCGTGGTATTGTTATGACACTAGTACCAATTCTTGGACTGCCGTGAGGAATCTAGAACCACCTACAGCATCCACTGATCGATAAAATACTAGAGATAGAATATAGGTAGACTTTGCATCTCTTGCTGCATATTTATACAGCAGTTATTAGTTGAGTGAAATATAGTTATTAATCGATAATACTGTAGGGGAACCCACGGTTGTTTACCCTACAGTATTATGTGAGAATTTATCAACACTCTCTAAATTTGTATCAAAAAATTGTTGTACACTTCGAGAGTTTTTTTAGCAATAAACTCCCAATTATATTGAGTTGCTAGTTTCAGATTATTTTCACCCATTTCTGACATCTCATTTTTTTTATTTACAGATTCTTGCATTGCCTTAAACAATCCATTTACATCATGAGAATCATAAAGAAAAGCAACCGAATCATTCAATATATCTTCAAAAAATCCTATCTGTGGGGCAATACAAGCTTTACCAAATGACATCGCTAAAAGTGTTACTCCTGAAGTTGTAAAAACTTTGTATGGAATCATGACACAATCGCAAGCATTTAGATAAATTTGCACTTGATTATCTGGAATCTCTTCTGAAAAAAACAGAATATTTTTAGATTTGCAAATACTATTATTAATTAATTCTTCAAGATTATCTTCACATGCTTTACCAGCAATTAACAAAGTTAGATTATTCTGGTTGAGATGAGAATTTAGCTTTTTAAAACAATCTATTGTTTCTAAAATTCCTTTGTAGCGGTAAATATAGCCAAAAATCAGAAATACAGTATTTTCTTCTGGTATCCCTAATTTTTGTCGGCATTCTAGACTATTAATTGTATTTTCATAGTAGTTTATATAATTGCCATGAGGCACTACAAACACCTTTGATTTATTCTTCAGAAAACACTTTAATTCAACTTCTTGTTTGGTGCGATCGCAATGTGTAATAATCCCATCTAAACAGTAACCTATAATTAATCCCTGCAATTTACTAAAATTGTTTTTTGTATCAACTTTATTTGACCATTCATGCACAGTCCAAACTAGTTTAATTCCGCAACTTTTTAATATCAATGATTGACATACAAACAAAATTATTTTGAGAATACTACTAATTTTGTTATTTGCATTTTTAGGTAGAATGAATGGATGTAGAGTTTGAAAGTGTAGAATATCAAATTTGTTGTTTTTGATATTCTTAACATTGAGGTTATTAAAATTTATATTCTTAAAATTTAGCTTTGTAAAAACTTTCGGTAGAAAAAATGGAAGTTCAGATGATTTCCAGACACATTGTTCTACCCGTATTGGTAGAGAATTAAGATGTTTTGTCAGTAATGTTTTATAGGGATTATCTTCCCAATCCCACAAAAAAACAACTTTCAAAGAATTATTTATCTTATTATCCGACATACAAAATAACTAAAAGCACATAGTATATATTCAGTGC
>NZ_NTFS01000397.1 GCF_002289455.1 Brunnivagina elsteri CCALA 953
CCTCAAGTCATTGCTCACCGTTGTGCTTACCTTAATGGATTAATCTTTGCTCGCTAAATAAAAAGTGGGATGCTCCCCCAGATAAGGTTGTGGATTTACTTGTTTTAGGTAAAGTTTCGCGAGATGGATTTGGTACTTCTATTCTGGAATATTTAGATAAGTTTGGTGGTTATGATATCACACCTAAAGATTTTGAAGTTAGGGGTTAGCTCTGTCTATTGCAATGAAGCAAAAGAAAAAAATAAGCCGGATTAATCCAATTTTATCTTCTTTGAGATTTGCGATTAGCAAGTTTAGCAGCAGTACCCCTCCACAAAATTATCACCGGAATTAAAGCAAAAAGAAAGGGAATAATCAGCACGGGAGATAACGAAGATATTGCAACACCAATTATCATGAAGGCAATACCTCCAAAAATGAACCATCCTGATATAATTACCCACCAAGGTTGAGTTCCACTAGATAAACCTCTGTAAGCATGTCCTCTGAGATATATTTCCCCCATTGGATCGAAACCTGATGGAAGTTTTTCGTGGTATGTGGGAGGTTTTTCGGGAGGAATTTCGACTACAAATTTGTCTGCTTCTGTGCGATCGCGTTTAAAATAATCTTGATTGTCACTTTCTTGATTGTTGCTATTATTTTCGCTCATAACCCTGATTTTCACCTTTTCTCTTGATTTCGTATCCCCAACTGTTAAAAAATGTCAGGGATATTATTAATTAATTCACATTCATCCGTCGCTTTTTCGTAAACACAAAAAACAGGATTCCTGCTATTACCACGGCAATACCAGTGGAAGGTTCGGGAATACTGGCAGATTTCAATGGATTTGAGGGTTTAGTTAAATCTTCTTTCCCTGATTCTATTTTACGATTAAAGCGGTCTTTATCGGCTTCTGCTTCTTTTAATTGTCTGCGTTGTTCGTCATTTACTAGGACAATCATCGATGAGTAAGGAGTAACAATTTTGAACCTTTTCGCTAATTCGTGAATTGCGTCGAGTTCTGCTAATTGGTCTAAATTTTTCTCACGACTTAAACCTGTAATTAGCTGTCTAGCTGCTAGGGAATCGAAGGAATTGGGAGTAGAAAGTGAAGAAGAAGGGTTGGTAAGTTTCTCCATGAACCAAGCGTAACCATCGATGACGTTTACAACTGAGTTTCCTAATTTCGATTTTGTTGCTTGTCTTTTGAGAACTTCGGAAATATCGGTAGATACTCCACCATTACTATCTGCGATCGCTTTAATAATTGTGTCGTCGTAAGCTTTGGGAAGCGAACCTAAATGTACTAACCATAGTGGTGAGTTGATTTTGGGAAGATTTTTCTTATCATCGGATAATTCGTAACTTCCTTCATCTGTGACTAACAAAATACCATCATAATTAGTATTACCCCGCATTTTGTCAAATTGTTGCAACATTTCTTTGAGTTGCATAGTTCCATAAAAGGTCATTTTTCCAGGTTTGAATTGATTAATATCATCAAGTCGTTTTGGTTCTGTCCCTGGGATGGATGTGAGATATAAATCAGCATCGTTATCAGCTAGGTTATTGTTAGCAAATCCTTCTTTTCTCAACCAATTCCAGGTTTTTTCTAATTCCTGAATATGGGAGTTCATGCTACGGGAAGTATCGAGAACAATCGCAAAGCGTTGATTTATGGGTAAGGAATAATCTTGTGTATTTAGAGGTTTTGCTGTGATTTTGTATTCATTTGTGGAGAAGCTTAAATTTACTGTGTGGATACCTAGTTCTTTGTTTCCAGGTAAATATGCTTCTAACCAATCATCTGATTTTTGATTTTTGTCATTTTTTTCATTGTATATTTGATTAATAACTTGACCATTACGAATGCGCTTGGTTTTATTTACTAAACCATTTGTCCAATAGATATTTCGTTTTTCTCCTAACTGTGGTAATGCCCAACCTTTATCTTGTCGCATGACTTTGTAAGTTAACCAAAGATGCATTTCTGTAGGAATATTTCCTTGAGATTGTAGTTGTGCTGGTGAGGGTTTTACTGGTATAGGAAATGCTCGCAAACGGTAATGTCTTGGTCCAACTTGTTCTAATAATGCTGGGTCAATTGGTCTTGCTCTTTGTACTTGTTGATTGTATACTTTTTGTGCTGCACCACGGGGAGAAAGTACATATTCAAAACGTTTTGATAAGTCTGCTGTATCACCTAACCAAAGACCTGTAATTACTGCGCTTTCTGGTAATGAAAAGGAGTAAAATACTTCTTGGACATCTCTAGTTGTGTTTTCATAAATCTCATGTAATTCTACATTTGCCCAGTCTTTATGTTCTTTTGTGGTAACTTCTTGCTGTTTCAACCACACTTTTTTCTGGTTGAGATTGAGCAATCCAGCTTTAGCTTCATCTAAATTAGAAGTTGATTCTAAAGCGTGATTAATAGCATTTTGTTCACCTTTTTGGATGGGAAGATCAAAAAATTGTGAGTAAAGTTTATCTGCTTTTTGAACATCGGATTCTGTCCCATTATATAAAAATGGTGACATTAATTGATTGTAAATATTTTGGATGCTTTTATTAACTGATTTAGGAAAGCCAAAGATTTTTTCATACATATTCTCAATATGATTATTATCTTTGACACTACTGAGATAGCGGTAATTTGATAAATAGGCATTGACTAATCCCGAACGAATTGTATCTGACTTCGACAATAAAACTTGACGAGCATTATCAGTTTGCGGGGGATTATTGAGGAGGGAAAAAGCTTTAACTTGTGGTTGTTGCTGGAAAGAAATGAAGAGGGTAAAAGTTGCGATCGCAACTCCCAAAAATCCTGCTACTGCTTTCTTGGTTCCGTACTGTGCTGCAAATGCTTTTAAGATTTTTATCCCAGAAGTAGTATACAGATATGCAACTAAGGAAGGCATTGCTACAAATAGCGAACAAGTCATTCCAAATAGTAGGAAGTAAAAAGGAATTCCATAAACAATGGTAATTACTGGGTTGGCTATAAATATCTGCCAAAGATTGATAGCCCATTCAAATTTGAGGATTTCTACGATTAACCAAGCTGCAACGGGTAAAGCATAAAATAGCAGAATACTGCCAGCATAAATACCAACAAATAGCATTAAACTATGGACTAACATTTGCAACCAAGCAATGCTACGTTTTGTATTTGCATAACCATACAACATTTCTGCGGCAAAGGCAGAAATACAAACACCTATACTGATTAAAATGTGGACACTCGCAGGGGTAAGTTCTCGAAATACAAATAATCGCAACCCACAAAGTAAAACTAAGGGTGCTTCAACAGCATAAAATAGTCGTAAGAGTTCTAGAGGTTGACTGCTAAACTTTTTACCCCCAATAATTGTGCAAGCTACTGGTACTGCAATTAATGTACATAGGGAGAAGAAAAACTCAATGGGAATCTGCCCCTCGAAGGTTGCAAGTATTAAGAATATACCAATGAATGGCAAAATTCCCAAATACACAACTGATAGGAAAATTAGATTCCAACCCCAAAAGATAGCTTGAAATATTGCGTTAAAAAAACTTTTCATATATGGATTTCCAAAAATGTATTTGTGATGTTCATGTTATGAAGGATAGGTATACTTATTTTTCCCAAGTTTATCGTTGAATTAACAGATACACCAGATACATATCCAATTCCAGAAAAAAACTCTTCACATTCCCTTTAATTTGGAGGTTTTTCGTTTTGAGAGAAACTGGGCTTCTTGAATTTATCATACTTGACTTTAGATTTTGCATGGAGGAGAAACCCAGTTTCTTACAGCATCTCTTACAGACAATCTTAATAAATAATTGTAGTTCTTAATGCTCTATTCCCTATTATCAATTTGTGCCCGTTGTAAACTTCCCGAAAAGTCTACATAAACCGTTTTCCATTCAGTAAATGTATCAATCGCAGCGCTTCCAGCTTCACGATGTCCATTTCCAGTTTGCTTGACTCCACCAAAAGGTAGATGCACTTCAGCACCAATTGTGGGACCATTTATATAGGTAATACCCGCTTCAATATCCCGCATTGCAACAAAAGCTTTATTGATATCGCGAGTATAAATCGAAGAAGAAAGCCCATAATTAGTATCATTGATAATTGCGATCGCATCCTCAAATGATTTTACTTCCATCAAAGCAACTACTGGACCAAAAATTTCTTCACGAGCAACCCGCATCTGTGGTGTGACGTTATCTAAAATTGTGGGTTTAAAGAAATAACCGTCTTTTAAATTACCTTCAGCAGCAATTTCCCCACCAATTAAAATATTTGCTCCTTCTGCACGGGCAATATCCATGTATTTACAAACCCGTTCTAACTGTCTTTGATTAATTATTGCCGCAATTTCGGTATCAACATTGTAACCAGCACCTAAACGTAATTTACTGGTGCGATCGCATAACATTTTTGTAAATTTTGCCTTGATATCGTGATGTAAAATTAATCGACTTGTTGCTGTACAACGCTGTCCAGTAGTTCCAAATGCACCCCAAATTGCTCCATCAAGTGCAAGCTCTAAATCTGCATCTTCCATGACAATTTGAGCATTTTTTCCACCCATTTCTAAACATACTCGTTTGTGGGTACGTCCGCAAATTTCCCCGACTTGTGAACCTGTTTCTGAGGAACCTGTAAATGAAACTAAGTTGACATCGGGATGTTCTACTAATGCTTTACCTACTTCTTCCCCAACTCCATGTACTAAGTTAAAAACTCCATCTGGTAAACCTGATAAAGCAAAAATCTCGACTAATTTTGTTGCACAAGCTGGGGTCTCTTCGGCAGGTTTAAGGATGACTGTATTCCCACATACTAGTGCTGGCATTGCTTTCCAACAAGGAATAGCGATAGGGAAATTCCAGGGGGTAATTAAAGCGCAAACACCAATGGGGGTTCTGACTGTCATTGCGAATTTATTGGGCATTTCCGAGGGGGTAGTTTGCCCAAATAAGCGTCTTCCTTCCCCTGCACTGTAAAATGCACAATCAATCCCTTCTTGGATGTCTCCCCGTGCTTCTGTGAGGGGTTTACCCATTTCCCGACTGATGAATTGTGCGAGTTCTTCTTTATGTTGGAGTAATAATTCTCCGACGCGAAAAATGTATTCAGCACGAGTTGGAGCAGGAATTTTTCGCCATGTTTGATAAGCTTTGCGGGCAGATTCTACTGCTTGGTTAACATCTGCATTTGTGAAAAAAGATTGAAAGAATAAACCGCCAAGACGCTGAGAACGCCAAGATAATATAGAGAGATTTTCACAAATGATTTAGGACTGCTATAGCAATCATATTTGAATTACAAATATCATATAACATTATATAACCACCAAGTCGCCAAGATATATTGAAAATTTACCAATTCAAAATAGCGCTAAAACTCCCACAGGAGAACCCGAACCATCGCGAAGTCGAAGAGGTGCAATCGCAATTGTAATTCCTGTTGGTGGTAATTTATCTAAGTTGCTCAAATTCTCTAAAACAATGCGTGGTTTTTCTAATAGCAAACGATTCACAGAAAATTCTGTATCAATTCCTGCATCAACTCCATGCGTATCGATTCCTAAACCTGCGATTTGACGTTCTGTTAATAAAAATTCGCTGACATCGCGACTAAATCCAGGAAAATGAATATTTCCATCTTTATCTTGTGGCATAAAATCATTAGCATTTTCCCATTTTTTTGCCCATCCCGTATGCAATAACACCACACAACCAGATGGAATTTTCCCATGTTGTTTTTCCCACGTAATTACATCTGTAATATTCAGCTTATAGTCGAAATTAGTATTATCATTAATCTGTTTACAAATATCAATTACCACCGCAGGTAAAATCAACTTTTCAGCAGTATATTTATCAATTCCAATGCCTTCTTGATGAAAACTAATTGGTGCATTTAAGTAGCCGGACAGAATTAATTACAAAAATGAGTACAAAGCATGTCAGGATAAAAGAGGTGCATTTTTCATAACTA